>NZ_CP141945.1:1477500-1820724 GCF_035658495.1 Novosphingobium sp. RL4 | reverse complement strand
GCTTTGGACGGGCAACCAGCCCGCCCGGCAGCCGCTTTGGCCCGATATGTTCGCCATTCCGGTGCCTCGCAGGCGTGATTAATGGGTCAGGACCCTAGAAGCCCTTGCCTCCGATCTTCCACGTCATCTCAAGGTAGATGCTGCGGCCCACGCTGTCGAACCAGCTGATGTCGTAATAGGGATAAGCCGCGTAGCTGCGGTCCTTCACGGGGTTGCGATCCAGTACGTTGTTCACCGTCAGCGACCCGCGCAGATGGTCGGTGAAATCGTACTGGATGCTGGTGTTGAACAGGTAGCTCGCCTTGATGTAGGCGTCTTCGTCGTAATTGGGCAGCTTGCCCAGCCGCGTTCCCGAAACGGTCCAGGTAAGCTGTTCGAGGTTCCAGCTTACGCTGGCGGTCGATTTGTCGCGCGGGATGTCATAGCCGCTGTCGTAAGCCAGCTTGTCGATCGAAGCGTCGCCCGGATATTGCCGGAAGCTGTGCTTGAACACGTGGGTGTGCGATCCGGTCAGCGAAAACAGCCCGAAACCGGTGGGCAGGTTCGCGTGGAGTGCCACGTCGATGCCGCTGGTCTTCTCGTGCGCGATGTTGATCGGGTTGATCGAGACGGAATCCAGCTCGCCCTCGTTCACGCCGCTGGCATAGCGCTGCACGCGGGCGATGGCGTCCTGGCAGGTCGGCGAATTGATATCGACCGGGCTGCCCGAATTGGTCTCGCCGATGCGGCAATCGGCCTCGTCGCGCAGGAGCTGGTCGATCGAGAGATCCTGCACCTGGTTCGACAGCGATACGCGGAAATAGTCCACCGAGACGTCGAAACGCGGGCTCGGCTGCCAGACGAAACCGGCGTTGAGCGACTTGCTGGTTTCCGGCTTCAGGCTGCGGTTGCCGTTGCGCTTGGCGACGATGCCTTCGTCCGAGTAGGAGCAATCGCCGATTTCCTCGTCGGGCTCCTCGGTCCGGCAGAGGTAATAGTCGGTCGCTGAAGGGTGGGTATTGCCGGGGCCGGTAAAGACATAGTGCAGGTCCGGCGCGCGGAAGCCCGTACCGTAGGCGGCGCGCAGCAGAAGCGTGCGCATCGGGCGGACTTCCAGCCCGCCGTTGTACGTGAACCGGCCGATGGTGTTGCCGGCAAAGCGATAGCCGTCATAGCGCGCCGCGCCGGAAAGCTGGAGGAAGCTCGTCACCGGCACGCGCAGTTCGCCGCCGATCGCCCAGTGGCTGCGCGAACCGTGCCCGTCGCTGTCCTTGAGGCCATAGTAGTAATCGGTCAGCGCCAGCGGGTCCGGGTTGAGATCGTAGCCCTGCTTTCCACCTTCGGCCACGGCGGCGAAGCCCACCGGCCCGGCGGGCAGTTCGAACAGGCTCGTGCTGGTGAGCGTTGCCTGGAGATTGTCGGTCCAGCTTTTCGGCCGGTAGACCGAATAGGCGGTGATGCTCTCGTACTCGGACTGGGTGAGCGGCGTGTAGAGGCGCGAGGGATCGGCGTTGAAGATCGGATAGCCGCTGTCCTCGTCCGTGCCGATCTGCTCGCCCAGGAACAGCGCATTGGCCTTGGCCGCGATGACTTCGGGAAACTCGACCCTGGCGCGGTATTCGCTGTGATTGAACGAAAGCTCGTAGGACCACTTGTCCGACAGCGCGCCCTTGATGCCCGGCGTCACGCTGAAGGTGGTCTGGCGATTGCGCGTCATGACATTGTGGAAACCGCCGGATTCCTCGGGCGTGAACTGCCGGTACCAGTCATCCAGCCGGTTGTCGTAGGCATTGTAGAAGGTCGTGTCGCTGCTGCCCGAGGAGTCCTGGAAACCCCATTCCAGCACGTCCGGCATGAGCGCCACCTTGCTGATGCCGAACTGGGCATCGACGAACAGCTCCGCCGCGTCGGACAGCTTGAAGCCCGCCGAGGCGAAGCTGTTGAAGCCTTCGCGCCGGGATATGATCGTGCCGTAGCCGATCGAGGTATTGCTGCCGCAGAAGTATCCGGGGCCGTAATCGTCAAGGTCCGGATCATAGGCGCCGTAGCGCGGGCGCGAGGCGTAATAGGTCGAGCCACCGTTGAGATAGGACAGCCCCGCGCACGTCGACGCGCCGGGATCGACATATTCGTCCGCATCGGGATCGTAGCGCAGGAACGTGCGGCGGGCGAGCGGGCTGGCGGTGGTGGGATTGTCCGCCGTGCTGTCCTGGATCCTGCGCTGCGATGCCCAGATCGGACGCTGCAGCAGATACTCCACCCCGCCCACGATGTGGAAACGGTCGTTCGACCAGCCGCTCGTCACGGAAAGGCGGTGCGACATGCCCCCGCCCTGCTCGGTGCGGCCGTGGCGATAGTCTATCGTCGTGCCGTCGGCCTTGTCCTTGAGCTTGAAGTTGATGACGCCCGCCATGGCGTCCGATCCGTAGATAGCCGAGGCGCTGCCGCTCAGGATCTCCACCTGGTCGATCATGCTGACCGGGATGTTCGAGATATCGGTGAAGTTGCTGCGTCCCTGGAACGGCAGCGGGAAATCGGCGATGCGGCGGCCGTTCACCAGAACCAGGGTATGGTTCGGCCCAAGGCCGCGAAGGTCCACCTGCTGCGCGCCGGGCGTGAAGCTGGCGCCGCTGAAGGACTGCTGGCTCTGCGTCTCGCCCCCGTTCTGGGTGACGGCGCGCAGGATGTCGGGCACGCTGGCATAGCCGTTCTCGAGAATGGTGGAGGAACTGATGACGGTGACCGGCGCCGGCCCCTCGGTGGCGACGCGCGGAATGCGCGAGCCGGTAACGACGATGGGCGCCCCCTCCGGTTCGGGAGGTTGCAGGGTTTCCTGCGCCTGCGCGCTCATCGGGGCGCATATCGCCGCACACATCGACACACTCAGGGCCGCGATCCCGCACCCCGATATCCAGACATGACGGCGGCGGTACGAAGCAGAATCCATGAAGCCCCCACGATAGGCGACGGACACGCCCCCTTGCGTGGCCTGACGCTTTCGACACATCAAAGAAACACAATATGAAGAACGGCTCAATCCAGTTTGACATTTTGTTTCTTCATATTGCAGATTAGTGTGCGCAAAATGTCGCATGTCAGACGTCACGGCTTTGCAGGGCAATCACCGCTCTGCCGGGTAAGGCGCGCGGCCGGCAAACCGGAGTTCGCATCTTGAAGTTTCGCGCAAAGCATCGCCCTGTCATGACACTCGCCATGGTCCTGGGCGGGGCGGCACTGGCCGCCGCATCTCCCGCATCGGCGGGACCGGGCTACCGGCACTTCGCGATCGGAGACGTCAACGCGCCCGCCGCCGCGACCCATTCGGGCGGCCTGCTGCTGATGGGCGGCGGAGACCGCAACATCGATGCGATGAAGTGGTTCTTCGCACACGCCGGGCAGGGCCATATCGTGATCCTGCGTGCCTCCTACGGACCGGAGATCGGGGAAGAATTCTACCGTCAGATCGGCGGCATCAGCTCTGCCGAGACTTTCGTCTTCAAGAACCGCAAGGCCGCCTACGATCCCAAGGTCCTGGAAGCGCTGCGCAAGGCCGACGGCATCTTCATCGCCGGCGGCGACCAGTCCAACTATGTGCGGTTCTGGCGCGGCACGCCGGTGGCCGAAGCGCTCGATGCCCATGTCGCCGCCGGAAAGCCGCTGGGCGGAACCAGCGCCGGCCTCGCCATGCTGGGCGAGAAGCTTTACGGCGCGATGGACGGCGGCAGCCTGACCAGCGGCGAGGCTCTGGCGGATCCCTTCGGTCCCGCAAACACGATAGAGGGCGATTTCCTGCACATCGCCGCGTTGAAAGGGATCGTCACCGACACCCATTTCAAGGAGCGTGACCGCCTCGGACGGCTCTTCGCCTTCCTTGCCAAGGCCCAGAAGGAACGCGCGCCGCAGGCCCCGCCGATGTTCGGGCTCGGGGTGGACGAAAGCGCGGCGGTGGCGGTCGAGGCGGACGGAACCGGCCGCATCTATGCCACCTCGCCGGACGGCGGCGCATGGCTGGTAAACGGCGCGGGCCTTCGCGCCGATGCTCGCAACCAGATCGAGACCGGCATCCCGCCGCGCCCCTTCTCCGCCGATCACGTCCGGGTGACCGGCATCGGCGCGGGCTCTGTCGTGCACTTGCCGGCGGGGACGGTGGAGAACCCCACGTTCCAGCGGAACTACGCCGTGCGCGGGGGCAAGGCGGTGGAAGTGCCGCTATGGTCGCTCGCCATTCACGGCGGCGCGGGGATCATCGAACGCGGCTCGCTCTCGCCCGAAAAGGAAAAGGCCTACCGGGCCGGGCTCGATGAAGCCCTGCGCGCCGGGGCCGCCGTGCTGGACAAGGGCGGCGCCTCCCTGGACGCGGTGGCTGCGGCCGTGCGCGTGCTGGAGGACAACCCGCTGTTCAATGCCGGGCGCGGCGCCGTCTTCACCTCGGAAGGGCGCAACGAACTCGATTCCGCGATCATGGACGGCAGTTCCCAGAAGGCCGGCGCCGTGGCCGGCCTCACGCGCACCCGCCATCCGGTGGACGCGGCCCGCGCAGTGATGGATCACAGCCCACACGTGATGCTGATGGGTGCCGGAGCCGACGCTTTCAGCGCGCAGCAGGAGCTGGAGCAGGTCGATCCGTCGTGGTTCCGCACGGAGGAGCGCTGGCAGCAGTTCCTCAAGTGGAAGGGCAACCACCAGGCCGTGCTGGACCGCACGCACCTGTTCGGCACAGTGGGCGCCGTGGCGCTCGACGCGGACGGAAACCTCGCCGCCGCCACCTCCACCGGCGGCATGACCGGCAAGCGCTGGGGCCGGGTCGGGGATTCGCCGATCATCGGTGCGGGCACTTACGCCAAGAACGGCGAATGCGCGGTTTCCGCGACGGGATCGGGCGAATTCTTCATCCGGGAAAGCGCCGCGCGGCAGGTCTGCGACCGGGTCGGCTACCTCGGCCAGCCGCTCGCCGCCGCAGCGCAGGACACCATCATGTCCGTGGGCGCGATCGGCGGCGACGGCGGCCTGATCGCCATGGGGCCGGACGGCGTGCCCGCGTTTGCCATCAACGACCTGGGAATGTATCGTGGCCGCATCGCGGCGGGTTCCGCTGCCGCAACGGCGATCTTCGCGGACGAACGACCGGGAGAATGACGTGCATTCCGGTGGCCGGCTCGATGAAACGGATGACGGATTGCTGGCGCTGCTGCGGCAGGACGCGCGGCAACCGATCGCCCATCTCGCCAAGGAACTGAACATCTCCCGCAGCCAGCTCTATTCCCGGCTGGCAAGGCTGGAGGAAGCCGGCGTGGTGGCCGGCTACACGGTGCGCCTTGGCGAGGCGTTCGCCGCCAGCCGCATCCGCGCGCACATGATGATAAAGACGGTGCCGCGCTGCCACCGCGACGTGGAAAGCGCGCTGGAACAGATCACTCGCGTTCAGGCCGTCCACGCGATCAGCGGCGAATTCGATATCATCGCCATGCTGGAGGCGGACGACAGCCGCCAGCTGAACGACCTGATCGACGATATCGGACTGCTCGACGGGATAGAGCGGACCAGCACCAGCGTGATCCTTGCCACCAAGCTGGAAAGATAGGCTTTTTCGAACTCGGCAGAGAGTTGTGGCGCCGCCCGTTGATACTTATTGCAAATCGTTCGCAACTAACTAAACGGCTCGATCATGTCATCCGCAAGCAGCCTTCCTGTCGCCGCCCAAGGCGGCGATCCGGCGCCGGTTCACGGGCCGGAAGTGCCGTGTCTCCCCGCATGATGAAAGCGCCCCGATGAACGCCCTCTCCTTCCTTGCCGCCGGCGTCGCGGCCGCGATCTTTCCGCCCGACGAAACCCGCACCAGCGAACCGGCAGGACAGGAAACCCCGCCCGCCATCGTCCCGGCGGGACCGGACCCGGTCTACCCGGCCGATTTCTACAAGCCGTTCCAGCCCCAGACCGCGCTCGACATGCTCGAACGGACCCCCGGGTTCCTGCTCAGTGAAGGAACCTCGGTGCGCGGTTTCGGCGGCGGCGCGGGCAATGTCCTGATCGACGGGCAGCGCCCCACGGTGAAGGGCGGCGGCATCACCGAAGTGCTGCGCCGGATCGCCGCTTCGCGGGTGGAGCGCATCGTCCTGCTGCGCGGAAGCGACGCTGCCGAAGCGCAGGGACAGACCCTTGTCGCCAATGTCGTGCTGCGTGTGGACGCGGGGGGCTCCGGGAATGTCTCGGCGACGTTCAGCCACACTTCTGATGGCTTTGTGTCGCCTTCTGTCCGCGCCAGCCACGCACGCCGGATCGCGGGCTGGCAGACCAGCATCGAACTGTCCGGCGAAGTGACGCGCTACCCCGACGAGGGCATCTATTTCGACCGGGATGCCGCAGGAAACCTCAGTTCCACCCGCAAGGAAAGCATATCCGCGAAGGCCCCGGAATATGGCCTTGCCCTGTCCACTTCGGGTGCGCTGGGAGGCGGCACGCTGACTGTGAACCTGCGGCTCAACAAGGAAGGCTACTCCTCCGATCGCGCCATCGACATCTTCGCCGCCGCCGACGAAACGCCGGATTCCCGCCGCGATATCGCCTATGACGAGAAAGGCCGCAGCGGCGAGCTCGGCCTGGACTGGACCCGCCGCATTGGCTCCGGCTGGACCACCAAACTGGTCGGTCTCGGCCGGGCCGAGCGCTTTACCACCGACGAGGATTACGTGGAAGCGGACTATCGCGGGCTGTCCTCGCAGGTCCAGAAACCGATGGAACTGGTCGGACGCGGCACCGTCACGCGTGAGGGCGATCACCCGATACGCCCGGAATTCGGTGCCGAAGTGGCTTACAACCGCCTTTCCAGCCTGCTCAACTACGCAGAGGATACCGGCGGTGGGCTGGTCGCGGTGCCCCTGGCCAATGCGGCCACCCGCGTTTCCGAACTGCGCGGCGAAGCCTTCGCCAACCTCACCGTCAAGCTCTCCCGCAAGCTCAATCTTGAAGCGGGAATAGCGGCCGAAATCTCGCAGATCCGGGTTACGGGAGAAGCGGCGCAGGAACAGACCCTGTCCTATCTCAAGCCCTCTGCCGCACTCGTCTGGTCGCCTTCCGGCAAGACCCAAGTGCGGTTCGGAATGCGGCGCACCGTAGACCAGCTCGACTTCGGCGACTTCGCCGCATCGGTAGACCAGGCCGACGGGCGCCCGCTCGGCGGCAACTCGGGCCTGCGCCCCGCGCGCATCACGCGGGCGCTGGCGCGGATCGACCACCGCTGGGGCGAGGGCGGCGCCATCGCCGTGGAGGCCTATCACCAATGGCATACCGGACTGCTCGGCTATCTCGTCCTGCCAACGGGAGAGGAAGCGCTGGGAACGATCGGAAACGCCCGGCAATGGGGCATCTCCACGCAGGGCACGCTCCCGCTCGACGCCGCGCTCAAGGGCGCGCGCCTGACTCTTGACGGCACCTGGCGCGGCTCGCGGCTACGAGACCCGGTAACCGGCAGAAACCGCGTCATGGACGACATTTCCCCGCGCAGCATCACGGCCGAATTCCGTCACGATGTTCCCGCTTTCAAGTCCTCGTGGGGCGTGAACTGGACCGCGGCGGTACACGGCGATGTCTTCTACACGGGCGAAGTCCTGCGCTGGCGCGATCACGCGCTCTGGGGCGCCTATGTCGAGACAACCGCCATCGCAGGCTTCAAGACGACACTGACGGTCAAGGCGATCAACGGGCAGGACTTTTCCCGCCTGCGCCGCTTCTATTCGCCCAGCCGCGCCGGTTCGTTCAGCGGCAGCGAGCAGCGCGCACAGCGCGAAGGCGCGATCGTCTCGCTCTCGCTCGCCCGAAGCCTCTAGCTCGTAAAAACCTCGCCTCTCAGGCATTGCCCTGACCAAATGGGACATGATCGGCAATTTGGCATCAGCCTTGAGAGTAATTGTCTGACGTGGCGGTTTGCCGCAAAAAAGCATCCATGGGGAATGTCCGTATAGCGTCAGCGCCCGATGGCGCTCTTCTGCACCCGAGCCGCGAACATCATCTGGACGCCGTGCGCGCCTTTCTGATGTTGCTCGGCATTCCTTTTCATGCGGCGCATCCCTTTCGCGATGACGGGCAGTCCTGGATCGTCCTCTCCCGCGACAGATCGCTGCCACTCACGCACCTGATGGAATTCCTGCACTTGTTCCGGATGCAGGGATTTTTCCTGATCGCGGGTTACTTCACCGCGATGCTGCTCCTCAAACGGCAACCGGCAGCCTACCTGCAAAGCCGCCTCGTCCGGCTGCTCCCGCCACTGGCGGCCGGGCTGATCGTGATCGTACCGCTCATGAACCTGGCAGCCGACCTGCAAACCTCCAGCGACGCGGAAACGGCGTTCGCTTTCTGGGCCCGACAGCTTCTGACGATGGGGCGCGAGACGACCGGACACCTCTGGTTCGTCATCGTCCTCATCTATTTTTCCTGCGCCTCCGCGGCCCTCGCCCTCGTGCCCTCGGCCAGAACCTACCGGCTGGACCGCGCAGACAGTCAGGGCGCGCGGTTCTTCACGCTCACGATGATCGCCATCGGCCTGTGCGTGGGGGTATATGAAGTGGCGCTGCTGAAGCTCGGGCCGTTCATTCCCGACCTTCTGCAGAATCCTTTGTCCCTGGGCTTTTCCCTTGAATATGCGCCCTATTTCGCGCTGGGCGCGCTGCTCAACCGAGCACCCGAAATGAACGGAAAATTCAACCGCTTCTCCTGGGCGGTGGCCTTGATCGCCCTCTGCACAGCACTCGTCGCGGTCGGCGCGCCCGAGCTTCCCAAGTATACACGCCCGGTACTGAAAGCCGTCGCGGCCATCTGTCTCATCCAGACCATCATCGCCGGCGCTCGGTCCCTTTTCCACACGGAGTCCAGAAAAGTCCGGGAACTGGTGGATGCGTCCTTTGTCGTCTACCTTCTGCACCTGCCGATCATCATCGCGACTTTCTGGCTGATCGATGCGATGCCGGTGCCTTATCCGCTGCGCTATCTCGCGCTCGCGCTGGCCGCGCTCGTCGTTTCATTCGCAGGCTGGGCCGTGGTGAAACGGTCGCCATGGCTGCTGTTCTTCATGAGCGGCGTCCAGATCAAATCCGCCAAGGCCATCGCGGAACCTGCTGCGCAGAGCCTCCGCTAGCATCCCGCAATGACTAATCCACCTTTGCGCCAGACGCAAAGATTCTTCGCGCTAATCGACGCTACCCGGCCAGTTCGAAAGCGGCCATTTATGCCTCCGACATTCCTGTCGCTCATGCGGGCACTTCGGCCCGAAGGCGGCTTGTCTGAGGACTTTCGATGAAGATGAACCCCGGGCTCCTTGCTCTTTCCGTCGGCGCCTTCGGCATCGGCGTCACCGAATTTGCGCCGATGGGACTTTTGCCGGTCATCGCCGGAGACCTCGGCGTATCGATCCCGACCGCGGGCATACTGGTCAGCGCCTATGCGCTGGGCGTCGTCGTCGGCGCCCCCTTGATGACACTGACCACCGGCCGCATGCCGCGCCGTACCCTGCTGATCGCACTGGCCGGCATCTTCACGCTCGGGAACCTGCTCGCGGCCATGTCGGGCAGCTACGCGATGCTGCTGGGCGCGCGGGTGCTCACCTCCTTCAATCACGGCGCATTCTTCGGCGTCGGCTCGATCGTGGCCGCCAGCCTCGTGCCGCCCCAGCGCCAGGCCGGCGCGGTAGCCGCCATGTTCATGGGTCTCACGATCGCCAATGTGGTGGGCGTGCCGCTGGCCACCTGGGCGGGCGAGCATCTCGGCTGGCGGGCATCCTTCTGGGTATCGCCGTGCTTGGCGCGGCGACGATGGCCGCCCTGCGCCTGACCCTGCCCGCATTGCCCGCGCCGCGCAAAGGAAACGCGCTTGCCGAACTCAAGGTCCTCACCCGCAAGCCGGTGCTCGGCGCGCTGGCCCTGACGGTCGTGGGGTCCAGCGCGATGTTCACCGTGTTCACGTACATCACGCCGATCCTGCACGATGCGACCCATGCCTCACTGGGCTTCGTGACAGCGATGCTGGTGACTTACGGCCTCGGTCTGACCGTGGGCAACTGGCTAGGCGGCAAATTCGCGGACCGCTCGGTCGACCGGACGCTGATCGTGACGCTGGGATCGCTTGCCGCAATCCTCGCCGCGTTCGCGATGACGATGAGCCACGCCGCGCCGACTGCGGTGCTCATCTTCCTCTGGGGCATCGCCAGCTTCGCCCTCGTGCCGCCCCTGCAGGTGAGGGTGATGAAGGCTGCCGCCGACGCTCCCAACCTTGCCTCATCGGTGAACATCGGCGCGTTCAATCTCGGCAACGCGCTCGGCGCCGCGCTGGGCGGCGGCGTCATCTCCCTCGGCCTTGGCTATCCGGCCGTGGCACTGGCTGGCGCGGCGACCTCTGCCGCGGGCCTGATCGCAGTGCTGTTTGCGGCGGCCCGGCCCTCTCCCGAAACCACCGCCGCCTCGACATGCGAAGCCTTGTCCTGAACCGGGAGCCCTGAGGCTCCGACCGGCCTCAGAGCTCCAGGGCTTTACCCTGCTCTGCGAGAATGTAGCGCACGGGGGGCGAGCCGCCTTCGGCCAATTGCCGCATGATGGCTGAAACGGCGGGCTCGGCCCCGTCAATCGAAGGCTTGATGTGACCGATGACGACCGGCAGGCCCTTCAGCCTGTCGGCGCCGCCAGCAGCAGCCGCAAGCCGCCCGAGTTCGGCGCGAAGCCACTTCGGCGTCAGGTGACCGTAAAGTTCGGTATCCTTTCTCGGATCGGGATAGGATGTCTCGACGATGATGGCACGCAGGCGCCCAGCCCTCACCAGCGGCGCGATCGCCTGCCACAGGGCTTCGAGCCGCGCCGAATGCTCCACGGCATCGGGTCCGGTGTCGCCCATGCAGAGCAGCGCGTCCTCGCCGGAGCGGATCAGGAAGGCGGTGGACAGGCTTCCGCCGTGCGAAAGCGGATAGGCCGTCACGCTCAGGCCCGTGTCCCCGACCGGCACCGGCTTTCCGCCTGCGACGAGATCCTCGTAGCGATAACGCCGCAGCATGGGCGGCTGGCCGCGATCGCCCATGTTGGGCCAGGAGCTCCAGTTGAAATAATGCGCTGAAAGCGCGGCGTTGACCTCCGGCAAAGCGAGGATCGGCTTGGCGCTGTCGTCCGGCGAGGCCATGACCAGTCCTGCAACGTGATCGAGATGGGGGTGGGTTATCAGGTAGGCCCCGATCCCTTCGTGAAGCACATCGCTGGCCCGGCTTCCGGCAGGAAATCCACCCTTCGCAATGGCCGCCCTGATGCCCGGCACCAGCGTTCCGGCATCGCAGGCCAGCCCCTTGCGACTTCCGCTTGCCGCAATGAACCAGGCGGTGGTGGCCCCCTCCACGACACCGCCTTCAACGCCAAGCGGAACAAGGTCGAAAGCGGCCTTCGCCGGAGCGGCCGAAACCGGCCCGGACATGGCCGCGACGGCCCCCAGCAAAGTGATGCCAAAACGACACAGGGTGATCACTGTCTTTGTAAACATGGCCATCTCCCTATGGTTTTCTGTGGGCTGGCGAAACATCAATATCGAAATTGTCACATTGCAGGGTTAGAGGCCCGCGCTCGGCAAGGCGGTCAGGTGCGTGGCCATTCCTGCCGACTACGCGCGGTTTTCCGGCGTCAACATCCATACGCACCGGCTTACCGTTAAGGGGTGCAAGATGAAGATGAAGACGTATTGGCTGGCCAGCGTGCCGGCGCTCCTCGCCGGCGCGGCGCCTGCCCTGGCGCAGGACGCAGCCGCCAGGCCTGGTGCCGCCACGGCTGACACCCTGGACGCTTCCGCCGACATCGTCGTCACCGCCCAGCGCCGTCCGGAAAACATCCGCGACGTGCCGATCGCGGTCTCCGTGCTGAGCGGAGACAAGATCAGCGCAGTCTCCGAGGGCGGCGCCGACATTCTCTCGCTCGCCGGCCGCACGCCCAGCCTCTATGTCGAAAGCTCGAACGGCCGCTACGCCCCACGTCTCTACATTCGCGGTCTCGGCAACGTCGATTTCGACTTCAACGCTTCGCAGCCGGTTTCCGTCGTGCTGGACGACGTCGTGCTGGAGAACGTTTACCTCAAGGGCTTCCCGCTCTTCGACCTTGACAGCGTGGAAGTGCTCAAGGGCCCGCAGGGCACCTTGTTCGGCCGCAACACGCCCGCCGGTGTCGTCAAGATGGACACCCGCCGCCCCGGCGACCATGCCGAGGGACAGGCCCAGTTCACTGTGGGCGAACTCGGCACCGTGCGCGGCGAAGTCGGCGTGACGATCCCTGCCACCAGCACCCTGTCGTTCCGTGTCGCCGGCCTCGTCAACCACCGCGAGAACTGGGTGAACAACGCTTACGACGCCTCGTTCACCAAGCCGGGCAAGGACCTTGGCGGGTTCGACGACGTTGCCGGCCGCCTCCACGCCCTGTGGAAGCCGGACGATCGCCTTTCCGTGCTGCTGACCCTCCAGGGCCGCCACTATGAAGGCACCGGCACGCTCAACCGGGCCAACGTGCTGACCACCGGCTCGAACAAGCTGAACGACCGATACGACCGCGACACCGTCTACTACGACGGCGGCCGTAACAACCCGCAGACGCAGGACACCACCTCGCAGGCGCTTCATGTCGATTACGACCTCGGCGGCGCAACGCTGACCGCGATCGTCTCGGCCTATCAGGGCAGCAGCTCGGGCCGCGGCGACATCGACGGCGGCGTGCTCGGCACGACGGAGGGAAGCGGCACCGTACCGTTCCGTTCGGAAACCGGCACCCTGTCGAGCGACCTCGACCAGCAGACCTACGAAATCCGCCTCGCCAGCAATGGCGATACCCGCTTCGGCTGGCAGGTCGGCGCGTTCTACTGGCATGAAAAGTTCGAGCTTATCTCGGCCAGCTGGGACGGCATCGGCGGGATCGATCCGCTGGTCATCTCCGAACTTCGCCAGAAGAGCGACAGCTGGTCGGTCTTCGGCCAGCTCCATTACGACGTAACCGACCGTCTGCGGCTGACCGGCGGTGCCCGCTGGACCCGCGACAAGCGCGACCTCGATGCGGCCCGCACGCTGGGCGCGCCCTTCGCGGATTCGCGTTCGGTCAAGGATGACCAGCCGAGCTGGGACGTCAGCGCGCTTTATCGCTTCAGCCCGCAGGTCAGCCTCTTCGGCCGTATCGCGCACGGTTATCGCGGCCCCTCCATCCAGGGCCGCATCGCCACCTCGAACATCCTGACGACGGCGGATTCCGAAACGATCACGTCCTATGAAGCAGGCATCAAGGCTGCAACGCCGGACAACCGTTTCCGCGTCGACCTGACCGGCTACATCTACGACATCAAGGACCCGCAGTTCACCGCCATCGGCGGACAGGGCAACTTCAACCAGCTCATCAACGCCAAGCGCGGCAAGGGTCGCGGCGTCGAGTTCGAGGCCACCGCCAACCCGGTTCGCGGCCTGCAGTTCAGCGGCGGCGTCTCCTACAACTTCACCAAGATCGACGATCCGGACCTGCTGGTCGCATTCTGCGGAGCCGCCTGCACCGTGCGCGATCCGATCGTGACCGTGGGCACCACACGCCGCGCCTCGATCGACGGGAATCCCTTCCCGCAGGCCCCGCGCTGGCTGTTCAACTTCAACGCCTCCTACACTTACGAGCTGGCGAGCGGCAGCAAGCTCTATGCCCAGACCGACTGGGTCGCGCAGAAGGACTTCAATCTGTTCCTTTACGATGCGACCGAATTCCACGTAGGCACCAACTTCGAAGGTGGTCTGCGTGCAGGCTGGCGTTCGCCGTCCGACGCCGTGGACCTCTTCGTCTTCGCCCGGAACATCACGAACGAATCGAACGTGATCGGCGCAATCGACTTCAACAACCTGACCGCTTTCGTGAACGATCCGCGCGTGATCGGCGGCGGTGTCGGCTTCCGCTTCTGAAGCTGACGCCCGATCGGGATAGACGAGGAAGGCGGGCGGACCACGGTTCGCCCGCCTTCCTCTTTTTTTGACCGATGATATGGACGCGGCCCGTGCGCACCCGGGAAATTTCCGGGTTACGCCGGGCAGGCAGCGGGTGCAGATGGCAAGGGATGCCTCTGAACACCAAGCGCTATTTCATGGCCGAAGCGATGCCTTCTGCTGCCGCACCCGCAAAGGCGCGCCTGTGGTGGCTGGTCGTCTACGGCGCGGGTTTCTGGCTGCTTCACGCCGCCGCCGCGCCATGGGGCGGCACCGGATTCTTCTCACTCTGGTATCCTGCCGCCGGCTGGCGCTTCGCCGCGATATGGCTGGCCGGCGCGGGAGTAGCACCGTGGACAGGCCTGACCGAGCTTGCCGTCGACCTGGCGACCGGAACGATTGACCTGCACGGCCCGCGCCCCCTGCTCGATGCATGGGGCGTGTTGCGGCCATCGATCGCCTATGCCCTCACGATCCATGTCGTTCGCCGCCTGACTGCCGGCTCGCTGAAGTCGGCACAGATGAATCTCGGGATCTCGGCCGTCATCTGCCCCGCCGCGATGGCGTCTCTCACGCTTGCCACTGCCGTGCTATGGCCGGAATTCCAGAAGACGGGCACCGGCGCGGAACTCGTGCTATCCCTCACCGGCCTGACAGTCGGTGACCTGCTCGGCGTGCTCGTGCTCGCGCCGCCGCTGCTCTGGGTTGCAAGCCTGCTTCGCGCTCCCGGCAAATCCTCCCGGCGCGCTTTACCGCTCGCATGGAGACCCTTGGCGGGTCCCCTCATGCAGGACACCGCCATACTTGCGCTCGGCCTCGGCCTGACGTGGCTGCTATGGCAGGCCGGGCTCGGTCTTCAGCCCATGCCGACCCTGCTTGCGGGCGCATGGATCGGCCTTTGCCACGGCCGCGTCGCGGCCTGGCTCGCGATCATCGCCATTCTCGTTCCGGCGCTGCCCTACTCCCTCCAGAACCTGTCGCAGATCGAACGCCTTGAACTGCATCTCGCGCTGGTGGCGATCGTGGTCGTAGCCTGGCTGGCCGGCAGCTTCGCCGATGCCCAGCGCGCCGCTCACGACACGCTGGAGAAGCGCAATCGCCTGCTGTTCCAGGCCGAACGCCTCAAAACGTTGCGTGCCATGTCAGTCGCGGTGATCCACGAGATCAGCCAGCCGCTTTCCACTCTTGCCATCGAAGCCAGCCATCTGCGCGAACGCACGGCCGGGCTCGACGAGGACATTGCCGAAAGCGCCGCCCTTGTGGACCGCAAGGCGCGCACGCTTTCCGATCTCGTGCGCCGCCTGCGCCGCTTCGGCGGAAAGAGCGCCGACGAGCCTTCGCAAGTTCCCGTGCGGCTCCTGCTGAACACCGTGGAACAGATGCTTCGCCCCGAACTGCGCGCGCGAGGATGCCGTCTGGTCTGCGGCGAGATCGACCCCGACCTGATCGTCCATATCCAGGAAATCGAACTGACACAGGCGCTCGTCAACCTCGTGCGCAACGGGATCGCCGCGACTGCGGACAGCGTCGTGCGCATAGACATCGCCGCCGATGCCGACGAACTGGCACTGCACGTCAGCAACCGGAGCCATGCAACGCCCATGCCCTCTGCTTCCGAACATGCCGGCATGGGCGTGGGCCTCATCATCGCGCGCACGATCGTCGAAGCGCACGGCGGATCGCTCCTGCGCACCGACCGCAGTGAAAACGTGTGCTTCACCCTGCGCCTCCCGCTTGCCGGAAACGACACATGACAGCTCCCGCCCGATCCCCCGCTCCGCTGGTTGCCGTGCTCGACGACGATACCGATCTCGCGCATACGGTGGCCCGTCTGCTGGCCCGCCACGGCTTCCCGGCAACGCCGTTCACAGCCCCCGCCGAACTGCTCGCGACCCTGGACAGCCAGCGGTTCGACTGCGTGGTCAGCGATATCCAGATGGGGGAAATGGACGGCTTCGCCTTTGCCGACCGCCTGCGCGCAGCCGACGGCGCCGTGGCGCTTGTCTTCATGACCGCCTGGCCCACGACGTCCCACGCCGTCGACGCGGTGCGCCGCCATGGCGGGCTCGACTATCTCGAAAAGCCGATCGACGAGGAGCGTCTCGTCGGGGCGGTCTGCGAGGGCCTGGCATGGTCCGCCCGCGAGCGCCGGATCGCAAGCGCCACAGCGGAACTCTCCCGCCGGGAACGCGACGTTTTCGACTTGCTGGTGCGCGGACACAGCAACAAGGAGGTCGGCGAGCGACTGGGCATTTCGGCAAGGACAGTGGAGGATCACCGTGCAGCGATCGTGGCCAAGACGAGAACCAATGGCCTTGCCCAACTGATCGCCCTTAACAAGGGAGAAACCATTTAATTGATTGAGTAGACGATTAAATAGGCCGTTACCCCGGGAAGTTCCCGGATCGACCGTCAACGATGGAGGTAGAAAAAGAATATCCGGTCAATCACGCAGCCGCCCTGAATGGCGGAAGGGAGCGTCCGGTGTTTCTATCGCGCATTTTCAACGTCTACGATCTGGTCCGGGCCGAAAGCACGGGAGCGTTTCCAGGCAATCCGACGTCGCTCGACAGTCTCCTGAGAAGCCGCGAAGGCGCGCGCGAGATGGGACTGGGCGGGGCGGGCATCTACGCATTCCTGTTCGAAGACGAACTCCTCCACATCGGCAGCTATGCAGGCCGCCCCGAAGCCCCTTTCGGAGGATGCGCACTGCGCGAGAAGTGGATCATGGAACTCGGCTCGATAACCATGCGTGGGCGGCAGGCCTCGATCCCGCAAAGCCTGCGCGGCGGACTGGAGGCTGCCAATCTCATCCTGCCGCTTTCGGAACTTGCCGATGCCGCAAAGCGGCCCGACCTCCCGGTCTGGCAGTCGCAAGGAATGGAAATCTCCCGCCGCAAGATGATCTGGGCCGTCGCCAACTGGCCGCGGTTGTCCGGGACGATCGAGGCAGTGCTTGCTCGATTCCAGATACTCTACGTCCAGCAAGGCCCCGGCGAGCAGCCGCTACAGGACAACAGCGGCCTGGAACGCTGGCTACAATTGATCGAAACCGACTTGCGCAGGCGTTTCCAGCCGGTGATCGACGGCCCACACCCGCAAGCCGCCGCCCGGGATGCCCCCAGTGACGGCAAAACCATGCGCGCAGCCATCGAAAGCGCGATGGCAGAAGCAGCGCCGCTACTCCATCACCTCGGCTCGCTGCGAGACAGGGACATGGCGATCAGCCGGCACGGCGGCAGGGATGCCCGCGCCCTGTTCCTGAAGGACATGCCCGAGCGCGGCTGCGAATTCGTGTTCGATCTGGAACATGTCTTTCCGGCAATGGGATACCTGATCCACTATGCCGCAGACGGCAGCGAACTCTACATTGCAGATCCCTATGCCGAACGCGGCACACGCCTGATCCTCGCCCTCGAACGCGGCAGCACGGCGAATTTAATCCAGTTGCCCGGCGTGACGGACTTCGCCCGCTCCCGTGACCCGCTCGCCGAAAGGGGGCTACGATATCTCGATGCCTCGGACAATCCGCTCTGGCTGACGCTCGGATGCTCGCCGCGGCCGCAGTCTGCGCAGATGCTGCTGCAAATCTGCGAGGCTTTGAGAAACCCAGTCCTTCAGTAACCGGGGATCGCTTCTAAAGCGTCCCGAAAAGCGGCTCGCCGGTGCGATAGTCGACGATCTCATGCGCGTTATTCTGCAAGGTCACGAGGTTCTGCGCCGTGACACGCGCCGGTGCCGGTTTGCCGAACTGGTAGCCCTGCGCGAAATCGCATCCCCATGCCCGCAATGTCGACGCTTCAGCGATGTCTTCGATGCCTTCCGCCACAACGTCGATGTTCAGCTTGTGGCAGATGTCGATCACGCCGTGAACAAGCGTGGCGCTCCGGTTTTCCAGCAGGCGCCCACCGCGGATGAAGCTCTGATCCAGCTTGAGCCTTTGAATTTCGAACTCCGAGAGGTAGCTGAGCGACGAGTAACCGGTCCCGAAATCGTCAAGCGCCAGGATGTAGCCGCGCTCACGCAGCCCCTGAAGGTTCGCATGGACCGTCGCGGACTTGTTGAGCAGGACGCCTTCGGTGATCTCGAAGCCGATGGAAACCGGCTCGACATTGAAACGCGCCCGGTTGAAATCCACCTGATCGAGCAAGGCGGTATTCTCGAGCTGAAGCGGCGAGAGGTTGATCGAGGTCTTCAGCTTGGGCCAACGGCGACTGTCCTTGAAGGCCTGCTGGATGATCCACGCCCCCAGTTGCGGCATGAGCCCGAGCTTCTCGATCACCGGCACGAAGACGGCGGGCGTGTCCGTGGCCCCGCGCTTCAATCGCAGCAGCGCCTCGACACCGGCGGGCTTCATCGTGCTCAGGCTGATAATCGGCTGATAGAACAGCTCGAACCCTTCGTCCTCGATGGCCTTCTTCATGCGCGCCTCAAGGCCCTTGCGGCTCTTGAAGGCCTCGCCAAGCGCGGGATCGTAAACGACGTGGCTGGCCGGCCCTGCGGACTTTGCAGCACCAAGGGCGATGTCTGCATGCTTCATCAGTTCGCTGGCGGTATGACCATGCTCGGGCGCGGCGGCGATCCCGGCGGAGATCGTTACGGATACCGTCCCGCCATCGCGCGTTCCCCTGCTGATGGCGATGCCGGTTGCACGGGGGCCGAGATCGTGCACGTCGGGATTGCCCACGATGAGCACGGCGAATTCATCGCCATCCAGCCTTGCGACCAGGCAGCGCGAGCCCTGGAATTCGGCAAGCAGCGCCTTGCCGAATTCGCGGATAACGTCATCCCCGGCACGGTGGCCGAGTGCCTCGTTGATGGCGCTGAAATCGTCGGCATCCAGCAGCACCAGCTGGCAGGGCTGGGCTCCCGCGATCTGTTCCAGTTGCTTGATGAACGTAGCCCTGTTTGCCAGCCCGGTTCCGGGATCGAAACTCTCGAGGAAACGTGCTCGCCTGGAATTGTTTACGGCTTCTTCCCTCAGGCTATTGGCGCGCAAGGCGATCATCAGGAACAGGATGAGCACCGCCGCGCCGATCGCCAGCGTTGCGGGGATGACATATCTGCGAATAGCCTCGCCGGGTCTTGCCGGACGCCATACCATGCGCCCCAACGCCGTGCCGTCGGAAGCGGTCAGGGCAACGCTCCGCATCGCGGGGGAAGGCATGGCCCTGGGTCCGATGGCCGCGAAGCCATCGAGCATCAACGTGCTGGCCCAGCGGTTCAGGAGCGGCTCGTCCAGATATGTGACAGTAACCAGCGTCAGCGGTTCACCGGAAGCGGGCAGCCGGGATGCGGCGACAATGGCAGGGACGCCCCGAACGGACCCAAGGTCGGCCATCGCCGGCGCGTCCTTTCGGGTGCCCGCCAAGGCCGGAGGAGCAGAAGGAGAAGCGTCACGAAGAGAGGCCACCAGGCCATTGGTCGCGCTCTGGATTTCCTCCAGATCCTCGGGCTCTGCCCGGCCGGCCTTGGTGTAACCATAGATCGCGCCCGAAGGCGTCATGATCGCGACCGCTTTCGTCGCATCGGCGGCCACGGTAGGCCGCCCCAGTTCGTTGTCCAGCCAGGTCGCCGCTTCATCCGGCCCGAGGTCCGCAATCTGCCGTGCCGGCTCCAGCCGCGCACTGATCGCAGATGCCTGGGCCGACGAGCTCGAAACGATGCGGGCAAGCGCGTTCTGCACTTGCTGCTCCTGCCGCGCCGCTGCGATCCGGTCCATCGACTGCGACGTCACGAACAGTGCGGCTGAACCGCCTATCGTCAAACCGAGGATACCGACAATCGCAACCACGCCGCGGTGTCCCGACAGTTTTTGGCCAAGAAACATGTGCGATCCCTACCTGCTACCTGGGGTACCCGGGCCATTTGGAATGGATTGCATTACGGGGCCTTCCTCTACAAAACGCAACCAGGTGTTATCCTCCGCGCGATGAAATTTCGCAAAGCCGCCGATTACCTTCGTCCAGACTGCAAACGGCCAATCCGTTCCCGCGTCCCCCACTTCCCATTATAGCGACAGGACCGGGCGTCCGGTCCCGCAGATGCAACTTTGAGTTTCAACCGGATGCAAAACGCAAGGCAGCGACGCATCGCGAATTTGGACGGGTCTATCCGGCGCGATCTTTTCGCCATTCCATCAAATATAACAGCACTGTTCCATAACCTTACGTTCCGCTAGATCGAACTCCACTGCTGCGGAGTGTCGTCCTCGGCTTCCGCTGGCGGGGGATGATTGCCAATGCCCAAGGTGTTTGATTCCATAAGGCGAACAACCCGCGCGAGCGACTGGTGGGACTACAAGCTGCTCGTCATCGTCAGCCTGTTCCCGGCAACGCTGATCTGCGCTGGCCAGCCTGTTCTCCCGCATTGGCGCGACGCGATCCTGCTGATCCTGTCGCTCGTGAGCGGCGCAATTTTTGCCAGCATCGTAAACGACCTCTGCGACCGCGAGGAAGACCTGCGCGCAGGCAAAAGCACATTGGCAACGGGGCCTGTCCGCATGCTCGCTGCAGCAATGCTCGTCGCAAGCATCGCCACCGGCGCGGCGTTCCTCTTCGCATGGCGTGACAACCTTCCGCTTTGCATCGCCTATGCCTGCGCCTGGCTCGCATTCCTGGCTTATTCAGTTCCACCGTTCCGTCTGAAGAAGCGCGCAAGCGCGGGCATCATCGTGGTGGCGCTGGGCGAAGCGACCTTGCCGACGCTGGTTGCCCTGTTGCTCGCCTTTCGCAGCGCAGACCTGGCGATCGATCCTGTCTGGCTTGGGGCGGTTGCAGTATGGAGCCTTGCCCACGGGATGCGCGCCATCCTGTGGCACCAGCTGCGCGACCTTGCGGCCGATCAGGTCACCGGCGTGGAGACTTTCGTCGTAAAGCATGGAGCCATGCCCACGAGACGTCTGGCATCCTGGATCGTCATGCCCGCGGAAGTTGCCGGGCTTGCGGTCATGATGGTCAAACTCGGGGGCGTCATTCCTGCCTGTTTCCTGGCGGTTTACGGGATCGTTCTTTGGCTGAGACGTCTGCTGTGGCACAATGTGCCGGTCGTGATAGCGCCGCTGAGCAACCACATCCTGCTTCTTCAGGACTACTATCTGGGCTTTCTTCCTGCGGCCATCTTCCTGAGCGGCGTTCTGCGCCACCCTTCGGACGTGATGGCCTGGGCCGCGTTCCTGCTGCTTTTTCCGAGAGCACCCTTGCGCATCTTCGGGGACCTGATCCGGCTTCTGCGGCAATACTGTAGAGAAGTCGCACTACGGTAGGGAGAGATGGTCAGCCGGTATAAAGCGCCGCGTAGTCCCGATAGCAGGGATCTTCGACCAGCCTTGTTGAACCGGCCAGTATTTCCTGCAGCACAGGATCCGGAAGGTGCAATTCGGTGATGGCGGAAACCGGCACCATCCTGTCGACCAATCGCGCCACATGCGGCCCCAGGCGCGAGTTCGCCATTCGAACATGAAGCAGCGTGAGCGCCTTGCGCAGCTTCCGAGACGGCAGCTTGCGAATGGCATTCGCAATTCTCGGATAGGCGTTCAATTCCGCCTGCGAGAGCCTTACGTTCTCCGCTGCTGCCGAGATCGGCCCCGAAACCACGCCAAGTATCCCTTCGACGACGGCGAGAAAGGCAGCGGGATCGGCGCGCAGGAGTTCATAGGGCAGAACCGTCACGCGCTCGCCGAACAATTCCCGATACCAGGACACCAGCCTGTCATAGTCCATGACAACCGGAATGACCGACTGCGCGGCCGGCGAAGCCAGGAAAGTCTCGAGCTGTTCGTGCCAGCCCATGGCTACGAGCTGCGAATGTGCCGAGCGAATAACCTCTCGCCACCCCCGCGTAATTATCAGGATATGCGCACTCGGGAAAAGAGCGTGCAGGTGATCGCAGACCGCGCGCTGGGCCTGGGCCATTCGAGGCCAGTCTTCAGGCCTGATGGCCGGTACCGAAAGGTCTTCGCAACTCGTGACACGAGCCTTGCCGGCCTCGCCGCAGACCGCCTGCCACGCGAACCCGAGGGGGCCGGCACTGCCGCCAAGATGATAGGGTTCGAACAGGATGTCGGGATGCCGGGAAAACCAGGACTGCAGGTAAGTGGAACCCGTCTTGGGATATCCGACATGCACAAGGTGAACGCTCACCCTTCTCTGCCCGCCAGGGCGCGATCGAGGGCGCTTACGCTCAACGCCGTCGTCATGGCCTCGCTGCCAACGCGCCAGACCTTTTCCGGTGCAGGCGCAAAGTCGAGATACCCCCTCCTCTCGCGAGAGGCGACATAAAGGGGTGCGATAGGCCATTCGCCGGCTGGCTGCTGGGCGAGCAACAGCCGGTCGATCCAGTCTTCATCGATGGGAGCCCCCCAAATCGAGCGAACCAGGATTGCCAGCGCAACATGGATTGCCGGCGCCTCCGGCGAAACCGAGGTCCTGGACAGGATAAGGGAGCGGGCCTCCTCACTCCGGCCGACGAGCGCGCGGGAAAACATGTAAAGTATAAGGAAGGGATCGTTGTAATATCTGTCGCAGCTTGGCTCCCTGCCCCCGCGCAGGATTTCAACCAGCTTGTCGATGACACGGTCGTCGCCTTCGAAGCTCCCGAGCCAGACAAGGACGTTCGCGTTTATTCCCGCATCTACATCGTCCCGCTCGATTCTGCCTGATGCGAAGAGTTGCCTGCTTCGCAGCGGGGCAAACGCCTGCCGCCAGTCGCGACCGATCAGTCGCCAGTGTCGGCGCCCCCTCGACGGCACGATCCAGGTATAGAACATGCCGTGAGGATCGCGGTTCTCAAGCAGGACGGCTCGATTGTCGGACTGACGCCCCAGCTTCCCGAGCGCGGCGGCCCCCAGCGCCGTATCGTCGACGTCCAACGGTACGTATTGCCCGTGATGCCCTTTTTTCCAGTACCGGAAGAACCCTCCCGCTTCGCGCTCCCTCGTCAGGAAGGAGCACGCGCGCTCAAATATGAGGGCTGCCTGCGGGCACTCGGCCAGTACATTGGCGATAAATGCTGTCACGAACACGCAGGGATCGGATACCCTGCGCTCGATCATGTCGCAGGAATGCGCGCTGAACGAAGGGAGTTCGCCGCTCTCAAGCTGGACAGATTCCAGATAGGCAAGGCCCGACCGTATAGCGGACCGCATGGCGGCGGTATCAGACATGAAAATCCTTCTCTTCAGCAGCAGTGCGGCGACTAAGGAAGCACGGCTTCGCCGCTGGCGACGGGTTGCCTCACGGACCCGTTTGCGTCCGGGTCCATCCAGCATGCGTCCATATGGACCAATTGGCCCAACTGCTTCTCGCCATTGGAAAACAGGTCCGCCTCGCCTACGACATCGAAGCGCGATCCACCTCCATCAGGTCCGCCGAGAGGAAGGACTTGCAACGCCACGCTATCGGCCAGGATCGGTCGCAGCAGGAACGTGCCGGCGACCAACGGAAGCGATGCGATTTCGCAGCGCAACGTCGAGCGCCCGGGGGAAAGAATGCGCGCTTCGCGATCGAAGGAGGAACTGATGCAGGTCCAGCCATCCTGCGAGTGGATCGAAAAGCCGCAGAATGCGCTCAGATCCTCGTCGGCTTCCAGTTCCATGACCACTTCTGCCGGCTCCCCGCAGCGCGCGGCTCCGCCCCGGGCATGGTTCAAAGACAAGCGGAGAACACGGAACGGCGCCGCCGCTATCTGGTCCGCCGCACGAATGTCCAGCGGGCGCCGTTCCAGATACTGGCGGACCACGTCACCGACATGTCCCGACGCCACCACCTTCCCCTGGTCCAGCAGGACGGCACGACTGCAGGCCTTCTGCACATGATGGGGCACATGGGAGACCAGCAACAGGGTTCCGCCGCCTGCCATGAACTGTTCGAGATGGCTGATGCACTTGCGCTGGAACGCAAGATCGCCAACGGCCAGGACCTCGTCGATCAGCAGGATTTCCGGCCGCAGCATAACCGCGATGGCATAGGAGAGCCGCGCCTTCATTCCCGCGCTGTAGACCTGCACGATCGTATCGGCGGCCTCCTGCAACTGTGAGAAATCGAGGACCGACGGGATCAGGTTCCTGGCCGCCTTGCGTCCGAGGCCGTGCAACATCGCGACCACGACGATGTTCTCCGCGCCCGTCAACAGCGGGTCGATCCCCGCTCCAAGGTCAAGCAGGCCCACTACCTTGCCCGAAGTCCGCGCCGAACCGTGGTCGGGCTCCAGCAAGCCATAGATGATCTTGAGCAGCGTACTCTTGCCTGCGCCGTTGTGCCCGATGATCGCAAGGCCTTCGCCGCGTCGAACCTGCAGCGACACATCGTCGAGCGCCCAGAATTCGCCCTTCCGAAGCGACGGGTATGGTCGCAGCCACGGAAGCAGACGGGCCAGGGTATCCCGCACGGCATATGCCAGCGATCGCCGCAGGTTCGGGCAGTATTTCTTGCTCAGGTGCCGGACATCGATGGCGTAGATTTCGCTCATCCCATACGCTCGATCAGTTCGGGCTGCGCGATCCGGTAAAACGGAAAAGCCACGGCAAGCGCCAGCACACCGACGACGAGCGGCAACCACAAAGGGTCGGCGACAGATGCACCGACGATCGATGCGCGGGCGGCGTTAATCAGCGGCAGCACGGGGTTGAAGGCTTCCCACCCCGTTGCCGCCAAGGGATAGGCAACCGGCATGACAAAGAACAGCAGCGTGGTCGCCATGGGAAGCGCACGCCCGATATCGTCATAAAGCAGGCCGAGCGGGGTCAACAGCAACCCCAGCCCCAGTCCCAACAGGGCCAATGCCAAAACCGCCAACGGGAGCCAGACGATACTGCCCCCGACATGCACGCCGACCACGGCGCAGAGGATGAGTACCCCGCAGATCCGAACTGCAGCGCTAAGCAGGACGTTCCACAGGCCCGCCAACGTCAATGCCTCATGTGGGAACCGGATGCGGGACACAATCGACCGGTTCTGCGAATGCTGGGCCAGCGGAGCCCCCAGCGCATCGACGAATACCTGCCAGAAGCTCATGCCGGCAAACACGAAGAAGACGTAGGGCATGCCCGGCACGTCGAAATTCAGGTTGCCCCGATTGCGCAGGAATCCTGTAACGAGGCAAGCCACGAGCGCCGGAATGAAAAGCCAGAGATGGCCCAGCAGCGAACGCCGCGCTCTTGCGCGAAGAGACGCCCGGAACAGAGCCGCGCTGAGCCGCAGCACATGCAGCAACCGGTTGAATGAGGCCTTCATTACGAGACTTGCCCAAGGCTCAACGCACGCATTTCCCGAGCCGACTTTCCCAGCACCGGATGCCCTGCCCCGTTACGCAAGCGCGAGCGATGAAGTCTTCGCCTCCGCCTCTTCGAAGAAATTGTCCGCGAGGCGCGCAAAGCCCGTTTCGATGTCTACTTCCGCCTGCCAGCCAAGAAGCTCCTTCGCACGCGACGGATCTCCATAGAACCGGGCGACATCGTAAGTGCGCGAGGGTGCGTTACGCGCGCTGACCGGCTTGCGTGCCACGCGTCCCGCCAGATCGGCAAGCATCTGCAAGGTTGTGCCCCGCCCGGTCAGCAAGTGGATCGGTGGCAGGATTTTCCCTGTCTGCGTCGCCTCGATCAGGGCAACCAGCCCGCGCGCGACGTCATCGACATGCGTGAAGTCGAACATGTTTTCCGGACCGTCAAGGCGAAGCTCTCCGCCCAGTGCCGCGGTATGGGCGAAAGCCGTGACAACGCGGTCTGCATGGTCGCGCGTGCATCCGTAGACATTGGAAAGCCGGACGATATTGGAAACCACGCCGGCCTCCCGCGCCGCAGCGACCATCTGTTCTCCCGCGACCTTGGAACGGGCATAGATGTTCATCGGGCTGAGTTCGGCGTCTTCGTGCACGGGAAGGCTGCCTTGTTCGCCGTAGACCTCGCGGCTGCTGGCAAAGATCATCCACGGACGGGTCTTCTGCCGGATCACGGTATCGACCAGCTTCTGCGTGGCGGCCACGTTGACCTCCTGCGCAAGCTTGGGATCACGCTGCGCCCAAACGACCCGCGAAACGGCTGCGAGATGAAGAACGCCGTCCACGCCCTCCACCGCGGCCTCGAGCGAACGCTCATTACGGGTGTCCTGCCCAGGATCGCGTGCGATATCGAATTGACGGCAGGAAATCCCGCGGTCTGCAAGTGCGCGAATGGTCGCGCGCCCAACGAGGCCTTCCGACCCGGTAATCAAAATCATGAGTTCGCCCCCGAACAGCTGAAATTTCCCCTTAGCAGAAAATCCCGAGACCTGAAGAAATAGTATTGCCTTTTCAACACTTCCGGAAAAATTCACGAATAGGTCGGCGTTCGCTATTTTCCCGGCGCAGAATGCCGTCATGCATCTGGCATCCGCTTTCCCATGCCCCTATGCGATGGCACATGATGAACTCTTCCGCCTCGTCACACATCCCGAAGCCACGAAACATTTGCTTCATCAGCTCGAACCAGGTCTGGGGCGGCAGCGAGGAACTCTGGTACAGGACCGCGCTGACGTTCGCGAAAGGCGGACATCGGGTGTCCGTGTACAAGCCATTCATCGCCGATAGCCGCGAAGCGACAGTCCTGCGCGGTTCCGGCTGCCGCATTCACGATCTCGCCGGCCCCCGCCATGCACCGACCCGGCTGCGCAAGCTCGTAAGCCAGGTCTGGAAAGCTTCGCGATATCTGCAGGATCGCCTGCTGGCCCGGGGCCTGCGCGCATTGCAGCCCGACCTTGTCGTCGTATCGCAAGGGCTCAACTACGACGGCTGGTATGCCGGTGAAGTATGCAGGAAGCTTGGCATTCCCTTCGTCCTGGTCAGCCAGAAAGCCTCCGACCTCTACTGGCCGCACGACCGCATGCATGCCGAACTGCGCGGTGTATTCGGCGCGGCGCAGCGGGCATTCTTCGTCAGCGAACACAACCTCCGGCTCACCGAAGAACAACTGGGAATGGCACTGCCTAACGGCATCCTCGTACGTAATCCCTACAATGCCGACTGGTCCAATCCCCTGCCCTGGCCGAGCGCCGGAGCGGAGGAAAGCGTCCGGCTGGCATGTCTGGCGCGGCTGGATGCCCGCGAAAAGGGCCAGGATCTCCTGCTGCGCGTCCTTGCGATGCCCAAATGGCGCACCCGCGACATTTCCGTGCAGTTCTATGGCTCCGGCCACAACGCAAACGGGCTCAAGGGGATGGCCGCGTACCTCGGGCTCGAAAATGTACAGTTCCCGGGCTACTCGGCGACCCCTGCGAAAATCTGGGAAACGGCGCACGGCCTGATCCTGCCGTCCCGATGCGAGGGACTGCCGCTGTCGCTTGTCGAGGCGATGCTGAGCGGCCGCGTCGCCATCGTTACGGACGTTGCCGGCAACCGGGAGGCCTTGCAGGACGGCGTGTCGGGATTCCTTGCAGAGTCCGCCACCGAAGCCGCGCTCGATGCCGCACTTGAGCGAGCATGGCAGCAGCGTGGATCATGGCCATCCATCGGGCGGCAGGCTGCGGAGGCCGCCAGGAGCCTCGTCAGCCCCGACCCGGTCGGAGAATTCAAGGCAATGCTCGAGGATCTGATTCGCAGCGATCGCCGAGAAAAGGCAGCCAAGGGATGACGGAAACCAGATGCGATCCCGCTGCCGGCTTCGGCGGCGGCAACCCGCTGGTATCGGTGATCGTCCCGGCGTTCAATGCCGAGGCGACCCTTGCCGAAACCCTGGCGGCGGTAACAGGCCAAACGTATACCGGCATCGAAGTCATCGTCGTGGATGACGGTTCTTCGGATGGCACGAACGCCATTGCATCAGGTTTTGCGAACAGGGACGCACGCGTGCGCGTCATTTCCAGCCCGAACAAGGGCGTTGCGGCCGCACGCAACCTCGGCATTTCGAGTGCTTCCGGCAGTTTAATCGCACCGATCGACGCAGATGACCTGTGGCACCCCTCCTATCTCCACAAGCTCGTAGCCGTCCTGACGAGGGCCGATGAACCGGCCGAATGTGCCTTTTCCGGCTTCCGCCTCATCGACGATCGATCGAATATCATCGGCTCGAGCCCGCTTCACCGCATGTGCCACATCGGCCCTTACCGCATGCTCTACCGAAACCTCGTGGGCAACGGCAGCGGCATGGTGTTCAGAAAGGACGCCTGGGTCCGGGCAGGTGGCTACGATTCCGGCCTCAGGGATGCGGGATACGAAGGCTGCGAGGATCATTTGCTGCAGTTGATGTTCTGCGCTCACGCCCCGCTGGGATCGGTGGCAGAGCATCTTGTCGGATATCGTCGGGGACCGGGCACCATGTCGCGCAACCGCGAAAGGATGCTCGGCTCGGACGCGATGATGCGCGACCTGTTCCTCGAGGCCCATCCTGCCGTCAATCCGCCCCGCTGGCTCGATCGCTGGATTTCGGCCCAGCGAGACCTGCTGTTGGCGGAGGCCCGGCTTTCCAGGCGCCGCTTCGCATCTTTCGGCACCTTCATGCTGCGCGCGATGACAAAGGATCCGGTCGCCCTGGCCGTTGCGATTGCGGGAAAATCGCGTTCCACGGTGCGGCGCATTTTCGTGAAGTACGCACCGCCCTCGCAACATTTCCTCTCGATCGATCCGGCCGATGGCGGGGCCGGGATAGGAATACCCGGCCGGACAGGGCTATTCTCCCGACTTCAGGCAGCGCGTTTGAAACGGATCGCCTCGCTGGACGAGGAGTTCCACCACGCCGCCTAGGCGGCCTGGACGCCGCTTGGCACCCCTTCTTCAGAACGAAGCCTGCAAGAGCAGGGCAGGACCGTGCAGCTTGTACCGAACCCGTCCTTCCCACGCGTCCTTTTCGATCCCGACCCTGTAATCGACATAGCGATAGGCGGCGCCGAGATCGATGTTTTCCAGCACCTTGAAATTGACGCCGGCCTGCGCATTGATGAGGCGGCCGTCATAGTCGCCAATCTTCAACGACAGGTAATCGACCCGGCCATTGAGCGTCCACCTGTCCGCAATCCTGTACGTCCCATAGGCACCGATGGTGGGTATGGGAGCCAGGACGTTCTTCTCGCGCCGACGGGCCTGCACGGATGAACCGCCGACCGTCGCCTCCACTTCGAGCGCGACGTCGAAACGGGTTGCATGCAGACCGATCGCAGCCCCGATTTCGAGGTTGCTGCGACTGACGAACGAATATCCGACCGTCACCCGGTAGATATCGCTGTCGAAGCTGCTGCCGAGTTGGGCGGACGCGGGATATGTCACGTCATCGAACTCGATGTCGCGAGCCAGTTGGACCGAGCCCTGCCGCTTCAGCTTGAAGAAATCGAAGCCGACGACGATGCGCCCGAAGCGCGCGCCTGCCGATACCGCTGGCAGGATTTCGTTCTTGTCCATGTCGAGATCGCGTTCGAAATCGATGTCGGATCCGACCGTCTGACTGGTGTTCGCCGTCACGCTGACGTTGGTGTCGATCCGCGGATAATAGGCCTGCACCGCGATCCAATAGTCCTTGTCCAGCGTCTGCGCGGCCGCAGGCGCCGACAGGCACGTGGCAACTACCGCCGCCCCGACCAGCATTGGTCTGCAAAGGGGCGACGAAGACCTCATGAGGGCCAACGAGTTGTCGACTTCTAGGTTCATAGATGCGTCCTGCGGATACGCCCTGCGGCGATTGGGATTGCGAGCAAACCTGGAGGCGGGATGCCGCCCTGAGGGCGCTCCCACGCTTCCCGACCATTGCCCTGCTTGCCGGATGCGGCCCGGCAAGTCCCCGATCATATCCCGCGGCTGCGCCCGATCTAATCAGGGTTTGCCCCCGGTTGGCCATGGGGAAAGTCCCGAGAGGCGCCGGGACTTCTCTCCGACAGATCGATCCGATGAAGCGGCGGTGACGGGGAAACGCCTATAGCGTCAAGCCGGCGCAGCAGTTCGAGCAACAGCCGCTCCTGCCGAACGAAGCCTTCGGCATATGTCGGGCCTTGCAGGTAGCTGTGGATCTGGAAGGTATAGAGCCCTTCCTTGAAACCCAGACAGCGAACCGGGCAAGCCGTTGGAATATAGTCGGGGTCTTCTTCCAGTACCGATCTCAAGGCGGTGAGCACCGCCTCGACACCGGCTACCTGAACATCAAACCCGACGCCGAATATCTGATCCACGAAGAAGCGATCCCGCAGCGTCAGGTTCTCGATCTCTGCATCGGCGAACTGGCTCTTGGGAATGGTAAGAAGCCTACGCTCCCGCGTGCGTATCCGCGTCGAGCGCATTCCCACGTCGACCACGTCGCCGATGCGCCCGTTGACCTTGCAGCGATCGCCGATCCTGACCGGCTTGTCGGCCAGCACCATGATGCTGCCCACCAGATCCTCCACCGCCTTTCTCGCGCCAAGGGCGAGGGCAAGGCCGCCGATGCCCAGTGCAGCAAGACCCGCCGTCACGTCGATGCCGAACGTCGACAGGAACACCGCAACGCCGAGGGCAAGCCGCGCAAGGCGGCCTGTACGCGTGACGAAGTTGACGATGCCGATACGCTGAAGCTCGCCCCGGCTCTGCAGACGCCAGACCACGCCACGTCTTCGCGGCGCTCAGCGAGGGGCTTGAAAAACGGCAATCTCCCTACGCCGCCATTTTCGCGGCGCTCGTCGAACTGGGCGGGCAGCGGATGGACAAGGATGCGCTGGCGGAACGCCAGCGCAGCGAACCGGACGACGATTCCGCCCGCCTCGACGATCAGTGGGAAGAAGCCCCGGTCACGTTCGGCGGTGCCCACGAGATGGGCGACCCTACCGGGGTCACCGCCAAGATCAGGGCCTCCAACCGCCCCGTCGGCAAGGAGCAAGCGTGATGCATGACTTCATCAACCACCTCGCCTTTGGATGGTATCCCTATTTCGCCGTGACCGTCCTTGTCGTGGGCAGCATCCTGCGCTTCGACGCGGACCAGTTCAGCTGGCGATCGCAATCGAGCCAGTTCCTGAGACGCAGGCAGGTGGTGCTGGGTTCGAACCTGTTCCACATGGGCGTCCTCATCCTTCTGGTCGGCCATTTCGTGGGGCTGCTCACGCCGGTCACGGTGATAGACAAGCTGGGCATAAGCCACAGTTTCAAGCAGATCGCCGCCATGCTCGTCGGCGGCGTGGCCGGTGTGGCGGGCTTCGTCGGCTGCTCGCTGCTGCTTCACCGGCGCCTGTTCGATCCCCGCATCCGCAGAAGCTCATCATGGGGCGACATCCTCATGCTGGTCCTGATCTGGTGCCAGTTCATGCTCGGCATCTCGACGACGTTCTGGACCGCGCAGCATCTCGAAGGCGAGGAAATGCTCAAGTTCATGGGCTGGGCGCAGGGGCTCCAGACCTTCAACCCGTCAGCCGCGCACTTGTTGATCGATGTGCCGATGGTCTACAAACTGCACATCATTCTTGGCCTCACGCTTTTCGTCATCACCCCCTTCACCCGCCTCGTCCACGTCTTCAGCGCGCCGATCTGGTACATCTTCCGTCCCGGTTTCCAGATCGTGCGGACCCGCGGCAAACGGTCCGCGAAAGACTACTCGCAGACGCGCGGACACGCGGGAGGCGCTCCCAGCTATGGAGGGCCTACGGTGCTTCGCCAGATGGCCGAAAGCGGACAGGAGGGGTCATGACAAGAACAGCCGACATGATCGACGTGACGAACGTGTCACCGTCGTTCGGCGACATGCCGGGTGCCTGCCAGAGCGGCGGTTGCGGCTGCTCCGGTCCCGCCATACCGCCGCCACCGGCCTTCGGGGACGTCCTTATGACCGGCGTCGAGATCACGCCCGAGGCCATCGCACAGGAAATCCAGCATCACCCCGCCCCCGACCCGCAAACCGCATGGGTCGAGGCCGCCCGCGCACTGGCCGTACGGGAGCTATTGGTCCAGGAGGCCAGGCGCCTCGGTCTCCACCCGGCAAGCCATCCCGATGAAACCGGACGCGCTGAAACCGACGACGAGGCGCTGGTCCGCCTCGTGCTGGAGCAGGAGGTCGCCCCTGAAATCGCCACCGAAGGCGAGCAGCGGCGCTATTATGAAAGCAATCCCCAGCGGTTTCGAACGCCGGACCTGTTCGATGCCGCCCATATCCTGATCGAACCCGAGCGGCAGGACGACGCGGCATGGGATGCCGCCGAAGCCTTCGCACGCTCCATCGCCGCCGCGGTAGGGGACGACCAGACCGCGTTCGCAGAGGCCACACGGACGCACTCGGCCTGCGCGCCGGCCCAGCAGGACGGCTCGCTCGGGCAGATCCGTCGGGGGGAACTGGTCCCGGCGGTCCAGCAGGCGATAGAGGCGCTGAAGAACGGTGAAACCGCTGCCGAGCCTGTTCGCTCGCGCTTCGGCTGGCACGTCGTGCGCCTCAACCGGCACCTGCCCGGACGCACGCTTCCGTTCGATGCGGTGCGCGACAGGATCGGCGACATGCTGGAAGCGCGAAGCTGGTCCATGCTGGCAACACGCTATGTCGCCGCGCTGGCGGCACGCGGCACGGTCGAGGGGATCGTGGTCGGCGCGGTGGAGGACTGACCATGATGCTGGGCGACCTTCTCGGCATGGCGCGGCGATCCGCGGCGAGCATGGAGCGCTACCTTGCCGAAACCGATCCCGATACCTGCACCGATGTCCGCCGCGCCGCCGCCGCGTCCGCCATTTCGGCTACCGAATTCGTGCGCATGGCCGTGGCCGATTTTTCGCGGGCAGCGTCCGAGGAAGACTGGGCCACGATCATGTCCGCCATGCGCGATGGGCCAGATCCCGGGCGGACCTGCCTCCACGCCATCCTGCAATGGCGAATTGCCGCCCCGACCTGCGAAGTTCATACTGGCGGGCAAGCGGGAAACCACGGAGCATGACGATGACCGAACAAGCGAAGGTCGGACAGCCCCTCAACCCTGCCCTGAAGCAGACCGAGGAGCGCGTCCATGCGACCGACGAATGGACGCCTGCGCCCATCGACAGCGTTTCGACAAAGGAACGCAAAGGCGAAGGCTGGCCACTGATCTGGCTGGTGGTAGCCGTGGCCTGCCTGGCGATTACCGCCTACCTCATCATCTGAGCGCGAACTCAAAACCCGAATTCGCGCTCAGGTCCGTGTGATCGGGTCGTGCGCGCTGTGCGATCCCGCTCAGAAGGCGGGAACGACCGCCCCCGAATACTTCTTCTCGATGAAGGCCTTGACCTCCGGCGTGCGCAGCGCGGCAACCAGTTTCGCGACACGCGGATCGCTGCGCGCCTTTTCCGTGCCGACCACGAAGTTGACGTAGGGCGTGTCCTTGCCTTCGATCAGCAAGGCATCGCGCATGGGATTGAGCCCGGCGTCCAGCGCATAATTGGTGTTGATCGTCGCCAGGTCGACCTCTCCGAGCACGCGCGGCAGGGTGGCCGCCTCGATCTCGCGGAACTTCAGGTTCCGGGGATTGGAGACGATATCCCGTGGCGTTGCCGACATGCTCCTGGGATCGCGCAGGGTGATAAGCCCGCCATGCGCCAGAAGCTGAAGCGCGCGCCCGCTGTTGCTCGGTTCGTTGGGTATGGCCACCGTCGCGCCTGCGGGCAGGTCGGCAACCTTCTTCCACTTGCGCGAATAGGCGCCGAACGGCTCGATGTGAATTCCCGCGATCGGTACGAGATGCGTGCCCTTCGCCTTGTTGAACTCATCGAGATAGGGCCCGGTCTGGAAGTAGTTGACGTCTATCCGCCCTTCCGAAACCTGGACATTGGGCTGGACGTAGTCGTTGAACACGCGAACGTCGAGTTGCAGCCCTTGCTTGGCCAGCACCGGCTTCACGAATTCGAGGATTTCGGCATGCGGCACGGCAGTGGCCGCGACCGTCAGCAGGTTGGGATCATCGACCTTCTTGGAAGCGCCGCAACCGGGAAGCAGCAAGGCCGCAAAGGCAGCGATAAGCAGGCGTCGTTGCATGGGAAATCCTATTTGCGGGTAAAGCGGCGGACGAGACGGTCTCCCGCGGCCTGGAGAAACTGGACGAGGACGAGCAGCAGGACGACGGTGACGAACATCACGTCGGTCTGGAAACGCTGGTAACCGAAGCGGATCGCCAGATCGCCCAGCCCTCCCGCGCCCACGGCACCGGCCATCGCGGTGAACGAAATCAGCGTGATGGCCGTGACGGTGACAGCCGCCAGTATCCCCGGCAGGGCTTCAGGCAGGAGCGCGCGGAACACGAGGTCGCGCGTCGTCGCCCCCATCGCCTGCACCGCCTCCACCGTATTGCGATCGACTTCCCGCAGCGCCGTTTCCACGAGGCGCGCGAAGAACGGAGCGGCCCCCACCACCAGCGGCGGGATCGCGCCCGCCACGCCGAGCGAGGTGCCCACCAGCAGGATCGTCAGCGGGATCATCACGATCAGCAGGATGATGAAAGGCACCGATCGCAGCAGGTTGACGGCAAGCGCCAGCGCCCCGTTGCCCCAGCGACTGGCCCAGGGCTGCCCCGGTCCGGTCAGGAACAGCAGCACGCCCAGCGGCAGGCCGAGCAGTACGGTCAGCACCAGCGAGCCGCCCAGCATGGCCAGCGTATCGAGACAGGCCTGGCCGATTTCGCCCCAGTCCACATTGGCGAACAGGTCGTTCATTCGACGTCCCCATGGTTGCGCAGCGCGGCGATGGCAGCGGCGGTGTCGCCGCCGAGAAGGCCCAGTGTGAGCCTGCCGAAACTGCCATGTTTGAGCCGGCCGATGCGGCCATCGAGAATGATGAAGTCCGTGCCCGTCTCACGCGCGATCCTTGTGAGAACGGGGTCGAGGACGGACTGTCCGTGCAGCGTCAGGCGCACGATCGGACCGTCGAACCCAATGGGTGCCTCGTGTTCGCCGTCCTCGTCGATCAGCGCGCGGGTCTCCGCCGCCTGCGGATGAAGGAAAACGTCCGCCACGCTGCCCGTTTCGACCACGCGGCCCGAATGGAGCACCAGCACCCGGTCGCACACCTGGCGGACCACTTCCATCTCATGCGTAATGAGCACGATCGTCAGGCCAAGCTCGCGGTTGAGGTCGGCGATGAGGGCAAGGATGCTGCGTGTCGTCTCGGGATCGAGGGCGCTGGTCGCCTCGTCGCACAGCAGGATATCGGGATCGGTGGTCAGCGCCCGCGCGATTCCGACGCGCTGCTTCTGGCCGCCGGAAAGCTGGGCCGGATACTTGTCGCCATGCTCCGCAAGCCCCACCCGCTCCAGCAAGGCCGGCACTTTCGCGGCGATCTCCGAGGCGGAGGCGCCTGCGATACGCAGCGGCAGGGCGACGTTGTCAGCCACCGTGCGCGACGAGAGCAGCCCAAAGTTCTGGAAAATCATCCCCACGCGCCTGCGCAACGACCGCAATTGCGGCGGCCCCAGAACCGCAACGTCGATGCCGTCCACCAGCACGCGTCCGGCGCTTGGCCGTTCGAGGCCGTTCAGCAGCCTCACCAGCGTGGACTTGCCCGCGCCGGACCGGCCGATGATGCCGAACACCTCGCCCCGGCCGATCTCCAGATCGACATCGGCAAGCGCGGCATGGGTGCCGCCGTATGCCTTGTGAACGCCTTCAAGCCGGATCATGCGGCACGCACCTTTCCGCCGGATCGCCGCATCGCTTCGCGATACCGCAGGGCCCGCGCGGGGTGGTGATGGAACTGGAATATATCGATCATGGCTCCGAACCGGAAAAACTCGTGAATTGCTGAGCGCTGGGGGAAGCGGCGGTTAGCGGAACCGGGCCGGACTATCCAGACCTGCCTGCCCGCACACCCGCATCGGGGAAATCAACCGGCCTCCAGAGAGGCCAGCGAACTGCCGGGAAACAGGGCATCGATAAAGCCGAACTTCGTCATGTCGCGTATGCGCCGGGGATAGAGCACGCCGTTCAGATGATCGAATTCGTGCTGGAACACGCGGGCGTGGAAGCCCCGCGCTTCCCGTTCCAGCACGGTGCCGTCCTCCAGCGTTCCGCCATAGCGGATATGCGTGGCGCGCGGCACCAGCCCGCGCATGCCGGGAACCGAAAGGCACCCCTCCCAGCCGTCTTCCGTCTCTTCCGTCAGCACTTCAAGGCTGGGATTGATAAGCGTGGTGGCCGGGACCGGGGCTTCGCCGGGATAACGCGCGCTTGCCTCGAAGCCGAAGATCATGACGCGAAGGTCCACACCCACTTGCGGCGCCGCCAGCCCGACCCCGCCAGCCGCGTGCATGGTCTCGTACATGTCGGCCACGAGCGCGCCCACCTCCGGCGCGGCGATGTCCTCCACCGCACGCGCGGGCTTTAGCAGGCGCGGATCGCCCATCTTCAGTATTTCGAGGATCATCCGTCACATCCTTGCGCAAACGGCGGGTGTGCGCCGCTCGCCGATCTGCCTAGTTAATCTCAACCAAATCACTAGACAATAAGAGTCGTACTCCCGGAAGCAAAACTTTGCGGCCTGCCGCTCCGGGTGCTTCCCTTATGCGCCCGTACACACAAGGATCATACCAGCAATCCCTCGGCGATGGCGCCTCTTGCCGCATTGACGATAGCATCGATCGACGCGCGCAGGCGCGGCAGCATGACGGGCGCCGTGATCCATAGCGCATGAACAGGCAGATGTCCGGCCACATGCGTTTCCAGCACGGAGACGAGTTCGCCCCGCGCGATCTCCTCCCGGACTAGCCAGCAGGGCACCAGTCCGAGCCCCTGCCCGGCCCGGATGGCAGCGAGCGTCAGCAGGCTGCCGTCAAGCAACAGCCCCGCCTGTGGCTCGAACGCCAAACGGTCGCCGTCACCCGACCGCAATTGCCATGGCACCGCGCGGCCGTTGCGCCCGGCGGCGATCAAGGCATGCTGCGAGAGATCGCCGATATGGACCGGCTTGCCACGCTTCGCGATATATTCGGCAGCGCCGCACAGCACGACCCGCTGCACACCCAGCCTCCGTGCCGTCACGCCCGGCAGGTCGGGGAGCTCGCCGATGCGGACGGCAAGGTCGGTCCTCTCCCCGGGGAGGTCTGCCAAGGCCGTGGAAGTCGAGATGTCGAAGCGGAGGCCCGGCCATGTTTCGCGCAGGGCGAACAGCGCCGGAGCAACGATCTGCGTGCCGAACAGGGGCGGCAGGCTGATCCGTACCAGGCCCGCCGGTTCCGATGCCAGCGCCGCCAGTTCCGCTTCCACCCGGTCTATCCGGCCGCGCGCCGCCTCGCACGCCTCCCGGTAGACTGCAGCCTCCGCCGTCAGGGCAAGGCTGCGCGTCGTGCGATGGAACAGCCTGACCTGCAGGCGGGCTTCCAGTCTGGCCACCGCTTTGGCAACGGCAGATGCGGAGAGCCCCAGCCTGGGGGCAGCCGCCGCGAAGCTACCCGCCGCGCATACCGCCAGGAACACGCTGATATCGTCGCCGGACTGACGGGGGCCGCTCGGCATTTCAGGATTTCAATTCGTGAATGAGGCGAAATTTCTTCATTTCCCGAGATGTACATGCCTGAATATCGTCCTTTCCATGAACAATGAACGGACTTACGCCATAGTTGGCGGTACATCGGGGATCGGCTTTGCCGTTGCGGAAATGCTGGTCGGACGCGGCGACCGGGTGCTGATCGGCGGCCGATCGGCGGAACGACTGTCGGCGGCTCTATCGCGGCTGGGCGATCGTGCATCCGGCCGCCTTGTCGATACCACCGACCGCGCATCGATCAACGCCTTCTTCGCCGGATCCCCGGTGCTGGCCGGGCTGTTCACGCCCGCGGCCACGTACAGCACCGGCCCGTTCCAGGATGGCATGCACGATACGAGCGAGGCACTTTTCGCAGGAAAGTTCTGGGGCCAGTACTGGACGGTGTTCGAAGCCCTACCCCGGCTGCGCACCGATGCCGCGGTGGTCCTGAAGTCCGGTGCGGCCTCGGCCCGGCCGATCGGGGCTCCGGCCTATGCGGCCTGCAATTCCGCGCTGGAAGGGCTCGCGCGCGGGCTGGCCATCGAACTGTCGCCGATCCGGGTCAATTGCCTCTCCCCCGGCACCACCGACAGCGAACTCTGGCGCGAACGGCCCGCCGCCCAGCGCGAAACCGCTTATGCGCAGTGGCGGCAGCTCTGCCTCGTACGGCGCCCGGCCCATGTCGACGAGCAGGCCCAGGCCGCCCTGTTCCTGCTGGACAACGCGAACATGACCGGCAGCACGCTTTACTGCGATGGCGGCTATACGCTGCGCTGACCAAGCGGCGAAGCGCTCAGGACGCCCCCGGCGCAAGCCTGCCGCCGAGCGCCGACACGAATGCGGCATAGGGGCAAAGCTCCGTTCCGCAGGCCGGAAGCACGAGAGGCGTCAACGATACATCGCCGCGCAGCGCCCGCAGGGCGGCCGGGGGCTGCGTTCGGTAGGACACGCGCACGAACCGTTCGCCCGTCCGCCGGTCATGAAGCCGCTCGATCAGGATGGCCCCGCCGGGCGGCACGTCGTTCGTGGCATAGCCACTGGCCGACAGGTCCACATCCAGCGCAGCCGCCAGCGCGGTCACGTTGGTGTCGTGGCCCATCAGGACCTCGAAATCGGGGCCACGCTCCAGATTGTCCAGTATCCGCCGGCCCAGCGCGCTCGCCTGGTGGGAGGCCATGTAAGGCGGCCGGGTGAAGACGGTGAACAAGTCTGCATGGAGGCGGCCGAGCCGTTCCAGCCCCTTTTCGTCGATCCGCCCCCAGCCTACCTGATCGGCGGGCATTCCTTCGAGATACTGGAGCAGCAGCACTTGCGCGATGCCCGATGCACTGCGGATCTGGCCTGACAGCGCAATATCGTGGCCATCGCCGCCCGGTGCGACTGCCGGGGCGCCGGGAGGCAGGCAGTCGCCCCCGCAGCCCAGCACCGTGTCGAGCAAGGCGAGTTCCGCCCGGTCCCGCTTGACGAGCGCCGCCATCCCGCCCGTGGCACGCTCGATATCGGCCACCGCCGCCGAAGCGTCGAACGCGGTGGCACGCGCGCGAAGCGGCTCGAAGATCGGGTCCACCTCTCCCGCCGCGCGGTGCGCCACTTCAAGCCCGCACCCTTGCGCGAACCCGTGCGCATAGGCCTCGCCGCTGGCGATCGCGCGGGGCGAGGTGTTGGCCGTGATCGCGACCTTGCCGGGCTTCGGGCAACCCGCCCTATCCAGCAGGCCGCGCCTTGCCAGAAGCTGCCGGTCTGCCCGCGCCACGATTTCCAGCGCCCGTTCGCCATGAGGCGTAACCACGCTTTCCGCCACGCTCCATGCCGGCCACGGCGCCGCCGTGCGGGTGCCCGCAGGCACCTCGCCGTCCAGAGGCGCACGGATACCGTGCCGCATCACCATGACCGCCTTGTCCGGCACCAGTTCGCGCGCAGCCACCGACTGGCCCGGAAACACGGCGATGAGCGGAACCGTGCCGACCGCCAGCACGGTCAGCGCCAGCAGGTTGCGCCAGGTCGCCATGTCAGGGCTTCACGGTGCAGGAAGCGGCCACGCGAACCGGATTGCAGCGCGCCATGACGCCGCCGGGCAGAGTGACCGAGAAACCGAGGCCGAGCGGATCGGGGGCACCGGGGTAATAGTCCGTGCTGACGGCCTGCGCCCCGCTTTCCCCGGCGGCGTGGGCCTTGGCCAGATCGTGCGCCCTCGCCTCCACGGTGTTCGCGTCGCTGCGGGTGCGCACGATAACGCCCGATTTCACCCATTCGCGGATTCTTGCGCCGTCGGCCACCGGGTCCTGCACGATCTGGATCGCGCTTTCCGCCTCGCCATCGGGATACCAGCCGAACATGGCCCGGCCCCGCAGCGAGGGATGCCCGCGGCGATAGACCTCGGAAACGGCCGGACGCACATCGAGCAGGATGTAGATCCGCCCGCGCGCAGCCTCCAGGGTCGGCCAGCCCTTCGACTTCACGGCTTCGGCCAGACTGCCGGCCTTGCCGCGAACCTCGTCCGGCGCGATGAGCCGCTGGCCGGGAAGCGCCTTGCGGATTTCCCGGTCCAGATCATCGAGCAGCTTCGCATCGTCGAGCGGCAACGGAGCCGTCACGTCATGCGAATTCGGCGTGTCGGCGGCATTGATGGTGATCATGATCGGCAGATGGCCGGGATGGGCGCGCGACCATGCATCGACCTCGCCAAGGCAGCGGATCAGGGTGACGCATGTGGCACGGTAGTCCACATCGGGAATGTGCAGGACCTTGAAGCCCGGCTTAAGCATGGCTGCCCGGTCGAACCCGCTGGCGCCGCCTGCCGCCAGCAGCTTCTCTCCCTTGGGATCGGCATATCGCCCGCCTTCGGGGTCGGCGAAGATGTCGATCTCCAATTGACGCACGCCGGCGTCGAGCTGCTCCGCAAGCGGCAGGTGGTAGTAATCCAGCGCTCCGGCGAGACGCGCGTCCCGCTGGCGGATGCCTTCCATCACTTCCGCCGGAATGCGCGCCTTGAAGCTGTTGTGCGAACCCACGACCTGAATGTCGTTCATTCGCAGGTCGGCGGCTGCAGGCGCTTGGGAGGCGGGAGCCGCGCCGGAACCGGCGGCCGGTGGGGAAGCCATGGCTCCCCCGCCCAGACCCAGCCCGATGGCGGCCAGAACAATCGCGCCGCGCATCAGAATTCAGCCCGCGCGCCGAACAGGATCGTCGTGCCGTAATCGTTGATCTCGCCGAAGCGCAGCGGGCTGTCGTTGTAGGTGTACTGACGCGCGCCGGCGATGTTGATCGCCTCCAGGCTCAGCGTCACGTTGTCGGTCAGGCGATAGGCCACCGAACCGTCAAGCGATCCGAAGGCGGCGGTGTAGGTCGGGGCCTGCGTGGTGCTGCCCGTCCCGGAGAGATAACGGTCGCGCCAGACGTAGGAAAGCCGGGTCGAGATCGGCCCCTTTTCGTAGAAGCCCACCACGTTGAAGCTGTTCTTCGAAAGGCCGATCATCTCGTCCTTGATGGTGCGAGAGCCCGCCGTGTAGTCCGCCTGAACGGAAGTGCGGGTGTAGGAAGCCTGCAGGCCGAGCCCGTCGAAAGGCTGCGGCAGGAAGGTGAAGACCTGATGATAGGCCGCCTCGAAACCGTAGACCTTGGCATCGCCGCCGTTGACCTGCGTGCTGAGCTGCACGGTGCCGCGCCCCGGGATCTCGATGGGCACGTTCTGCTGGGTGATGTAGTCGTCCATCGACTTGTAGAACACCGCGCCGGTCAGCGAGCCCGACTTGTTGAAGTACCACTCCAGCGAGCCGTCGAACTGCGTGGCCAGGAACGGCACGAGATCGGGGTTGCCGCCGCTTGCCGTGGGAGCATCGGTAGAGACGGTGATGCGCGGCGCGCTGTCGGTCACGTTGGGACGGGTCAGGACACGGCTTGCGCTCAGGCGGCCGACGAGATTGCCGGACAGTTCGGCGCGCAAGTTGAAGCTGGGCAGGACGTTGTTGAAGGTCTTGGGGTAGCTGACCGGCGTGGTCACGCTGCCGGACCGCAAGTTGCCGCTCGCCACCTGATCGGTGTGCACGTAACGCGCGCCGATGTTGCCGGTGATCGGGATCGAACCCAGCGTGAAGGCGTAATCCGCACGGGCGTAAGCGCTCCAGATCTTTTCGGTGGTGCGGAACGATGCGGCGAGATCCGAAGCGGTAAGCGCCGAATTCTCGACATCCGAAGTGAAGAACGCGTCGAGATAGGCCTGCGTTACCGGCACCAGGAAGCTGCGCGGGATATTGCCGCCGAGACCTTCGAGATAGTTGTCGAAGGGCAGTTGCTCATAAGCGCCGGAACCGAGGCTGGAGAGCGGGGTGCCCGCTGCCGGATTCACCAGGAAGTCGCGGCGGGAATAGTCGCGCTTGCGGAACTGATATTCGCCGCCAACGGCCAGCTTCGAGATGAAGCCTTCGAAATCGTGCGCCACGTCGGCGCGCGTGTAGAAGTTCCAGTCCTTGCTGTTCTTGGGCGCGATGTTGAACTGGTAGAGCTGGTAGTTCGCCGGGTTGGTGGCATCGACCGTGGTGTTGAAGGTGGGCACGTTCTTGTAGCCGCCGGTCGCGTCATAAGTCAGCGGCGCGAAGAACATCGCACGGCTGCGCACGGTGCCGACATCGTAGCTCGGGTGATAGCTGTGCGCGAAGGACCAGTTCACATTGCCCGAAACGTGCCAGGCATCGTGGTTCCAGGTCTGGCGCAGGCCGACATTGATGAGATCGTGACGGTTGAGGCTGTACTCGCGCGAGGCCATGAAGCGCACGTCGTTGATCGTCGCCTTCACCACGGTATCGCCGTCCAGCACCACGCTGTCGGGGTCGATGGTCGGCCGGTGCCCGGCCACGCTGGTATCGTCCGGGAAGATGTCGAGGCCGAACTCGTCATAGGCCACGTCCAGACGGGTGGCGAGGACGTTGAGCGTCGTTTCCAGCTCCGGGTTGGGGCGCCACTGCATGGAAAGCATGCCGGAGATGCGCTCGCGCTTTTCCGTCTCCACGGTCGGGCGGGTGCGGGTCGGCAGGTAGTAGCCTTCGCCCAGTGCGGAAGCGAAGCGGTCCTTGTACCAGCCGAAGTTCATGAAGCGGTCGTTGCGGACGTCCTTGGCCCAGTACTGGCCGCCGACGAGCACGCCGAAGGTATCGTCCTTGTTGACCCAGCTCGTGATGAGGGTGGCGTTCGGCTTAACCTTGTCGGTCTGGGTGGTGTAGGTGCCGCGCAGGTTGAGCGTGGTCTTGGTGCCGACGTCGAACGGCTCGAAGGTCTTGACGTTGATGTTGCCGCCCAGCGCGCCCTCGGTCATGTCGGGGGTCGGCGTCTTGACGACGTCGATGCTGGAGGTGAACTCGGCCGGGAGCATCTCGAAGCGGAACTGGCGACCGGCGGCGCCGCCGTTCTCGATCACTTCGTTTACCGCCACCGGGCTGCCGTTCAGCAGCGTGTTCTGGAACTGCGGGCCAAGGCCGCGAACGCTGACATACATGCCCTCGCCGCGCGGGCGGGTGATGGCCACGCCCGTCACCAGCTGAAGCGCTTCGGCCACGTTCTGGGTGGGGAACTTGCCGATATCGGTCGAATTGATCGAGTCGACGCCGTAAGCGGCATTGCGCTTGGCTTCGGTCGCCGCGCTCAGGCTGCGCGCATAGCTGCCGGTAACGACGATATCCTCACCGTTCACGCCGTCCGGTCCCGTCTCGGCAGAAGCGTCGGAAGGCGCCGGAGCCGGCGTTGGCGCGGCCTGGGGCGCGGATTGGGCCATTGCAGAAACGCTCGCGCAGGCGAGCAGAAGGGTCGACGCTGACGATGCCAGCGCACGCTTGTTGAAACGCATTGAGGTGCTCCCCGGATACAAACGATTGTGTTCGGTGCGCCCTAGGAAGCGCAGATGACGATTCCGGGTCGTGGCGATGACGGTTCGGTGAATATTGAAAATATTGCGAAATATTTCCCCGGAATTGCAGGAAGGCGGATCCTGCGCATGACCCTTGCCGGAAACCCCCGCCGGGAATCAGGCAGCGCAAAAATGCTTGGCAATGTCTGCGTGATTTATATATACGACGTGTACATTTAGAGCGCGATCCGGGCGAGGGCTCTGCCCCGGAAAAACGGCGCCGCAGTGGAGAAGGATAGGAAATCATGCGCACTCAGCTGTTTATCGCACTGCTTGCCGCCACCGCCGCGTCTGGCGCGAATGCACAGGCCCCGGCGGCGGCGACCATCGCCACGGCAAAGGCCGCAACTCCGCGATACACGACACAAGACACCGATATCGGAACCCTTCTCGACGATCCCGAAGCCAGGACCGTTCTTGAGAAGTACCTTCCCGAAATCGTCAAGAGCGACCAGATCGCCATGGCGCGCGGCATGACATTGCGCGCCATCCAGCAGTATTCGGCAGACCAGATCACCGACGCCAAACTGGCGGCGATCGACGCCGATCTCGCGAAGCTACCTCCGAAAAAGTGATGGGCTGACAAGGCTTCCGGCCATTTTGTCCACGCCGCCCAGGTCGGCGTGCCGCGCTTGCGCGCCGGCTCCCGCGCGCGCCGCTTTCCCAAACCGTGCATTCCGCAAGAAAGGTCAGGACCAACGACCATGGACGCTCCGCTCTATCCGCCCGCACAGCAGTTCACGCCGCCGCGCCGGCTCCCGCGTTTGCTCGGCACGAAAGACACCGCCATCGCCGATCTGAAGGCGATCCCGGAAGCCTGGGCCATCATCCTGGCGGAAATCCCCAACGTCGAGGCGCGCATCGGCAACGACATGATAAAGCCGCACCTCGGCAACTTCTCGTTCCGGTCGCTCGTGCAGTTCGGGGTGGTCAAACCCGACATGCTCGACCGTGTAGATGTTAAGCTCAAGACATTGGGGGAGCGGTGATGGAACGCGGCTTCCTTACCACCGGCAGGCGCAACGTGCTGGCCATAGCCGCCGCAACCGCCGTAAGCGGCGCGGCCTTCGCAGCCCCTGCGGCAAGTGCGCGCAGCCCGGCACCCGCAAACCATGGCGGGCGCCGCCAGCCTTTCGACGACGACTGGCGCTTCCGGCTGGGTGAGATGGACGGCGCCCAAAGCAAGGCGTTCGACGATACCGACTGGCGCCGGGTGGACCTGCCCCACGACTGGAGCGTGGAGGACCTGCCGGGACAACTTCCCGGCACCGTGATCGGCCCGTTCGACAAACGCTCGATCGGCAAGACCGCAACCGGCTTCACCAATGGCGGCGAAGGCTGGTACCGCAAGCACTTCCGCGCCGATGCCTACCCGGCCGGCGCAAGCGTCGAGATTGTCTTCGACGGGGCCTATCTGGAAACGGACGTCTGGCTGAACGGCAGGCAAGTTGGCGGCAGCGTGGCGGGATATGCCCCGTTCGCGCTTGACCTCACGCCCTTCCTGGACCGCACCGGCGATAACGTGGTGGCCGTGCGGGTACGAAACCTCGGCCGGAACAGCCGCTGGTACTCAGGTTCGGGCCTTTACCGCTCGGTGGAGTTCGACATTGTCCCGTCCGCCTCGCGGCTCGTCCGCTGGGGTGTGGCGGCCTGGACGAGCAAGCTCGAAAACGGCCGTGCGGTGGTGGATGTGTCGAGCGAAGTCGTCGCTCCGGAAAGCGGCGATATCCTCCGCACCCGGCTCGTCGAACCGGATGGCCGCGTCGTCGCCGAAGCCAGCGCTCCTGCTGCGGCAGCGATGCGGCAGACCCTGGAGGTTCGCGGCCCTCGCCTCTGGTCGGCGGCCAGCCCCGAACTCTATTCGCTGGAAACCGAACTCGTCCGGAACGGTTCCGTGCTGGACCGCATCGTCCAGCCTTACGGCATCCGCATCATAGCCTTCGACGCGCGGACCGGCATGACCGTCAACGGCCAACAGGTGAAGCTCAAGGGCGGCTGCCTCCACCATGACAACGGCCTGCTCGGCGCCTGTGCCTTTCCCGATGCCGACGAACGCCGGCTGCGGCTGCTCAAGGCGCGCGGCTTCAACGCCATCCGATCCTCGCACAACCCCGCGTCCCGCAGCCTGAGGGAGGCGTGCGACCGGCTCGGCATGTACCTGATCGAGGAAGCGTTCGATGCCTGGCACGTCGCCAAGGAGCCGCAGGACTTCGCGCAGCAGTTCCCGGCACACTGGTCGGAAGTCATCGATGCGATGGTCCGCACGGCCCGGAACAACCCGTCCGTCATCATGTGGAGCATCGGCAACGAGATCCCGTTCCGGTCAACGGAAGAAGGGGTGGAGTGGCAATGGAAACTGGCCAATGCCGTCAGGCGGCTCGATCCGACAAGGCCGGTCACGGCCGGACTGAACGGGGTTCTTGGCGCTGAACTGATCGCCGCCCCCGAAACCGCGCGCGCGGGCAGAGGCGGCAAGACCGACAATGCATCGACCGTGTTTCTCGACGTGCCCGGCTACAACTACCGCCTCGAAGATATCGAGGCCGAGGAGGGCGTGCACCCGGAACGCGTGGTCTATGCTTCCGAGACCTTCGCTCGCGATGTCTACGACTATCAGGCCTTGCAGGAGAAGGCGCCCTACTTCCTTGGCGAATTCCTGTGGACCGCGATGGATTATCTCGGAGAAGCCGGGATCGGCGCCAACGCGAGGCTGAAGAACGGCAACTATCCGATCTACCTCCCCTCCTTCCCCTGGGTGAACGCCTGGTGCGGCGACATCGACCTGATCGGCCAGCAGAAGGCGTCCTCTCTGGCGCGCGATGTGGTGTGGGGCATCAGCGATCTGGAAATGGCGGTGCAGCGCCCTGGCCCTGACGGGACATTCGAATATGTCTCCGGCTGGGGCTGGTCCGACGAATTGGCGAGCTGGACCTGGCCCGGCGCCGAGGGGCGCCCGCTCGGTGTGCGGGTTCACGCCGCCGGAGACAGGGTCGAATTGCGACTGGACGGAAAGCTGGCCGCCTCCCGGGAACTCGGTCCGACCGACCGGCGGCGGGCCGAGTTCGAGGTGCCCTATGCCCCCGGAAAGCTGGAAGCGATCGCATATCGCAACGGCAAGCCGATTGCGCGCAAGGTGCTGGAAACGGTGGGCCCTGCCGCGCGCGTTCGCGTTGTGCCGGAACGCCGCGAAGCCGGAGCCGCCCGAAATGCCCTCAGCTACTTGCGGGTGGACATCACCGACGCGCAGGGCCGTGTCCTGCCCGACGACCGCCGACGCATCGATCTTTTGATCGAGGGACCGGCAACCCTGGCCGCTTTCGGCAGTGCCAATCCGCAGGCAACCGGCTCCTTCCAGTCGTCAAGCGCGGAGTGCTACCGCGGGCAGGCGCTGCTCATCCTGCGAGGGAGCGGCAAGCCGGGCCGGGTGCGCATAAAGGCGAAATGCGAAGGACTGGCGGAGGGTGGAATTGCCTTCGACTTATCCTGAAATCCAAGCCGAAACACGTTCGCCTTTGCCAGTTCGCGATGCGCGAACTGGCAAAATGCCGGTTTTCCGGGAGATTTATGGGGCAATTCCCTCCGTAACGTAATCCTGCTTGCCGGCCAGTCGCGAACTGACATCCGGACATGGCCATGTCCGCCTCGGACCCGAAGATGGAGAAACCCATGAACACCCGGATGCCCAGCCGCTCGGCTTATGCCCTTCCCTTTGCTCTGGCGGCGCATATCGTCGCCTTTGCCCTCGTTCTTTCCTGAGGCACCGATGTTCAAGTCCTTCATCAGCGGCGAACAGGCCCTGAATTTCTGGCTGGCGGCTTTCGTGGTGACCGGCATAGTCGCCGGCATCGCGTCAGGCTTCTTCAAGGCACGCAAGATCCAGCCCAGAGGCTTCAAGTGGAAGATCTTCCGCAACGAGGCGCTGATTGCCGTCGTCACCCTGGCCATATCCGGCAAGATCATCGGCGTGGCGACCGGCTGGGCCAAGACCCACGGATGGATCACGTTCGATCCGACACCGGCGGCATGGTGGACCATCGCGCTGGAATATGTGCTCTACTTCTTCCTGTTCGACACCTATTTCTACTGGCTCCATCGCTGGATGCACAAGGAACCGGTCTATAGCTGGGTCCACAAGCTCCATCACAAATCGACTTCGCCGAACCTGCTGACAACGCTTTCGGTCAACCCGCTGGAATCGATCATCAATGGCGGGTTCGTCCCGCTGTTTCTGGCCGCCTTCACTGTCCATGACGCGACAATGGCGCTGATCCTGCCAACGAACATCATCATGGGGCTCTACGTCCACTCCGGCTACGAGTTCCTCCCCCGCTGGTGGAACCGGACCTGGGCCACGAAGTGGTTCATCTCGGCAACATTCCACGATCAGCACCACCGCTATTTCACGGGCAATTTCGGTGGCTACACAACGATATGGGACCGTCTGTGCGGCACCATGCGCAAGAAGTACGAGAGCGATTTCGAAGCCATCAAGGACCGCACCGCCGCCGCGCGCGCGGCCCGAGGCGAAAGCGCCGGACGGGCGGGTCCCGTGACGGCGGAACTGGCGGACTGATCACCAAGCGGCAGGCGCAGGGGACGCCGTTTTCGATGTCTCGAGCGACGGCGTTTCCCATGCCTCGCTGCCGGCACATTCGAAGTCATGACGCCGGGGCTGAGAGAAGGATCCCAGCGCGATTGCCGGGCACATCGCCCTCTGCGCCAGTTCAGGCTGGAGGGCGAATCGTAAATCATCGGCCACCTCCGGATCGACTTAAGAAAAATTCAATATAATTTCTTCGCCCTCATTATTAAAAAATCTCGCCATAACATGGATATAGGCCGAAACAGCGGCCCCTAATCGGTTCAGTACCTCCGGGAATTTTCTTTTCTGTCATAAGAATTTCTCAATTCCATGCCGGGTTGACCGCATCCACATTCTCTACCAATTTGGTTGAGTTGATCTTCCTTGGGGGCGAGGCAGGTTATCGAGGAGCCCGGGCACAGCCGCGGGCGAAATCTTCAGCGCTGAGGATGTGAAGGCGATGAACCTGCCCACCCCCCAATTGGCGATTCCCCCCGTTGCACACGATCCGGCATTCCCCGGCGCCGAGCGGCAGGTCGAATTCGTCGGCCCGCCCGGCGTGGGAAAGTCCGCGATCTACCATGCCGCACGCGCGCGTCTTGGGCGGCAGGCCATCTATCGCACAGTGCAGGAAGGCAGGCTGCTGGCCGCCACGGCAAGCCTGGATCAGGTCAGCCCGATCCGGCGCATCTCCTACCTTTCCGCGTTCCAGTTGCCACGCGTGGGGGATGTTTTTGCAAGGCGGCTGGCAGCGATCTCTTCGGAGGACTCGTTCCGCCAGATGCTGCATATCCACGGGGCCTTCCTGGAGTGTTGCATCGAGATGGCGCGAACCGGCTTCGGCGATGCCTTTGCCCGGTTCGCCAGACTGCCGATCATGCTGGAGCAGCTGCGCGACCTCCATCTCTGGAACCGCCTGCCCGCCGACGTGCAGATCCTCCAACAGGATGCGCTCGTCCAGAAAGGCTGGGCCAGCCCGCCGTCATTGCGGGAGGCCTACTTTTCCTCCGTACCGAAGCCCGGTGCGGTCGTGCTCGTGGCGGCGCGCCCCGGCGTCATAGTCGAACGTCTGCGCAACAGGGGGCGCAGGATCAGCGCCCATGCTGGTCTCGACGACAACGAGCTTCATACCGCCACGGTTGACGCCGCCGAAGCCTTCGCTCTCGCCGCCGAGCATTTGCGGCGGCGCGGCGTTCCCGTCCTCGAGGTGAACGGCGAGGATCAGTTATCCGACGCCGCCGAACAGGTCGCACAATTCTTGCGGATCAGAATTCCTCAGCAGGAGATCGGTTGATGGATTTTCAGACACTGAGCAGCGCATATACCGGTGCCACCGCCACAGGATACGATGCCCGCCGGGCACCCACAGCCAAATGGGTAAGCGAGGATAGCGCCGTCCGCGAGCTTTTGCGCGCCGTCCGGAGCGGAGCCACTGTTACCGACATGCCGGTGGGGACCGGGCGCTTTCTCAAGCTCTATCACGAACGCGGCTTCAAGGTGGTCGGGCGCGACATTTCGCCGGACATGCTGAGAGCGGCACGCGTCAAGCTGGACGATGCGGACGGACTGGACTGCACGCTCGAGCTTGCCGACATTCGCGCCATCCCGGATGCGGACGGCACTTACGACTGCGCCCTGAGCATCCGTTTCCTCAACTGGATGGACGCGCGCGGGCTTGAGGAAGTTCTGCGGGAACTCCGGCGGGTTTCGAAACGCCACCTGATCGTGGGCATCCGCCATCAGGTTCCCATCGGTGAGTTGCTGTTGCACGGCCCGAACGGCTTTCGCCGGCTGATCGTGGGCAGACTGCTCGGCCTGCGGCGGTTTGCACGGCGCCTGCTCCGGCACCCCCGCGCCAATGATCCGCATACGATCCAGCACAGGAAGGATGTCGTCCTGGGAACGTTCGATGCGTTGAAGCTCGGCATCGATGCGATGATACTCGTCGAGCATGGCCGCGACGGGACGGACTACTGCTTCTATCGCCTGACCAAAGATACCTCATGAGCCGTTTCGGGCACCATCGACCGGCCCGCCTTTTCGCTGTTCGCTTGCGCAGCCAGTCGCTTTTGCGTCAAAGACGAGGCGATGGCCGATACCGACAAACCGAATCGTAAGAAAAGCGACGCTGTATCGCATAAAATCGAGCCACTGGCGTCATCGAGGTCTAAGCATGCCCGCGCCTTGCGATCCGCGCGCGCCTTGCAGGAGGCCATGCTCGCGCTCCTGCAGCGAAAGCCGTTCGATCAGATCACCGTCCGTGACATTTGCGCCGAAGCGCAAGTTCACTACGCCACATTCTTCCGCCACCATCAGACCAAGGAAGGCCTGCTCGACGCCATCGCCAAGGACGAGATCGCGCACCTCAACCAGTTGACCTTGTCCATCCGCGACGCGGAAGACTACGAGGCGGGTTTCCGGGCGCTTTGCTCATATGTCGATGAGCACCGTTCGCTCTGGTCGATCCTCCTCAACGGCGGTGCGGGCAGCGCCATGCGCGAGGAATGGCTACGCGTATCAAGGATCGTCGCGCAGAACGAAACGCCGCTTAATGCGTGGCTGCCGCCGGATCTGGGCACCATATGCGCAGCCTCCCTGATTGCCGAAACGCTGGCATGGTGGGTCGGCCAGCCGGAGGGGACCTATAGTGTGCCGGAAGTGGCCAGGATCCTGTTCCGGCTGCTTTCCACCTCGATCATGGCTCCCGACTGACGCCGTTTCGAAGCGGCATCGCCAAACCTCCCCGAAGTCCCGCAGGTCGGGACTTCGGGAGCAGATATCCTCAGCGGGAACCGAACGCCACGCGGAACGTCACGCCGAATTCGCGCGGCGCGGTAACGGTCACGCCCGTGTAGCGGCTGTTGTAGACGGTGGATCCGATGCCCGTAACGCTGAAGGCCGGCGGCGCCAGATAGACGTCGGTCACAGCCGTGAACTGGGCCAGGTCATCCTGGGTCAGCAGCTTGTTCGTATCGAACAGGTTCTTGGCATAGACGGTGACTTCCCAGCCTCCATCGGCCGCGCGCAAACCGCCATAGAGGTTGAACAGGCCATATGCCCCGACATCGTCGAAGCGGTTGTTGGGATCGGTCTTCGACTTGCCTCGCCAGCTCAGCAGCCCGCGCACATAGGCGTCCATGTCATGTCCGACCGGCTGGTTGTACTCCGCGCGCAGAACGCCGGTCCACTGCGGCTGGAATGTCGCGCTTTGTCCGCCGCCCGGACACACCGCCACGCGCTCGGCGCCGTAAGCCTGCTGCATCTGCGCGAGCGTCGGGGTCACGCTGTCGGGAAGTCCGTCCGAACCGACGGCACCCGTCTGGTTGTTCAGCGCGTCGGTACAGGCCAGCAGCGCATTGCCTATCGTGCTCCGGGCATAATTGACGGTAGCGCCGACACTGAACTGCGAGGTTGGAGTGAAAGCGAGCTCCGCCTCCACCCCGTTCACCTTCACCGGCACCGCGCTCACGAAGTTGAAGTTGCCGATAGTGGGCGCACCGGCCGAATTGATGTTGATATAAGCAATGCCTGCCCCGCCCGAACGGTAGGGGTAGTTCTTGTATTTCTGGTGATAGGCCGTGAGGTTGAATGTCAGCTTGTGATCGAACCAGTCCGATTTCACGCCGATCTCATAGGACTTCGAGCTTTCCGGCGGCAGCGCGACATGGGCGACTTCGTTCGGCGTGTAATCGGCATGCGTGAAATTGCCGATCGCGACGACAGGCGGACGCCAGGAACTGCCGGTCGCCGCATAGACCATGAGCCCCGGCGTGAAGCGGTGCTTGATGCTCGCGCTGTAGATCGTGGTGTTCTCCTTCACGTCCGACTGCGTGCCGTTCTGGCGCGTACACGATCCGGCCTCGTACAACTGCGGGGTGCAGCCGATAAACAGGCCATCGCGGAAGTCCGTGAAGTGGATTCGGCGCAGGCCTCCGGACAGTTCGGTCGCATCGCCCAGATGAAGCGTCACGTTCCCGAAGAACGATTCCTCCTTCGGCATGCCTTTGGGAAGATAGATCGGCGTGTCCGTCACGCTGGGCGGCGCAATCGGAATGCCGGGGCCTGCCAGCCGCAACTGCGTGATGCTGCTCTCGTTCAGGATCGTGCGGGACGGAACCGCATATTGGAAATAGCCCACGACATAGTCGAACAGGCCCCCGATCCGGTCGAGGTTCTGCAGGCGAACCTCGTGGCTGGACGTCGTGCCGCGCGTGTCGGCCTCCTGCCCGATCGCAAGGTCGGGGAAGAAATTGGCGAGGTCGCGCACCCCGAAGCTGCGGTAATGCTGCGCCGTGCGCGATCCTACGTAGACCAGGCGCTGGCCGAGAATGTCGGCCTCGGCGTTCCAGTTGTAGAACCGGAATTTCTGCGAAACAGTGCTCGGCCGGGATTGAACCGAAAGATAATCGCCTATCCCGATGTCGCCGTAGTCCGGTGCGCCGGCCGATGGGGTGTAATCGGGATTGAACGCCGCTACCGAACGCACCTGGTCGAAACGCAAGGCATCGTTCTGCATTCCCTCATAGAGAAAGCCGAAGCGTAGCCATTGGGTCGGCTCGAAGCGAACGGTCGCGCGGATCGCATTGGTTTCGCTGCGCGGCTTCACATCGCTGTTGATGCTGCTGACGCGGTTCAGCCGGTCGAACTTGTGCAGTCCGGCCACGCGAACGCCCAGCATGTCGCCTATCACCGGAATGTTCAGGGCACCGTTGATGTTGGCCGCCGATCCCGATCCGAATGTACCGGAAACATAACCGCCCGGCTCGACGAGATCCGGCAGCCTGGTGGTTGCCGTGATGGAACCCGAAGGCGTAGACCGGCCGCGCAGAGTACCTTGCGGCCCCCGCAGGACCTCGATCTGGCCGACATCGTACATCGTCTGGAAAACGAAACTCGACGGGACCGGGGCATCGTTGCGATAGTACTGGATGGTGCCGTTTTCGGCACTGACATTCACGTCGTGATTGACGCCTCGGATCGATGACGACGTGCCGATGCCATTGGCATTGGGCGTCAGTTGAAGGCCGGGGACGACTGAGCCGATATCCGTGAAACTGCGAATGTTCAGCTTGTCTATCGTGTCGGCCGTCACGGCGTTCACGACAAGCGGCACGTCCTGCAGGCTCTCGTCGCGACGGCGGGCCTGGACGATGATCTCATTGGTCAGCGACAGCGCTGCATTCGCCTCGCCCGTTGCCGCCGGTTCGGTCTGTTGCCGGGCAAGTGCCGGCGTTGACATTGCAAGCAGGCTGGCGCCCGCGAGCGTGAGAGCCCGTTCCCTACGCATCGAATCCCCTTCCCTTCTGTTTTTTATATTACGCATTTCGTGCGATACTGTATCGCATTGGTCAATCTGTTTTCATAAATTGGATTGACCATTCCCTTCGCCCCGTGCGTCCGGCGAGGCGAAGGGAAACGGTGCATCAGCCGGTCGGCAGTGCCGCCAGGTCGAGGTCAACGGCATCCAGCGCTTCGTTGGTAAACTGGCCGGGCGCGAACTTCTGGATGGCGCGCAGCGTCATCGATTTCGCCATGCCGATCCGCTTGTCTGCCGTGATCCCCGGAAAATGCGCATCGAGCACCGCCTTGGCTGCCTCGTCCTTGAGCAGCACTGCCAGTCTGGTCCGGGCCGTGGAGTAACCCGCCGGAGCGACCGGTGACGGCGACGCCTCGACCGCAGGGGTCTCCCCGAGGATCGAAGGCTGCGCCGCGTTGAGATCGACGCCGTCTGCCGGGGTCAGTTTCAGATGCAGTTCCGCCAGCCCGCGAATGATGAAGCTCGGCTCGAAGTCGAGCTTTCGCGCACCGCGCGGCCCATGAACCGCGGGATCGAGGTCGATATCCGACGTGTACCTGAGCAGCTTCTCGAGAATGATCCGCACCTCGACACGCGCCAGTGGAGCGCCCGCACAGGTATGCGCGCTCCGCCCGAATGCGACATGCTCCCTGATCTTCGGGCGATTTAGCCTGAATTCCTGGGGATCTTCCCAACGCGCCGGATCGCGATTGGCCGCCGCGATCGCCAGCATGATCTTCGTTCCGGCAGGAACCTCGAGATCGCCGATCTTCGTGTCCTTGCGCGCCAGGCGCGCGGTCTGCTTGGTGGATCCTTCCAGCCGCAGCACTTCCTCGATCAGGGCCGGGATCAGCGCGGGGTCGGCACGGAGCCGGTCCTGAAGGCCGGGCTGATCGACTATGAAGCGCATCGCATTGCCCAGCAGCTTGGCGCTGGTGTCCTGCCCCGCCCCGAACATGAACATGCCCAGTTTGACGATGGCCATCTCTTCCGGAAGAGTCCCATCGGGGTAACGGGCGTTCGCCAGCTCGGAAAGGATGTCCTCGGTCGGATTGGCGCGGCGATCGGAAACGTATTGGGCGAAGTAGCCGCCCATGATCACGAAAGGATGGTCCTCGGCGTCAAGATCGAGTTCGCCGTCCAGATTTCCGGGGGGCGGCGCGTTCTCGATGATCTCGATGAAGCGCTGGCGATCCTCGGCGGGGATACCCAGAAGATCGGCAATGACCAGCGTGACGAACGGGGTCGCGATCGCCCGGACCAGTTCGACACTGCCGTTCGCCACCGCATCGCGCGCCAGTTCGTCGGAGAAGGCCTGGATGAATGCCTCGTTCGCCTTCAGGCGCGAAGGCGTGAACAGGCGGTTGACCAGCGACCGCAACTGAAGATGGGCATTGTCGTCCAGGTTGACGAGCAGGTCGCCGCCGTGGAAAGCCTCGCGGTGCGCCTCGATCTCGGCGGTGATATCGCAGCCCCGGGGTGTGAACGGCAAGGGCGCCGAGGCGCCCTGAAGCCCGATGATCGCCGAGAAATCCTCGGAATTGCGCATGATTTCGAGGGTCTCCTCGAACCCCGTGACGATCAGGTAATCCTTGCCCTTGGGTCTGTAGATCCCGCCCTTCCCGCGCACGGCCTCGAAATAGGCGTAGGGATCGACAAGGATTTCATGGTCGGTGAAATAGTCCCGATCGGCCAGTTCAGTCATCTATCCTGCTCCTGTTCCTTGCGCGGGTGCGTTGCCCGGCAAGCGAGTGTTTCGGTGTTTCAGTCTTCGGGGGCGATCCTCACGCGCAGGCCATCGAGCGCATCGGTGACCTGCAACTGACACGAGAGGCGCGAGCGCTCATTCCGGTGGCTCGACGAATCCAGCAGATCGCTTTCATCATCGCTCATGGGATCGAGGGCCTTCGTCCCCTGCACATGTTCGACATGGACGTGGCAGGTCGCGCAGGAGCAACAGCCCCCGCACAGCGCCAGCAGTTCATCGAACCCGGCATCCCGGATGATTTCCATGACGGTTTGCCCCGGCCTCGCCTCCAGGGCTCTTTCCTCTCCGGACGCGCCCACAACGATAATCGTCGTCATTTTCCAGCCCTCTCCTGCACCGCGGCCCCACCGGCTTCAAACCGGATTTCGTTTTTACGCGATACAGTGGCGCATAAACCTGACGCCGCTTATGCGTCAAGCCCGAACGAGGATGGGAAGGGGGCATGCGGCGGCATCAGCCGGCCGAACCGCGTCACTGGCTTGACAGCGCTTCAATCCATTAATACGCGATACTGTATCGCACAAAATACATGGCGCCGGAGACAGTACGCAAGGGCCTGTTCCGGCCAGGCATTTTTCGCGCAACGATGCAGGAACGGGCAGAGACATGGCAGCAGGGAATTTTCGTTTTTATGCCAAAGTGTTGAAGCAGTTTCTGTTACTCTCGGCCGCCATCTGCTCGGCCCCCGCGCTTGCCGATGGAGCAGATCCCGCCCAGCCCGCGGAAGCACGGGGTCTCGAAGCCGCCTTCAACGATCCTCCCATGGAAGCGCGGCCGCGCGTCTGGTGGCACTGGATCAACGGCAATATCACGCAGGACGGACTCCTCAGGGATCTTGCCTGGATGAAGCGCGCCGGTATCGGCGGTGCACAGTCCTTCGATGTCAATCTGCAGAGCCCGCAGATCGTCGACCAGAGACTGGTCTACATGACGCCCGCCTGGAAATCGGCGTTCAGGGCCGCCGCTCGGGAAGCTGACCGGCTCGGCATCGAACTGGCCATCGCCTCTTCGCCGGGATGGTCCGAAACCGGCGGGCCATGGGTGCCGCCCGCCGATGGCATGAAGAAACTGGTCTGGAGCGAGGTGACTATCGAAGGCGGAAAACCGTTCTCGCGGGCGCTCCCCGCGCCGCCTGCTATAACCGGGCCCTTCCAGTCGATCGCGGCAAAGTCGGGAACGAACTCAACCATTAACGAGAAGGCGCCCGAAGTTCCGCAGCCCTTCTACCGCGATGTCGCCGTGCTGGCTTTTCCAGCCGCCGTAAACGAGGTGCCGGCGCCCGTATCCTACAGGGACGGCCCCGGGCAGAAGATTGACGGAGCCGCCCTGGCGGACGGCGATCTCGAATCCGCGGTTGACCTCGCCAAGGCGGCGAAAGGCCCATCGGTCCTGGAACTGGACTACGCCCGGCCAACCACGGTCCGGTCCATGACGCTCTTCGTGCCCGGCGGTTCCGGCAAATTCGTCGGCGCCAACCTCAAGGCCAGACTGGAAGCCGAAACGACCGGTGGGACGTGGACGGCAGTATCCGAAATACCGCTTTCGCGCGTGCCCACGACCATGGCCTTCCCGCCCGTGAAGGCAAGCCGGTTCCGCGCCGTGTTCGAGGAAGTCAGCAGCCTGCCCAACATCGCGCCGCCACCCGCAGGCGTCGATCTTTCCGCTCTGGCGGCAGGGTTTTCCGGCACCGGGCAGGCGAAGACCATCCGCATTGCCGAATTCGTCCTTTCCGAAACCGATCGCATCAATCGCGCCGAAGCCAAGGCCGGGTTCGACGTCGTGCCGGACTACTACGATCTCGACCACGGACTCATCGACACACCGGGAACGCCCCCGACCGATGTGATCGACGTGACAGCGCGCCTCCGCCCCGACGGCACGCTGGACTGGCTGCCGCCAAAGGGGCGGTGGCGGATCATGCGGTTCGGCTATTCGCTCGTCGGCACCATGAACCACCCGGCGCCGCTGGAGGCCACCGGGCTCGAGGTGGACAAGTACGACGCCGGAGCGGTGCAGCGCTACATGGATCACTACCTTGAAACCTATCGCGACGCGGCCGGCCAGGATCTGATGGGCGAAAAAGGGATCCGGGCCATCCTGACCGACAGCATCGAAGTGGGCGCGTCGAACTGGACGCCCGGCATGATCGACCGGTTCCGGCGCCTGCGCGGATACGATCCGGTTCCCTGGATGCCGGCCCTCACCGGCAGGATCGTCGGATCGCGAAGCCGGAGCGACCGCTTCCTCCATGACTTCCGCCGGACTTTGGCGGAACTGCTCGCCAGCGAGCATTACGGTACGATCGCCCGGTCAGCCCACGAACACGGCATGATCGTCTACGGCGAAGCTCTGGAGGACCACCGCCCCATGCTGGGCGACGACATGGCCATGCGCAAATTCGCCGATATTCCCATGGCCGCAATGTGGGCCTTCCCTCGCGCAGGAGGACCCAAGCCCACCTATCTAGCCGACATGAAGGGCGCGGCATCGGTCGCTCATATCTATGGCAGGACATTCGTGGCGGCGGAATCACTGACGTCCATGCTCTCGCCGTGGTCCTATGGTCCGGCCGATCTCAAGCGCATGATCGACCTGGAATTCGCAAGCGGCATCAACCGGCCGGTCATCCACACCTCGGTTCATGTGCCGGTGGAAGACCGCAAGCCGGGACTGCGCCTTTCGATCTTCGGGCAGGATTTCAATCGCAACGAAGCATGGGGCGAACTCGCGCGGCCGTGGATGGATTACATCGCACGCAACGCGCTGATGCTGCAGCAGGGAAGGAACGTTGCCGATGTCGCCTATTTCCACGGCGAGGAAGCGCCCCTCACATCCCTTTTCGGAAATGGGCAAGCTACCGGCATTCCCGCAGGCCATGCGTTCGACTTCGTGAATGCCGATGCGCTCGTGGAAGCCCTGAAAGTCGATCGCGGCGAACTCGCCAGCATCGGCGGCGCACGTTACCGCGTGCTCTATCTCGGCGGTTCTTCCAGCCGGATGAGCCTTGCCGTGCTGCGCAGGGTCGCTTCCCTGGCAGAACAAGGCGCGATCGTGGTGGGCCGGCGGCCGATCGGCGACCCGGGGCTGGAAACGGACAAAGACCTATACGCTGGCCTGCTCGGCAAGCTCTGGCCGGGCCGGCCCGACACCGCCGTCGGGCAAGGCCGCGTGTTTAACACTAACGATCTCGCTTCCGTCCTGACCGATATCGGCGTCAGGCCCGACTTTTCCTACACCGGCGCGCAGGCCGACAGCCATCTGCCGTTCGTGCACCGACAGTCGCAGGAGGCCGACATCTACTTCATTTCCAATCAGAAGGACCGAACCGAGACGATCGAAGCCCGGTTCAGGATCGCCGGCAGGATACCCGAGTTGTGGCATGCGGAGACCGGCCGATCCGAATCCGTCAGCTTCACTATCCGGGACGGCATCACGATCATCCCCCTGACCTTTCAGGCCGACGAATCCGTGAACGTGGTGTTTCGCAAGGAAACCCCGGCACGCCAGCAATCCGCGCCATCCCGCGATCCCGTCCCGCTGGCGACGGTTCCGGGCCTCTGGAATGTCGCGTTCGAACCCGGCCGCGGCGCGCCCGCAAGCGTGCGCATGGCGCTGGCGCCGCTGGACGAAAACGACGATCCGGCGATCCGCTACTTTTCCGGCGTGGCCACATACTCGCGCGAGATAGATACGCCGCGCGGCTGGAAGGCAGGCCAGCCTCTCCAGCTCGATCTGGGAGAAGCGCGGGAGATCGCGGAAGTCAGCATCAATGGCCGCATTGCCGGCCACGCCTGGCATGCGCCTTACCGCGTCGACATCGGCGCGTTCATGAAACCGGGCAGGAACCGCGTGCAAGTCCGCGTCGCCAACCTCTGGGTCAATCGCCTCATCGGCGATGCGCAGCCGGGAGCGGACAAGGTGACATGGACCGCGACGCCCACCTACCGGAAAGACGCGCCCTTGCGCCGCTCGGGATTGATCGGTCCAATCCGGCTGCTCGGCTTCCCGTTGAAGAATTCCGGCAACGTCAACATGGACCGCAATGCAGCTTTAAAAGCATCGCCGGGAAGAAAACGTGTGTCAGGGTCAGAAACACGGTAACAATCACTGGTCAGACCAATAAACAGAAAACGTGAAGGCCAAAAAAATGGCCGCACGACATTATGGGAGATGACAATGGCAAACGGCCGGCGACTTGTCGCTTCGATCGCTATGGAAGCCGCGCTTGCCGTGCCCGGCTCTGCACGTCCTTCCGTCGAGCGTCCCAGCCGCTGGCTCCGGTCTGGCGATCACCACCGACCTGCTGAAAGAAGCGGGCGCCCTGCTCGCGGAAGTAACCCGCAGCTTACCCGTCACGGTCACAGCTCGCCGGCTCAAGCTCGATTTTCGAAATAGAAATGGCGCACTGATCCTTCCGCGCATCCGACAATATTGTGGAGAGAAGCATGTTTGATCGACGTACATTCCTGGCATCCGGTGCCGCGGCGGCGGCCCTTTCCGCAAGGGGCGTCCGCGCGGCCGATATGGCGGTCCAGACCGTTCGAGTGGACACCCGCGCCGTAACCGGGCCGCTGCCCCACGTGTGGGAAGAATCGGTAGGATCGGACCGCGCCGCGATCACCATGCGCGAGGAATGGCGGCAGGACATGCGGATCGGCCGGGCCGAAGCGGGCTTCAAACGCGCCCGCTTCCACGGCATCTTCAATGACGAGCTCGGCGTATTCGGCAAGAGCATCCTGGAAATGCGCCGCAACGGCGGGCCGAACTGGCTGAATGTACACCGGGTCTACGACGGCATGCTCGACATCGGCATCAGCCCTTATGTCGAACTGAGCTTCATGCCGGGGAAACTGGCCTCCGGCAAAACCCAATTCGGTTTCTACGGCGGGAACATCACCCCGCCGACTTCCGACGCGGAATTCGCCGGCTTCCTGAAGTCGTTCACCGCCGCGATGGTGGACCGTTACGGCATAGAAACCGTGCGCACCTGGCCGTTCGAGGTGTGGAACGAGCCCAATCTCGCGTTCTTCTGGACAGCGGACAAGCAGCGCTACTTCGATATGTACAAGGCCGCCGCGGTCGCCATCAAGTCGGTCGATCCGCGCATTCAGGTAGGAGGACCGGCAACGTCGAAAACGGCTTGGATCGGGGATTTCGCGCAATGGTGCGCGGCGAACAACGCGCCGGTCGATTTCTTCGCCACCCACGTCTACGCCGGTGACGACCAGAACGACGTCTTCGGCAAGGACGCGCCCCGGCGCAACGTCAACGACGTGATCCCCGATGCGCTCGGCAATGCACGCCGGACCATCGACGCGGGTCCACTCGCGGGCAAGCCCTTGTGGCTTTCCGAATGGTCGTCGGACAGCCCGGCCATGATCGCCCACGTCATCGCTCAGGGCATGGCGCATTGTGCAGGGATGTCGCAGTGGACGCTCAGCGGCATGTACGAGGAACTGGGCGTGGACGACTACATGCTGAAGGAAGGCTCGATGGGCTGGAGCATGATGATCGACGGCATCGCCAAGCCTTCGTTCAACACTTATCGCCTGCTGCACCGCCTCGGCACCGAGCGGCTCTCCGCCCAGGGCCCGGCACTGGCTTCGCGCGGGAAGGACGGACGTGTTTCCGTGCTGGTGTGGAACCTGGCGGAAGTGGATCAACCCGGCGGCATTCCAGGCATGACCGCAGAACGCAGGATCAAGGGCGAGCCAAAGCGCATAACGCTTGCCTTCGACGGTATCGGCGGCCGTAAAACCGCGGAAGTCCGCTATGTGGACTGGGAGCGCGGCTCGCCCATGCCGGCCTGGCGAGCGATGGGTTCACCGCAGTATCCTTCGCGCGATCAGGTTGCGCAATTGCGCAAGGCCTCTCTACCCGTGATCGAACGCCGCCGCCTCGACAGTGACGGAACCCTCGCCCTGGACCTCCCGCCGGAAGGTCTCGCGCTCGTCGAACTGCTCTGATCCCGTCCGTCCCGGCGCCAGCCTCCAGAAGGTTGCCGCCGGGCCGGCGGATCGCGGCGAATGCTCAGGCGGCGACGCCGCCGTCGAGCAGGAGCGTGCTGCCGGTCATGAATGCGGCAAGGTCTGACGCGCAGAACAGGATGGCGCGGGCGATATCGTCGGCCACACCCACGCGGCCGAGTCGGCTGGCCCCGATACCCGGAATGGGGCAGTTCCTGATCGTTGCCTCATCCCAATCGGCGATGAACATCGTCTTTTCCGTAAGAGAGAAGCCCGGAGCCACCCCCAGAACCCGGATGCCGTGCGCGCCGAGTTCGATGGACAACTGGCGGGTGAGGCCGACGACGCCATGCTTGGACGAGCAATAGGCCGCCTGGCCTTCGGAAATACCAATGACACCGGCAAGGGACGCCACGTTCACGATCACCCCGCCCTGTCCGCGCGCGATCATCCGGCGCGCGGCTTCCCGCGCGCCCACGAACGATCCGCGAAGATTGATCGCCAGCACATTGTCGAATTCCGCGTCATCGAGATCGAGCAAAGGCGTGAACGAAGGAATGCCCGCATTGTTGACCCATATATCCAGCTTGCCGAACCGGCTCTCCGCAAGATCGGCCACGGCGGCGATCGAACCGCTATCGGCCGCATCCAGACAGGCGAACGAGACGTCGGCCGAATAGCGTTCCGACAGTTCCCCGGCTGTGGCAGCGGCCGCCTGCTCGTCGATGTCGGCGATGAGCACGGCCGCCCCCGCCTCGGCCAGCCGCCTCGCGGTTGCCTTTCCCAGTCCCCAGGCCGCCCCGGTCACGACCGCGCTCCTGCCCGCAAGGGAAATCAGTTCATTGATCGAGCGGTTGGAAACGTCCGGCACTGGCACTCTCTTTCTCCCATTCCAATTTTATCACGCGATCCGAATCGCGCGCTCCATGCCTATCGGTGGGCTGGACATCACGCAAGTTGTGCGCCACGATATCGCATAAACTAGCGATCCATACGCAGCGCGCTCGGGCCAGGAAGCTCGGCGGCGACCGCGCGGCGGAACGAAACGGATGGGAGAGAGAGAGCTAAATGAGCAGCCATGATCGTGTCGTCGTCGTCACCGGCGGAGCTTCGGGCATCGGATTGGGCGTGTCGCGCCTGTTCGCCCGCAACGGGCACCCCGTCGCGATGCTGGACATCCAGCAGGACGCGCTGGACCGGGAAAGCGCCGCGCTGCGCTCGGAAGGTGCGGCGATCCTTGCCCGCAAGGTCGACGTTTCCGACCGGAATAGCATCGAAACCGCTTATGCCGCCGTGCGCGAGGAACTGGGCCCCATCGCCATCGTGGTCGCCAATGCCGGCATATCCGAGGGCATCCGCTTCCAGGACGTAACCGTGGAAACCTGGCAGCGCATGATCGACATCAACCTGACCGGCGTTTTCCATACGGTACAGGCCGCGCTGCCCGACATGGTCGCGGCAGGATGGGGCCGGATCATCACGATCTCGTCGCAGGCCGCCCAGTCCGGTGCGGCGGATCGTGCGCATTACTCCGCTGCGAAAGCCGGAGTGATCGGATTGACGCGCGCACTGGCCCGCGAATTTGCGGGCCAGGGAATCACCGTCAACACCATCCCTCCATCGGTCGTCGCAACGCCGATGGCAGAAGCGGGAATCGCCGCGGGGACATTCCCGCCGCTTGACGTGATTGCCCAGCACATTCCGATTCCACGCCCCGGAACCCCGGAAGATATCGCGGCGGCCTGCGAATACCTCGCATCCGACGGCGCCGGCTACGTCACCGGGCAAGTGCTCGCAGTAAACGGGGGGATGTTCATCGGGTAACTTTCGAACCGACAGCACGCACCGATCGTTGCAGCGGAAATGTTCCGAATCCGGCATCGACGACAGCCATCGAGGTGGGCTAGAGCGGCCTCATGACATCGCAGATAACGATCCGCCGCCCCGACGACTGGCATGTGCATCTCCGCGATGGCGAGATGCTGAACGCAGTCGTCGGTTATACCGCGCGCCAGTTTGCGCGCGCCATCGTCATGCCGAACCTGACGCCGCCTGTCATCAGCGTGGCCTCGGCGCAGGCGTACCGGGAGCGGATAATCGCCGCCCTGCCGGCCGGGACGGACTTCACCCCGCTGATGGTCTGCTACCTGACGGACGATGCCGATCCGGCGGAAATCGAGCGCGGCTACGAACAGGGCGTGTTCGCTGCCTGCAAGCTCTATCCCGCCCATGCCACCACCAACTCCGCCCACGGCGTCACCGATATCCGCAAGCTCACCGGGCTGCTGGAAACGATGCAGCGGATCGGGATGCCGCTGCTGATCCACGGCGAAGTAACCGATCGCGATGTCGACATCTTCGATCGCGAAGCTGTGTTCATCGAACGCGTCCTCGCGCCGCTGGTCCGAGATTTCCCGGCGCTCAAGATCGTTCTGGAGCATATCACCACAGCCGACGCCGCAGAGTTCGTGGCTGAAAGCGGCCCCCGGATCGCCGCAACGATCACGCCGCAGCACCTCATCATCAACCGCAACGCGATTTTCGATGGCGGCATTCGTCCGCACGCCTATTGCCTGCCCGTTGCCAAGCGGGAACGGCACCGTCTCGCCGTTCGCAAGGCGGCGGTTTCGGGGTCGCCCAAGTTCTTCCTCGGTACGGACAGCGCGCCGCACGCCATCGGCCGCAAGGAATCCTCTTGCGGATGCGCCGGCATCTTCAATGCGCCGTTCGCCCTGGAAAGCTACGCGCAGGTCTTCGACGAGGAAGGCGTGCTTGACCGGCTGGAAGGGTTCGCCTCCGAACACGGACCCAATTTCTACGGCCTGCCCCTGAACGAGGGCACGGTAACGCTGAAGCGCGAGGACGTGGCCGTGGCGGAAACGATCGTCGACGGCGACATCACCCTCGTTCCCTTCCATGCCGGAGAGACGATCCGCTGGCGTTTCGTCGGCTAAGGCCGACCCGAAAGCAACAGCCTGCAAGCGCTCGACTGGGTAGATGAGGAGGATGACCCGGCTCTCCTCATCTACCTACTCCCCGCCAAACCGTGAAATTCACGATGCGGCGTAGACATGCTCCAGCACCATCGCCGCAGCGCCGCGCGCATAGGCGCCCTGATCCCGCGCCTTGAAGTAGAGTCTGGTCCGCCGGCGCAAAGCGGGGAAGGTGTTCTGTTCGAGAGCCGTGAAGAAGGCACCGCGCAGCTCATCCATCCGTGCAACGGGCGGCCCGATGATGATGACCGCCTCGGGGTCCTGCATGGTGATATGATTGGCCACGGCTATGCCGAGATAGTGGCTGGCCTGTTCCAGCACCGTCCGGATGTCGATCTCGGCAGCGGCATATTCTGCCATCAATCCATCGAAACAGGGGTTCATGACCTCGTGTGACGGCATCTGCCGCCCCAGTCGCTCACAGGACTGCTCGATGATCGAATGGATCGAGCAATAGGCCTGCAGGCAGCCGTTGGCGCCGCAGAAACAAGGGCGGCCGATGTCGGGCATGATCTTGGTGTGCCCGAATTCCGAAGCGATCCCGTGCGCGCCGCTGATTAGCTGCCCGCCTCGGTAAAGCGCCGCGCCGATGGCAAGATCGACATTGATGAGGGTGAAATCGTCGGCATGGGCACCTGCACCGTACCAATGCTCCGCACGGGCAAGCAGGTTGATGTTATTGTCCACCAGCGTCGGAATCCCGAGCGCGCCCGAGACGATGTCCCCGAAGTTGCACGGGCCGGGCTCGAACGTGATGATCTGCTCGACGATGCCGGTACGGCTGTCGACGATGCCGGGAAGCCCGACTCCGATCCGGAAAATCTCCTCCCGCTTCACCGGCCAGCCGGCAATGGCGTCTTCCAGCGCCGCCACGAACTGCTGCGCGAGATCCTCGATCCGCGTCGCCGGCTTTAATTCAGCCGTTGCTACGCCAAGGCTTTCGCCCCTCAGATTGACGATCTCGGCCACGGCCTGCCCGTCACCTGTCGCATTGATGCCGATGACGTACTTGCCGGTCGGATTGATCCGCAGGTTGACCCGGGGCCGCCCCGGGGCACTGGAGGCCACCTTCTCCTCGATCACGATGCCGCGTTTCACAAGATCGGCGGTGATCGCCGTGATCGTCCCCCCCGTCAGCCCGGTCAGCCCGACAAGATCGATCCGGGCAACCGGCTCGCTCGTCCGCACCTTCTTGAGCAGCAGAAGGCGATTATATTCCTGATCCGATAGACGCATGATCTTCCCATCGGCCAATTCCCCGGTATCCGCAACACCGCGCGGCCCCGATTTATTTTAGCCTCTAAATTTTTCCCGAGACAAGCGACCGCGAATCTGCCAATCCTAGTGCTCCGGCGCTTGCGACAGCCTCATAGCCAACAGCAGAAGCGGCGGAAAACAAGACCGGCAACCCGGAAAAATCCGCAGGTGCCGCACAGGGGAGAGGGTATGAAAAGGACTTGCGGATCCGTCCGTCAGTGTGCGCTGTTCGGCGTCTCGATAATTGCACTCACACCGATCGCCGCGATGGCGCAGGCCGTTCCTGATCAGGAAAGCCCGCCGCCGCTGAGCGATAAGGAAATCCAGGAAATCATCGTTACCGGCACCCTGCTGCGCGGCGTCGCGCCGGCAGGTTCGGAAACGGTTTCGCTCAATGCCCAGGCGATCACCGCCGTGGGCGCCAATTCCACCGCGCAGCTGCTTGCCAGCGTGCCGCAAACCGCGTCGTTCAATGCCGCGCCCATCGTGTCGGCCGTGAGTTCGAGCCAGATCACCATCAACCGCCCGAACCTGCGCAACCTGCCGGGAGCATCCGGCGGCGGTTCGTCAACGCTGGTGCTGGTCGATGGACACCGCCTTCCCGGCATGGGCGTTCGCCAGACCGTTCCCGATCCCGACGCCATCGCGCCCGGCGCGATCGAGCGCGTGGAGATCGTGCTCGACGGCGGCTCCTCGATCTACGGGGCGGATGCTGTCGGCGGCGTCATAAACTTCATCACGCGCAAGCGTTTCGACGGCATCGAAGCCAGGGGACGCTACGGCGTTGCGGACGACTATCAGTCGGTCAATGCCGACGTCACGGTCGGCAAGACCTGGGACGCGCTGTCCGTCTATGCAAGCTACAACTACGCTTGGCACGATTCGCTCTATGGCCGGGACCGAGATTACGTTCGCCGGCTGGACTATACCTCCGGCCTGCCGTTCGACCTGACCTGCGGGGCCGGCAACGTCTCTATCGGATCCACGGTCTATGCGCTGCCGGGGCTGACAGCCGGTTCCGGCAACCGCTGCGACGTCAGCGACAACCGCACCTTCTATCCCAGCGAACGACGCCACTCGGTATTCACCGGCCTTTCGTTCGATGACGGCGGCCCGGTCACCTTCGACGTGCGCGCATTCTACATGAACCGCGTGAACAAGGGCGACGGTGGCCCCGTTACCGCAACGGCCACCATCGCGCCGATCAATCCATTCGTTCCCGGCACTGTGTTCAACCCCTATTATCGCAACACCGGCGATGCCAACAGCTTCCAGGCCCAGTCCGTTTCGATGGACTTCTCCTCGCTGCTGGGCGAGCATACCCGGCAGAGCACCAGGCTTGAGACCTGGGGCGTCACCCCCACCCTCACCGCCGATCTCGGCAGCGGCTGGCAACTGCGCTGGCTGGGGAACTACGGCCGCGGCCGGTCAGAAGTCGCCAACGAGAAGATCGACGACGGCACCCTCTCCACGCTCGTCCTCACCGGCAACTTCGATCCCTACAACCTGTCGAACCCGGCCAATGCCGCCGTCCTGCCGCTGATCTCGAATTTCCTCGACTATGGTCTGGGCAAGAACGAGATGCTGAACACGCGCGTTGTCGTCGACGGCAGCCTGGCGCATCTGCCCGGCGGGGACGTGAAGATCGCGGCGGGCGGTGAATACAGCTATGAGAAGTATCAGTCCCGGATCGACGGCACCGTCAGCGCCAGCGCGGTGGACGATATGCCCTTCAACACCGCAAGCCGCCGCATCGCCGCGCTTTTCGGCGAAGTACAGGTGCCCGTCTTCGGTCAGCAAAACCGCACAGGAGGCTTCTATTCGCTGAGCCTGTCGGCATCGGGCCGCTACGATCACTACAGCGACTTCGGCGGCACCTTCAATCCGAAGTTCGGCGTGACTTACGAGCCGTTCGACGGCCTGAAGCTGCGCGGCACCTGGGGCAAGTCCTTCCAGGCACCCAGCCTTGCGGACGGCGCCGACGCCGCCCCGGCCACGATCTTCGCCTTCCCGTTCATCCTGTTCGCCAATCCGAATGTCGCCCCCCAGCCCGGGCAGGCACAGATCTTCCTCGGCGGCGGCGGCAACGACCTGAAGCCGCAGAAGGCCACGACCTGGTCGCTCGGCTTCGACATCGCACCCCCTTCATTGCCGGGGTTCCTCGCCACGCTCAATTACTACAACATCCGGTTCAAGGACCTGATCGACATTCCGCCGGTGTTCAACCCGTCCACCTTCTACAGCCTGTTCACCAACAACTACGTCATGAACCCGACGATCGCGCAGGTGAACGCGCTGGCGTCGCAAGTGCCGGACGGGCTCGCGGCGGTTTCGCCCTACACCGTGGTTCCCGGACAGGTCTATTCGATTGCGGATGGCAGGCGCACCAACCTCGCCGCGGTCAATACCGACGGCCTGGACTTCTCGCTCGCCTACGACCAGCCGACCGGCTTCGGCTCGGTCTATACGCAGATCAACGGCAACTACGTGCTGAACCGCAAGGAGCAGGCCGTCGCCGGTGCGGGCTTCGTCGATACGGTGAAGGCGCAGACCCGCTTCATCCTGTCCACCACGCTCGGCGCCGCATTCGGCAACTTGCGCGCACAGGCCACCTGGCGCCACCTCGGCGGCTGGAACGTCGCGCCGCTGGCATCGAACCTCAACCAGTCTAAGGTCAAGGCTTTCGACACCATCAACATGTTCGCCCAATACGATTTCAAGGGCAGCGGCGCGATGAAGGACCTGTCGCTGACCTTCAACGTGGACAACCTCTTCGACAAGGACCCGCCGGTCTACAACGGTTCGCTGAACTCGCTGGACGGCTACGCCGTCACCAGCATCGGCCGCGTGTTCCAGTTCGGCATCAGCAAGAAGTTCTGATCGGCCGTCTCCCCGTCGCCGCCCGCTCTCCGGGGCGGCGGCGGCACCCTTTCCTCACGAGCATACGGAACCTGCGGCATGAAACGCGCGCGCAAGAATAGCGGCATCACCGGCAAATTCGTCAGGCTTGCCCTGACCTCGACCCTGCTCGCAGGGGGAATGGCAGGAGGGACGATGGCACAGGGATCGCCCGCCGGTACCGAAACCACGCCCGCAAGCGCGCCGATCCCCGATCCGGTCTTCGCGCAGCCCTATATCGATATCGACGAATGGCGGGACGCACCGGTCCGCCATCGCTACGTCCATGGCGGCTTCAAGGGGACCGACACGCGCTTCTCCTTCTACTTCCCGCCGAAAGGGCAATATCAGGGGCGGTTCTTCCAGCACTTCACCCCCGCGCCCGACAACGAGAACCTGGCCCAGCAACCCACTTCGCCCGCCAATGACAAGATCTCCTTCTCGATCTCCAGCGGCGGATACTTCGTGGAAACCAACGGCGGCGGACCGGCTGTGGCGGGGTTCGGTTCAAAGGACCCCACCATCGGCGCCTACCGTGCCAATGCGGCGGCGGCCCAGTATTCGCGCGTCGTGGCGCTCCAGATGTACGGCGGCAAACGGCCTTACGGCTATGCCTATGGCGGCAGCGGGGGCGCCTATCGCACCGTGGGATCGATGGAGAACACGCGCGGCGTCTGGGACGGCGCGGTCCCGCATGTGCTCGGTTCCAGCATGGCGATCCCCAACAGCTTCACCGTGCGAATGCATGCCATGCGCCTGCTGGAAGGCAAGTTCCCGCAGATCGTGGATGCCATGGAGCCCGGTGGCAGCGGCGATCCCTATGCCGGGCTGAACGCCGAGCAGGCAGCCGCCTTGCGCGAAGTGACGCGCATGGGCTTTCCGCTTCAGTCCTGGTTCGGTTGGAAGACCATGGGCATCCACGGCTTTGCCGCGCTTTACGGCGGCGTCGTCATGGCGGATCCGGGCTATTTCACGGACTTCTGGACCAAACCGGGCTATTACGGCTTCGATCATCCCGAAAGCTTCACCGGCTATCGCCTGCAGCACAAGGCGGCGATCGCCGCCCTTGTCACCGGCGCGGATGCAAAACGGCAGAAGCTCGAAACCAGCGTGACCAACGGCAAGACCACCGGCAACGTCGATGACAGCTATGCCGCGATGCAGGGCAAGGAGGCCCAATATGTCGTCGCCATTCGCCTGTCCTCTCCGCCGCCGGCCGTCCAGTTCCTTGGCGGCGACCTCATCGTCCTGTCGGGCGCCGCGAAAGGGGCGCGGCTGACGCTGAGCCGCATCGACGGGGACACTGCCGTCTTCGGTATCGTCGACCCCGCCGTGGCCGCAAAGCTGGCACCGGGCGACGAAGTCCAGGTGGACAACAGCAACTTCCTCGCCGCGCAAACCTATCATCGCCACCAGGTGCCCGAAGCCGAATTCAAGGTGTGGGACCAGTTCCGCGGGGCCGACGGCAAACCGATCTATCCCCAGCGGCCGATGCTGCTCGGGCCGCTGTTCACCAAGGCGACGGCAGGGTCGGTCCCCGAGGGCAATTTCGAGGGCAAGATGATCCTGGTCGAATCCCTGTGGGACCGGGAAGCCTATCCCTGGTCGGCCGACTGGTACCGCGCGCGGGTGGACAAGCACTTCGGCGCGAAGGCGGACGACCATTTCCGGCTGTGGTTCACCGACCACGCCCTTCATGGCGACAGCGACACGCAGGAGGACGCGATCCATACCGTCAGTTATGTGCCTGTGCTCAACCAGGCCCTGCGCGACGTGGCGCTGTGGGTCGAAAAGGGCATCGCGCCGCCCGCCTCCACCAGCTACCGCTATGACGACGGGCAGATCATCGTCCCGCCCACGGCCGCCGCACGCCGCGGCATCCAGCCGGTCATCGTTCTAAAGGCGAATGGCGGCGAGCGCGCGGACATTGCCGCCGGACAGACCGTGACCTTCCGGGGCACGATCGAGGTTCCGCCCGGAACCGGCACCGTCATCGCGGCGGAGTGGGATTTCGAAGGAACCGGCACTTTCGCGGTCCAGTCTCCGGTGAAAGCCGGCCTCAGGACGGCCACCGTCACCATCACGCACAAGTTCGACAAACCGGGCACTTACTTCCCGGCCCTGCGCGGCATTTCCCAACGTGAGGGAGACCGCGAGACGGCATTCGGCCGCATCCAGAATCTCGGCCGGGTCCGCGTGGTCGTCAAATAGTCGGCAGCACCTGCGCGTTCCCGTAAGGTTTGGCGGGGAACGCGCAGGTACTGCCGCCGGGTATCGTGATAGTCCCGGTCAGATCGGGTCTTGGCCGCCTGACCGGTGGCATCCGCAGCCGTAGAACGCCGCCACTGCTCCCTGCATCTCCGCAATGGCCGCAAGGTCCGGCGGAGATGCCGCAAGCGACGCTCGCGCCGACGCGGTCAATCTGCGTTCCAGCTCCGGGAGATCGACACCGACACAGGCCCCGTTCTCGACAATCCGGCGCCCTCCCACCAGCAGGCATCGAACATGCCGGGACTGGGCCCTGCCGATGACGAGAGAGATCGTATCGGGTTCGGGCAGGATGTTGTCCGCGGATAGCGCCGCGAAATCGAGCACGAGGATATCGGCAGGGGCGCCCACCGCGATGGCCGCACCTTCCGTGCTGCCCAGCACCGACTTGCGCCCCGCCTCCAGAGCTCCATGCAGAACCGCGCTCGGGTCGAGCCCGCGCCCGCAGGAAGAGGTCCGCGCGTGGACGTGCCAGGCGAGGCGAAGCTCGCGAAGCATGTCCTCGTCGTCGTCCAGCGCCATTCCGTCCAGCCCGAATGCCACGCGCACGCCGGCATCGAGCAGCGCTGCGAGATCGGGCACCCCCGACCGCAGCCGCAAGTTGGAGGACATGTTGATCGAGACCGTCACCCCCCGTTCGGCAAGGAGCGCGATGTCTTCGGGTTCGAGCCAGACCGCATGGGCCACGGTAAGCCGATCGCTCAGGAGCCCCAGCCCGTCCAGCCATGCGAGGAACCCGCCGGGATGATGCGCCTTGGCCCATTCGCGCTGCAGTTCGGTTTCCAGCAGATGCATGTGAATGCGGCGCCCGTCCGCGGCGGAAGCGCGGGCAATCGCGGCAAGCGTTTCCGGGCGGGTCCATTGCGGCGCAACCGGGTGGTATTGCAGCACGAAATGTTCGTGCTCCAGCGCTTTTGCCTTCTCGAACAGGGCAAGGTTGGTTTGCAGGTCCCGCATCCCCGCCCCGGCGGCAAGCACGGCGCGCCGGCGTTCGTCCGGAAGAAATCCGGCCAGCCGCGCAAGGTCGCCGTAAACGCAAGGATTGCGGTCGAAGAACGGCCATCCGAAGGCCACCCGTATGCCCACGTCCCGCGCTGCGCGGGAGACGGCTTCGGCCTCCTCCAACAGGGCCCGGCCGTCCTGCGTGTTGTGGCAGTGATTGACGGCGCCCACCCCGCCCTGCGCAAGCCTTCCCAGCGCCACCGCCGCGTTCAGCCAGGGGTCGACACGCGGCTGCCGCGCAAGATCGGGCAACCAGGTTTCCAGCGACTGGTCAGCCGCGCCGAACGCCAGCGTCCTCAGCCCGCGTCCATGGTCGTGCCCGTTCGCAAGGCTTGGCATCATCAGAGCGCCGGCTTCCTCCGGCGTCAGGCTCTGCGGCGGGATGGCGCGCATGGCCGCGATGCGGCCGTCCGCGCCGATCTCAATCTCGGTTGGCCCCAGGACCTTGCCGTCGGCGCTCGCGATCACGCGTCCGGCACGAAGCAGGCGGGACGACGTCTCGCCGGTCATGTGGGCATTCCCGAAAGGCAGTTCCAGATGTGAGCCATGGGATCTTCCATAGGCAGGACGAGATACCCTGCGCGTTGCCAAAATGTATGTCCGGACTTCGGTTTGCGACAACACGGAAGACGAACGCACGGATTTGGCAACAGGTCGGTTCGTTAGTTGCAATGGTCCAGCCCGGAAATTTTTGCCTTCATGGCGCGGCGTGCCGGACAGCCCGGCCAAGCAAAAGGCCGGGACCATCTTCGGGAACCCGGCAAACCGACAGTGGAGGACCACGTGAGCACAGAAACGACCAAGCGTGGCGCGAGAGAGGGTCGAAAGGGAATTCGAGAGTTCCGACCAGAAAAGGGGTTTCGCGTCATGTCCCGTATCAACAATCCCAATGGGCTCACTACCCGTCACACGTCGCGGCTGAGGCTGCTTGCAGCGTCCTGCGCCGCCATCGCGCTGGCTGGCGGGGCACAGGCCGCGCTGGCTGAGGAAGCTGCCGAGGCCGCGCGTTCGGCAACCGGCTCCGACTCCGATTCCGGGGCTATCGTCGTCACCGCGCTGCGCCGTGAGCAGAGCATCAACGAAGTGCCGATCTCGGTCGCGACCTATGACAAGCGACTGATGGACCAGCAGGGCATCCGCAGCATCGACGACCTGTCGCGAATGACCCCTGCCCTGAACTTCGCGCCGTCCTCTGGCGTTTCCGCCAATAACGGCAGCAACATCTCGATCCGCGGCATGGCCTCGGACGTGGGTTCGGCCACCACCGCGATCTATATCGACGATACCCCGATCCAGATTCGCAACGTCGGCTACTACGGGGGCAACCCCTATCCCAAGGTCTTCGATCTCGACCGCGTGGAAGTGCTCTACGGACCGCAGGGCACGCTGTTCGGCGCCAGTGCCGAAGGCGGCGCGGTGCGCTTCATCACCCCTGGCCCGAACTACGACAAGTTGAGCATCTACAGCCGCTCGCAAGTGTCCTTCACCGAGGAAGGCGCGCCTAGCTACGAAGCCGGCCTCGCCTTCGGCGCCCCGATCACAGACAACCTCGCCTTCCGCGTGAGCGGCTGGTACCAGTATTCGGGCGGCTATATCGACCAGGTCGCACAGGGCACCGACACCGTCATCAAGAAGGACGTGAACTCGGGCAACTCCACCGTCATCCGCGCATCGCTCGGCTGGAAGCCCACCGACACCCTGACCATCACCCCGAGCTTCTACTACCAGCACGTCGAGGCCAATGCCCGTGACGACTACTGGGAAGGCTACGGGCTGGCCAAGGACAACGACTACCACACCGGCGTCTATTCCCTCGAACCGAGCAATGACACGTTCTACCTCCCCTCGCTCAAGGTGGACTGGAACATCGCGCCGAACATCGAGCTGATCTCCAACACCTCGTACTTCGCCCGCAAGCAGGAACAGACGCTCAACTACGCCACCTATTTCTCGGTGCTGCGCACGGGCAATCCGTTCGGGGTCTATTCCAACAAGGATCTCGACAACACCAACGACTACCTGACGATGAAGCAAAAGAACTTCGTCCAGGAAGCGCGGCTCCAGTCCTACGACAACAAGCTGATCGACTGGACCGCCGGTGTCTATTACGCGCACACCAAGCAGGACTTCAGCAACTACACCGGCTCCGGGCGCATCCCCGGCACGCTCATCAACGGCTATCAGCAATACGACGGCCGCTTCAGCTACGTGAATCTCGTCCATGCCAAGGATGAGCAGATCGCCGGTTACGGCAGCGTCGACGTGAAGCCGATGGAGAACCTGACCCTCACCGCCGCCATCCGCTACAGCCACGTCGCCTTCGACTTCGTGAACGTCGGCGACGGCACCACCACCGGCAACGTCCGCACCGTCACCACCGCCAACATGAAGGAAGGCGCCTGGACGCCGAAGTTCGGCATCTCGTACAAGATCGCGCCGAACAACATGGTCTATGCCTCGGCGACCAAGGGCTTCCGCCCCGGCGGCGCACAGGCCAGGATCCTGAGCGACCTGTGCACCGGCGACCTTGCCACGCTGGGCCTGACCGAAAGCCCCACCGCCTATACCTCGGACTCGCTGTGGTCCTACGAAGCCGGCACGAAGAACTCCCTCTTCGGCGGCAAGGTGAACTTCGGCGCCAGCGTCTACCTGATGAAGTGGAAGAACATCCAGCAGTCCGTACGCCTGCCGACCTGTTCGTTCTCGTTCATCTACAACCTGGGCAATGCCACCGGCAAGGGCGGGGAGCTTTCGCTCGACGTAAAGCCGGTCGAGGGGCTGACGCTGGGCGGCAACGTGGCTTATGTCGATCTGACCTATGATCATGACGTATTCGGCGGCAACGGCCTGATGCTGAAGGCCGACGGCCAGCACATCGGCGGCCCTTCGTGGACCGGCCACCTCTACGGCACTTACGAGCGTGAAGTGGGCCAGGGCGTCGATGCCTATCTGCGCAGCGACTTCACCTTCGCCAGCCATACCTACCAGACCTCGGTTTCCGGCGCCTATGGCTACGATTCCGGCCTGACCGAACTGGATGCCCGCAATTACCTCTCGGCCCGCGCCGGTGCCCGGTTCAGCGGCGTGGACCTTTCGGTCTTCGTCGAGAACCTCCTCAATTCGAGCGACGTTCTCTCGCGCGGTCACGACTCGATCGGCTCGTCGCTCTACTACAACCAGAGCTATCGTCCCCGCACGGTCGGCATGACCCTGCAGTACCGCTACTGAGGCCAGCTATCCCGAAAGGGTCGCACAGGGCGGCGGGGGCAGAGATGCTCCCGCCGTTCTCGTTCGTGCAGCCGCTCTGTGCGGCGGCGCCCAAAATAAAAGGCCCCCGCCAATGGCAGGGGCCTTCGTTCTTGCGGAAAGGGCGTTCGGATCAGCTGCTGGTGGCGGCCTTCTTCTGGACCGGACCGGGCGGGGTGATGGACGCGCAATTGGATTGCGGCACCTTTCCCGCCAGCAGGGCCCGCGCGAAGGGGATCGAATCGCGCGCCGAAGCATTCACCGCGCTGCCGTGATCCTCGCCGGGATAAGTATGCCACTGGATGTTGCTGCCCGCCGCGCACATCGCCTTGACGGCGTTGTACTGTCCCTGCGTCCCCGCCATGTCGTCCGCAAGGCCCGTACCGGCAAAGATCGGGCCGGGCATTCGGCCATCGGGGAAATCGAAGTTGGCGCTCATCGTCCCGTCTATCGGATCGATATTCTCGACGAAGACCTGCTGCCCGGTCAGCCCCTCCTTGTCGGCCTGCGCGAAGAGATCGTGCAGGCAGGCCTTGCGCGATGTCCGCAGCAGCGGGCGGCCGGCGGGCTTCACGAAATCGGCCGGGTCCAGATCGGGATGGAGCGCCCGGTCGATCCCCGCGATCCGCAGCATGGCGAAACCGGGAGGCATGTAGTGCGGATCGGTGAGAGTATTGGACTTGGCAACGTAGTCGGCCGTGTGCGGGGTATCGAAAGTCATGACCAGTCCGGTCGCCACGGTGCCCAGCATGTGGAGCTGCGGCGCATAGCTCTTCGCCAGATAGGTCGCCCCCAGCGCCGCGCCCGATCCCTGAGACTGGCCGACGACCAGTACACGATTGGACAGCGCGGCGGGATATGCGCCCAGCGCCGCCCGTGCCGCATCGAGCACCGAGCGTCCCTCCGAACGCCAGATCAGGTACGGGTGGACGCCCTTGGTTCCCAGCCCCTCGTAATCGCTGGCGACAACCGCGAAACCGGCCGCGAGCCACTTTTCGAGATACTCCTTGTCGCGCTCCGAAGTGCCGGTCCACGAAGGCGCGCAGACATCGGCAAAACCAGTCGTGCCATGCGCCCAGGTGACGATAGGCCAGCCACCCTTCGGCGGCTTGCCCTTGGGCAGGAACAGCATGCCGGAAACCGCGACGGCCCCTTGCCCTACACCGCTTGTCGAGCTGTAGAGCACCCGCATCGCCTTGCCGGCCTCGGGCTGGGTGCGTTCGGCAGGCAGGGCTTCCTGCCGCAGCATCCGGCCCGGCGCGCCGATGGTTCCGTCCCAGCGGTAGAAATCGGTCACGCCGCCGTCGCCGTCGATATGGCCGAGGTCGGCCGATCCTGCCTGTGCCTGTGCGGTCAGCGGAACGCCCGCCGCCAGCGAAACCGCCGCCAGCAGGGCCATATGCGAAAGGCGGGTCTTCATGTGGGGCCTGTTCTTCATGTCGAGATCGTTCGCTCCTTCTGATCGCGAGCTGATGCTGCCGCGAGCCTACGCCCTTTCCACCGGCCATGCGGACGCCGTTCCCGCATCGCCCCATTGCATCTGCGGCAACGCCCCGCCGGATCGGCCGCGGACCGCTTCACCGAAAAGTATACGCCTCGGTGCAGATTCCGAACCCGCCTTGTCCGATCATGACCCCGGCCTATCCTCCGAGGCGAACAAGGAGATGGTCGCAATGGCAGTGTCGATGGCAAGCACCGGACCGCGAGGGAACTGGACGACCGTAGCCCTCGTCTACGCCATCGGGCTGGGCAGCATGGCTCTCGTCGGCATCCTCTCGCCGCTGGCGCTGCGGATCACGGCATCGCTGCACGCCCCGGCCTCGGCGATCGGCCTGACGATAGCACTCTTCTCGCTTCCGGCAGCGATCGTCGCCACCATCGGCGGCGGCGTGGTGGACCGCCTCGGCCCTCGCCTCGTCCTGCTGCTGACATCGCCCGTATTCGTGCTGGCCGATGCGATAGTGTGGCTGGCCCACGACATCTGGCTGCTCAACTTCGGCGTGCTGCTGGCGGGGATCGGTTATCTGGGCATTCTCAACGGCGGCGCCGCCATGCTGATCGGCGCGCTGGAAGGCACGGCACGAACCAGGGCGATGACGCTCTGGTCCACTTACGCGCCGACCGGCTTCTCGCTCGGCCTGCTGATCGCGGCGCCATTCACCGCCGGCGAGGCGTGGCGCTGGGCGATCCTGCTCCACGGCGCCTTCATGGCGCTTTGCACCGCCGGATCGTTCGCGCTGCCCCATGTCGCGCTGATTCGCGCAAGGGGCGCCAGCGCGCGGGAGAAACTGACGAGCCTGTTCGCCGGGCTGCGCCATCCCGCAATCCTGATGCTCGGCCTTGCCATGGCGATGCCCGCGATGATCTCCTACGGCACCAGCCTTGCCGCGGCGACCTACATCGCCAAGGTCCACGGGGTTTCGCTTGCCGCATCGGCAAGCATCGTCGCCGTCGCCAAGATCGCGGCCGTCCTGCTGGGCGGAACCGTTACCGGCGCGCTGCTCACCCGCGATTTCCCGCCCCGGCGCCTGCTCGCCATCGTGGTGGTCATCGGCATCCTGGCGCAGACCGCGCTGTTCCTGCCGACCAGCCCGCTGGTTCTGGCGATAGCCGGGCTCATGGCCTGGCTCTTCACTTACGGCGCCGCGACCGGCGTGTGCATGGCGACGATGCCCGCACTTTCCACCAAGGATATCGGGGGCGGCAGCGTGGCGGGATTGGTAAACCAGTTCGTCTCGATCGCCTCGTTCCTGACGCCGACGATCTACTTCTCGCTCACACACTGGAGCGCTTACGTCGCCATCGCCGTGATCGGGCTAATCGCCTGCCTCGCCGCGCTTCCGACGGTGGGTGCGAGAACAAGTGCAAAAGCGGCGCAGCCGCATGCGGCAGATCACACCGCGGTATCGCCTCCGTCCACCGGAAGCATCGCCCCGGTCAGGTAACTCGCCGCGCCGGATGCCAGGAACCGCACGAGCGCGGCAGCCTCGCCTGCCGTCCCGTGGCGGCGCAGCGGAATGCGTCCGTCCACTTGCGCGCGCTGCGCCGCTGCATCCTCCACGCCGTCCCAATAGGCCCGTGTGAGCGGCGTATCGAGCCACCCCGCCAGCACCGCGTTCACCCTGATCCCCTCCGGCCCGAGTTCGGCGGCAAGGCTGCGCACCAGTCCCGCCACACCGGCCTTGGTCGCCTGATAGGCATGAGTGAAGGGTTGCCCGCGCATCGTCGCGGTCGATGAAACGATCGTCACGCTGGCGTTGCCGGACTGCGCAAGCCAGGGCTGGGCCGCCTGCGTCACCAGGAACGGCAGCCGCAAGTTGATGGCGGCGGCCTGGTTCCACATGGCGACGGTCCACTGCGCGATCGGAGCGCTTTCCATGGCCGCCGCCGCGATGACGACACTGTCTATCCCCGCGAAAAGCCCCGCAGCCTCCGCCGCAGCCCGCGCGCCGGTATCGGCGGCGGCAAGGTCGAGCCTCAGGAAATCCACGCCCGGCGCGATCCCCGCCGGAACCGCACACTCGTCCACCAGCAGCACGCGGTCTCCTCCCTCTGCGAAGGCCGCCGCGATTTCTCCGCCCAGTCCGTTCGCCCCGCCGATTACCAATATGCCTGCCATGATTGCTTTCGCCCTTTCCATTGCCGCAAAAGCGCAGCGAAGCACGAGCGCTTTCATTCCGCCCATGGCCGGATCGGCAACGGCTCAGGCATGAAAAAGCAACTCTCGGCAACACCCTGGTTGGCTATCTATGCTGGCATGACCCAGGCATCCCTGATCGACATCGCCCGGCCTGACTTCGATACCGACGATCCGGCCGCCGTGCGCCGCGCCATCCGCGAAGGGCGCTTCACCGGCTTCACCAACCATGTCGCGCGCGGCCATGTGCAAGGCAACCTCGTTGCCGTGCCCGAAGCCCATGCCGACGCCTTCGAACTCTACTGCCGTTCGAACCCTCAGGCGCTGCCCATCCTGGGCCGCAGCGCGCCGGGCTCGCGCGAGATTCCCGAACTCGCCGCCGACATGGACCTGGCGCGCGACACCGGCGGTTACATGGTGTTCCGGGACGGCGAACTGGCCGAGACGCCGCGCGATGCCCGCCATGCCTGGGCAGACGATCTTGTGTCCTTCGTTCTGGGGTGCTCGTTCTCGTTCGAGGCGATCCTGCAGAGCCACGGCGTGCGCCTGCGACATCTGGACGAAGGCAATGTCTCCGCCATGTACGAGACCGCGCGCGAAACGGTGCCGGTCGGCCCGTTCGGCGGCAGGCTGATCGTCTCCATGCGTGCGCTCTCGCCGGAAGACGCCGTGCGCGCAACGATCCTTTCCGCCCGCTACCCCCAGTTCCACGGCGCGCCGGTATCGCTCGCCCTGCCCGGGGATCTCGGCATCGGCGATCTGGGCCAAAGTTACGGCGGGCACGGCCTGACCCGGCTGAATACGGGCGAAGTCCCGGTATTCTGGGCCTGCGGCGCCACCGGGCAGAACGCGGTGCGCGCCGCGCGCCTGCCGCTCTGCATCACGCATTACAAGGCGCATATGGTCGTCACCGACCTGCCTCTCCCCAAGGACTGAGCCATGAACCTCGACGAGATCATTTCCTTCTATCACGAGCACGGCTACGTGGTCGTCCCCGGCCTGTTGCAGGGGCCCGTGCTGGACAGGCTCCGCGCGCTGACCGATGAAGTCGCCGCCCGCGCCGCAGAGGCGGAAGGCGACGATGCCTGGTTCGATTTCGACACCGATGCCGATGGACAACGCACGATCCAGCGCATCAAGAAGCCCAACCGCATCGACCCCTATTACGCCGCGCAGGCAGGAAATCCGCAGGTGCTGGAAATCCTCACCGCGATCATCGGCAAGCTGGTCCGGCTCAGCCATACCAAGATCAACATGAAGTCGGCCAATGGCGGCGCCGCGCTGGAATGGCATCAGGACTGGGCCTTCGCGCCGCACACCAACATGTCCACTTGCGTCGCCTCGATCATACTCGACGGCGCCAGCGCGGCCAATGGCGCGATGCAGGTCATCCCCGGCAGCCACAAGGGACCGCTTCTGGATCACCACGACGAGGAAGGCTTCTTCTGCGGCGCGGTCGACACGGCGGAGTTCGACATGTCCAGGGCCGCGCTGCTCGAGGGCCCTCCGGGCACCGTCAGCTTCCACCACCCGATGACGCTGCACGGATCGAGCGTGAACCGCTCGGGCGATCCGCGCCGGATCCTGTTCTACGAATATGCCGCCAGCGATGCATTCCCGCTGTTCTACAAGGTCGATTGGGAAGAATACGAATCCCGCATCGTCAGCGGGCCTTCCACCACCGAAGTCCGGTTCGAGGACAATTACGTCAAACTCCCCTTCCCCTCGCGCGCGGGCAGTTCGATCTACAAGATCCAGGCCGAATCCAGGCGCAAGTTCTTCGCGGACGCCAAGTGATGGGAGCCTCCGGCAAACGCCCCGTCGCTTTCGTGACCGGCGCCAGCGCGGGCACCGGGCGCGAGATCGCACTCTCGCTCGGCACGGCGGGCTATGACGTTGCGCTCGTCGCGCGGCGGACCGCCGAAATGGAAGCCGCCGCCGAAATCATCCGCGCGGACGGCGGCGAGGCACTCGTGCTCACCGCCGACGTGCGCGACGGCGAAGCCCTGAATGCGGCGCTGGACGCCTTCCTCGACTGGTCGGGCGGGACGGTGGACGTCGTGGTGAACGCGGCAGGCTATACCGGGCCGCTATCGCCGCCGATCGGCGAATTCAGCCTTGAGGAATTCGACAGCACGGTTGCCACCAACCTGCGCGCGCCGTTCATCGTGCTTTCGCGGCTGCTGCCGGTCATGCGCCGGGCCGGATCGGGCAGGATCGTCAACATCGGCGGCAACCACGGCATGCGCGGCCGGGCCGGACGATCGAGCTATTCCGCCTCGAAATGGGGCCTGCGCGGGCTGACCCGCAGTGCCGCCCTCGAAGCGGGGCCTGACGGCGTGACCGTGAACTACATCGCCCCCGGCCCCATCGCCGTGCCGCGCATGAAGGCGAACTGGCGGGCGCTGGCGCAGCAACGCGGGTTGAGCGAGGAGGAAGCGCTCAAGGCCTATGTCGCGGACATGGGCATTCCGCTCAACCGCCCCAGCGAGATGGAGGACATCGTTGCCATGGTACTCTATCTCGTCGGCGAAGGCGGACGAAACGTCACCGGGCAGGAACTGGTCGTGGACGGCGGCGCCACGCTATAACGCCGTGCAAAGGCCGCGCCGTCCCGGTTCGATTTGGGACGGCGCGCCTTTTTCCGATTCAGAACAGGTCGAAGTATTCGCGGTGCTCCCAGTCGGTCACCGTCTGGTTGTAGCGCATGACTTCCGCGCGCTTGATCATCAGGAAATGATCCACGAAATCGCTGCCGAAGGCACCGCGCAGCAATGTGCTGTCATCCAGCAGGTCCAGCGCCGCCTCAAGGCTGCGCGGAAGCCGCTCCGCCTCGGCAGCGTAAGGAGAATCCACCGATTCCGGCGGCTCCAGTCCCGCCTCGATACCCGCCAGTCCGGTCGCCATCTGGGAGGCGAGATAGAGATAGGGGTTGGCTGCGGGCTCACCCACGCGGTTCTCGATACGGCGCAGCTTCGCAGGCCCCCTGGCGAGCACCCGCAGCAGCGCGCCGCGATTGTCCTCGGCCCAGGCAAGACGGTCTGGCGCCAGCGAGTTCGGGCGGTAGCGCTTGTAGCCATTGATCGTGGGGGTCGAAAACGGCGTGGCCGCCGCCGCACCCGCCAGCAATCCGGCCAGGAACTGCCGCCCGACCGCGGATAGCCCCGGCGCACCGTCTTGCGGCGCGAAGGCGTTTGCTCCGGTCTTCAGGTCACGCAGAGACTGGTGGAGATGCCACCCGCTCGCCATGGCTTCGGGAAGCTGCGGGCGGCACATGAAGCTGACGTGATAGCCATGCCGCCGGGCGACCTGCTTGGCCATGCCACGGAACAGCACCATGTCGTCGGCCGGGCCGATGCCGGAGCCGACCTTGAACACGAATTCGCACTGGCTCGGGCCGAATTCCACTTCCATCGAATGCAGCGGCAGGCCCAGCGCCAGGCAGTTCTGCCTCAGAACATCGACGATCGGCTCGATCTGGTCGTAGCGCTGCTCGGTCAGGTAATTGTAACCCTGGTGAAGCAGCGAGACACGCGGCGGACGCGCGGGCTGGCCGGCATCCTCGGGGCTCAGCGCCGCATCTTCCAGACGGGTGAGATAGAATTCCACCTCCAGCCCGCTGACGAATTCGAACCCGCGCCCGGCCAGCCGAGCCGAGGCGTCCCGCGCCAGCCTTCTGGTGGATGAAACCACCGGGCGGCCGTCATTGTGGTAGAGATCGCAAAGCATCCACCCGGTACCGGGCGCCCAGGGCAGGAGGCGGAACGTCCCCGGATCGGGCACCATGACGACATCGCCGCCGCCCTGGAGATCGGCATTGCCGATCCCCGCCCCGGCCGAGAAGACCGGCGCTACGGTACGGTGCGCAGTGTCCTTGAGCAGCAGCGTGGAGGTGATCGCGCAGCCATCCTCGAAAGCGCCCTCCAGCGAGCCTGCCAGCAGGGTCTTTCCGCGCGCGATGCCGTGCATGTCGGCAAAGACGAGCCGCACGGTGGATACCTCGTCCGCCTCCACCCGGCGCAGCACTTCGGCGGCGAGGCGGCGCTGGTCCTCGTTCCACAGGCCATAAGCCTCGACAAATCCGGTCATGGCGCTCCCCGCTTATTCGGCGGCGTTCGCGGGTGCCGCCCAGGGCGCGGCATCGCGGCGGCGGGCATCGACAGCGCGCCAATACGCCTCGAGATCGGCTCCGGCAGGCGCCACCCCGTCAACCGTGCCCGGATCCACCACCGCCAGCGCTTCTTCCGCCGTCAGGTCCAGCAGCGGACGCTCGCCGTTCTCCATCTTGCGGAGCTGCCTGAGCAGCATGGTGCGATACGCGACGATGCCCTTGTCGGTCGTGCCGAGATGCTCCCGCGTGCGATCCTGGATACGGCCCATGGACTCCACGGCCCACTGGTCGTGAACGTTGATATCCTCGCCCATGCCCGTGTAAGTCCGGCTCTTCTGCTCCACCAAGTCATAACCGTAATCATTCGCGCGGTTGAGGCGCGGCTTGTAGTCCGGCAGTTCGTAAAGCGTCAGCCGCTGGCGGCGCATCTCCTCCTTGTCCACCGCATCGGTGAAGCTGGTGAAGGCGGCGTACCAGTAGCAGCTCGTGTCATCGATCGGCACGTGCCACTGCGTGATCGTCATCGTCTCCGACAGCGGAATGACGAAGGCCTGCGGGAAGAACAGGTTGGTGATGCGCACATGGGTCTGCCCTTCAGGCAGCGGGCGCAGCGCGGTGAGCCGGAAGCCGATGTCTGTCGGTGAAATCGTGATGTCCGGGTTCTCGAACTCGCGCAGGACCTGGATCATGGTCATGTCGCTGTCGGCCGAACGGGCGCGGAACTGCTTGCCATAGGCATCCGCTTCCTCGTCCTCGAAGAAACGGTGAAGAAAGCTGGCGTGCGCCGGATCGATCCCCACCTCGAGCGCCTGAAGCCAGTTGCAGTCGAGATAGCCCTTGAAGGCAAAGACATGGCTGCCGGGCGCCGCGAAGCAGTCCAGCCCCGGAAAAGCCGTGGGCTCGCCTTCACCCAGGAAGCCGAAGATCATGCCCGCCTGCTCGATCACCGGATAGGCACGCTGCCTGACGCGCGTGCAGAGCTTCGAGCCTGCCGGTTCGCCCGGCGTCTGGATGCAGTTGCCGTCCACATCGAACAGCCAGCCGTGGAACAGGCAGCGCAGTCCGCCGTCCTCGAGCCGCCCGAAGGCAAGGTCGGCGCCGCGATGGGGACAATCGCGATCGAGCAGGCCCAGCCGCCCCTCCTGGTCGCGGAACAGCACCATGTCCTGCCCCAGCACTTTCACCGCCTTGGCCGGGCGCGGTCCCTCCAGTTCCTCCAGCAGCGCGATCGGCTGCCAGTAGCGCCGCAGCAGCGCGCCAAGCGGGCGGTCGCGGCCGCTGAGGGTGACGAGATCGTTCTGTTCAGGTGTCATGGGCGTCTAATCCGTCAATCATCGAACCGAGGCCCTGTCCGGCTTGCCGCGCGGGCGTTACGCGCCCTTCGGCCCTTTTCGCGGACCGTTCGCTGCGGCAGCCTTCGGCCACTTCCCGCGTCATGCCTCAACGCGCGCGCGCCGCGTGTTGCCGAGACCACCCCGGCTCGTTGCCGAAACCGCACCGCACACCTCGTTGCCGCGCCAGTTTTTAGAACATAGACCTTGAACCCCTTAATCGCTTCGAGAGTCGCCCCCAGAATGAGCCAGTCCCCGCGAGAAATCCGCCATGTCGCCGTCTTCTGCGGCTCCAACACCGGCCTGGGCGACAAGTACGAACATGCCGCCGCCGCGCTTGGAGGCGCACTGGCCCGCAAGGGGATCGGGATCGTCTATGGCGGCACGCACAAGGGGCTGATGGGCATTCTTGCCGATGCGGCCCTGGCAGAGGGCGGGCACGTCCACGGCGTCATCAACCAGCGCCTGTTCGACAAGGGCCACCTCCACCCCGGCCTCTCGCTGCACGAAGTGGTCGAATCCATGCGGGTGCGCAAGGAACGGATGCTGTCGATCGCCGACGCCTGCATCGCCCTGCCCGGCGGCATCGGCACGCTTGAGGAATTCATGGAAGCCTGGACGCTCAACCAGCTCGGCGAGATCGACAAGCCGGTGGGCCTCTACAATGTCGGCGGCTTCCACGAACCCTTCATGGCCTTCATCGACAAGATGATCGAAGAGAAGTTCCTGCCGCCGGAACATCGCAAGGGCATCGTCCTCGAAGCCGATCCCGAAGCGCTGATCGATGCGCTGGCCGCATTCGAGAAGCCGGTCGTGCCGAAGTGGCTCTGACTTCGGCGATCTGACTTCGGCGGGACAGGATCGCCTGCCCCGCCGAAAACCTTCCTTGTTCAGACAGTCGTGTCGATCCAGATCGACTTGGTCTGGAAATGCTCCTCGACGTGCTGGCGGCCGTATTCGCGGCCGTGCCCGCTCGCCTTGATCCCGCCCGACGGCACCGCAGGGTCGATCCGGTTGTAGCAGTTCACCCAGACCGAGCCCGCCTTGAGCGCACGGGCCATGCGGTGCGCGCGGCCGAGATGGCTCGTCCAGACCCCGGCGCCGAGCCCGAATTCCGTGGCATTGGCGCGGGCGATCACTTCATCCTCGCTATCGAAAGGAAGCGTCGCCAGGATCGGGCCGAAGATTTCCTCCCGCACCGCGCGCATGTCGTCGCGGGCCTCGACGAGAACGGTCGGCGGGAAGAAGAAGCCCTTGTCGTAGGCTGCGCCCGACAGCCTGCCCCCGCCCGAGAGCGGCGCCGCGCCCGCCGCCAGCGCATCATCCATATGGCCGCAGACGCGCTCAAGCTGACGCGCCGAAACCAGCGGGCCGAGGTCGGTTTCGGGATCGAGACCATCGCCGATCTTCAGCGTGCCCGCGATCCGCGCGACTTCGGCGGCGAATTCGCGGTGAACCGCGCGCTCCACGAACAGACGCGTTCCAGCGCTGCAAACCTGCCCGGAATTGGCGAAGGCCGCGATCACCGCGGTCTTCGCCGCCGCTTCGAGGTCGGCATCGGCGAACACGATATTGGGAGACTTGCCCCCCAGTTCCAGCGAGAGCCGCTTGAGGTTGCCCGCCGAAGCCTGGACGATGCGGCGGCCCGTCGCCTCCGAGCCGGTGAAGGCGATCTTGTCCACCCCGGAATGCGCGGCGAGCGCCGCCCCGGCCTCGGCACCGAAACCGGTGACGACGTTGAACACGCCCTCCGGCACGCCCGCTTCCAGCGCCAGTTCCGCAAGGCGCAGCGGCGCGAGGCTGGCGTCCTCGGCAGGCTTCAGCACCAGCGTGCAACCGCTTGCGAGCACCGGCCCGAGCTTGAGAACACTGGCCCAAAGCGGTCCGTTCCAAGGGATGATCGCCCCGCAAACGCCAACCGGTTCCTTCACCGTGCAGGCGAAAGTTCCGGGATCGGACGGCCGGTTCGTGGTGCCTTCGACAGACCGCGCGATACCCGCGAAATAGCGCAGCAGGTCTACCAGCATCGCCACCGAGCCGCGGGTGTGGCGGATCGGCGAGCCCATCTCCAGCGTATCCAGCCGGGCGAACTGCTCGGCATCGCGCTCCAGCAGGTCGGCCAGGCCCAGGATCAGCTTCTGCCGATCGGCCGGCGAGAAGCGCGGCCATGGCCCTTCCTCGAAGGCGCGCCGCGCGGCATCGACCGCACGGTCCACATCACCCGCCGTGCCCCGCGCGATCCGGGCCAGCACTTCGCCGGTCGCCGGATTGCGGGTTTCGAAGGTTTCACCGGATTCCGCCGGAAGCCATGCTCCGCCGATCAGCAGTTTCTCGTCGCGAACTGCCATGGCTTCAATCCCTCAACCGGAAGCTGACGCCCTGCGCGCCTTCCCAGAGCACCGTTCGGCCCAGCTCGGGCAGATGCTCAAGCCCTTCCACGATGGTCAGGAAGTGAATGCCCGCCAGCGGCCCGAGCTTGCTGGCGAAAGCCACGCCGCCATAGGCAAGCAGGATCTCGCACTCGCTGTAGCCACCGGGATAGAAGATGAACTGGCCGGGCGCGGGATAGCGCGTGGGATTTTCCCAGGGCAGGTCGTAGTGCGCATCGCCCAGCGGAATCCACACGCCCTCGCCGCTCCAGCGGACATGGATCAGCTTTTCGTCGTAAGGCAACATCGCCTTGAAACGGGCGGCGGTGACAGGAGCGAGTTCCTCCTCCAGCCGGGCAACGAACCGGAACGGGCCGGCGGTAATGTCGATCAGGGTCATTTATCGTGTGTCCGTAGGGTCAGGCGGCAGCGACAAGGCGTGCAAGGCCGCGTTCGAGATCGGCGATCAGGTCTTCCACCGCTTCGAGGCCGACATGGATGCGCACGGCCGGGCCGGGGGCGGACCACTCCGTCGCCGAACGCAGGGTGTTCGGGTAAGTCGGCACCACGAGGCTTTCATAACCGCCCCAGGAATAGCCGAGCTTGAACAGGTCCATATGGTCCATGAAGGCAGCGAACTGCTTGTCCGTGCAGGCTTCCAGCACGAAGCCGAACAGGCCGGAGGCGCCGTCGTAATCGCGCTGCCAGATCGCATGGCCGGGATCGCCCGGCAGCGCGGGATGCATGACGCGGTGGACTTCGGGGCGGCCTTGCAACCATTCGGCGATGGCCAGCCCCGAGGCATGATGCTGCTTCATGCGCAGCGGCAGGGTCCGCAGGCCCCGCATGGCCATGTAGATATCGTCCGGCCCGGCGCAGTATCCCGATGCCGACGCGGTTTTCTTGACCGGGATGAAGGCATCCTCCGTGGTGACGGCAATGCCGAGCATGAGGTCGGAGTGGCCTGAGATATACTTCGTCGCGGCATTGATCGAGACGTCCACGCCGTGCTCCAGCGGCCGGAAATTGATCGGCGAGCCCCAGGTATTGTCGAAGATCGTCCAGATGCCCCGCGCCCGGCATTCCTTCGCGATCGCGGGAACGTCCGTCATCTCGAAGGTCAGCGAACCGGGGCTCTCCATGTAGACGACACGGGTGTTCGGCTGAAACAGCTCGGCGATCCCGGCGCCCACGTCCGGCCGGTAATAGGTCACGTCCACGCCGAACTTGCGCAGGAAGCTCTCGCAGAAATCGCGGGCTGGGCCGTAGAGGCTGTCGACGATCAGCAAGTGGTCGCCCGCCGAAAGGAACGCGGTGAGCGAGGCGCAGATCGCGCCAAGGCCGCAGCTCGTCGTGATCGCGCGGTAACCGCCTTCCAGGAGGGTGATCGCATCCTCGAAGGCACGCGTCGTCACCGTGCCCTCGCGTCCGTAAGTGAAGCCTTCGAAGGCGCCCGAGGCCCGGTCGCGCCGCGTTTCGAGCAGGGCCTCCACGGAATCGAACAGGACTGTCGAACAGTGGTAGACCGGCGGATTGACGACGCCGAAATTGTTCTTCGGATCGCGGCCTGCGTGGAGTGCCTGGGTATCGCGCTTGAACCCGGTGATATCGGTCACTTCGTGAGGTCTCCTTAGATGACGGTGCCGGAATCGACGACGATGTCCTGCCCGGTAATCATGCGCCCCGCCGGTCCGACGAGGTGGAACAGGGCTGCGGCGATATCGTCCTCGGTAACGAGGCGGCCCAGCGCCGTTCCGGAAAGGAAGCGTTTCAGGGGCGCATCCTCGGGCTCGCCGTTGCGCTGGGCGGTTTCGCGGAACAGGCGGTGGATACGCTCACCCTCGACCCCGCCGGGCGAGATCATGTTGACCCTCACCCCGTGCGGCGCCGCATCGAGCGCGGCGGACTTCACCAGCCCGCGCAGCGCCCATTTCGACGCGGAATAGAGCGAGAACCCGGCCACGCCCTTGTGCCCGTAAGTCCCGCCGACGGCCACGACACGCCCTTCGCCCCGCGCCGTCATGCCGGGCATCACGGCAGCCATGGCATTGACCACGCCCAGCACGTTGATGTCGAAGCATCCGCGATAGTCCTGCGGGCTCGCTTCCCAGACCGGGCGGCGGGGCGCCCCGACACCGGCCGCACAGACCAGTATGCCGGGCGCGCCCAGTGTCCGTTCGGTCCGGGCGGCAGCCTCGCACATCGAGGCATCGTCGGATACGTCCGCAGCGCAGGCGATGACGTTCAGCCCTTCGGCAACGAGGGATGCCGCCGCCCGCTCTCCGGTTGCCGCATCCCGGCCCACGATCGCCACGCCGGCGCCCGCGCGGCCAAGCGCCCGTGCGAGGCCCAGGCCGAGACCGCGCGTCCCTCCCGTCACCATGGCAACCTTGCCTTCGAGGCTCATCGGCGCGTCATCCGCATTTATCGTCCTTGATTGGGCTTCCCTGATGACTTGGTAGCGCAAGATCACGGTTCGGGAAGGTGACCATTAGGCGACGGGTCCGCACCGAAAAAGCACCGCCGGGGCCATGGGTGTTGTCCTAAACAGTTCACGGCGAATGGATCATGGCCTGCCGCTCCCGGCTGATTTTCCGCAGTTTTCCGGGGCCCGCGCCATCAAGGAGTCTCGATAATGAGCCGTAGCGAAAGAAGCGAGGACGACATTGCGGCAGCAGCCGCCGTCTCGCTCGAAGAAATTCCCGTGATCGACTTCGCGCCGTTCCTGAGCGGCGATCCGGAAGCCCGCCGCACGGTGGCAAGCGAGATCGCGCGGGCCTGCGAGGAGATCGGCTTCTTCTACCTCACCGGGCACGGTGTGCCGCAGGCGGTGATCGACGCGATCTTCGCCGCCGCCGCCGACTTCTTCGCCCGCCCCGCCGCCGAACGTGCCGGCGCCCATGCCACGCCCGAATGGTATCGCGGCTATATCCCGATGCCGGAACGCCAGCCCCTTTCGCGCAATACCCGGATGTTCGAGCAGTACCGCCTCCAGCACGAATGGCCCGCCGATCCGGGCGACATGGAACATGCCCGTATCTTCGACCAGGCAAACCGCTGGCCCGAAGGCATGGCCGCATTCCGCGAGGCCGGAGAGGACTATCTCGGCGCCATGCTGGCCCTTGGCCGCGAACTGCTGCGCGCCTTCGCGCTTGGCCTCGGGCTGGAGGAAAGCCGGTTCGACGACTGGTTCAGCCAGCCGCCTTCGCAGCTCAGCCTGAACTATTACCCCGTGCTCCCGGACAGCGCGGACACCGACGTGTCCAACATGATCTCCCATACCGACGAAGGTCCGTTTACGATCCTGGCCCAGGGCGCGATTGGCGGGCTCGAGGTCAAGCGCCGCGACGGGGCATGGATACAGGCACCGCCGATCCCGGGCGCCTTCACCATCAATGTCGGCGACATGATGATGTGGTGGTCCAACGGCCGCTTCATCTCGAACTACCACCGCGTGCGCAACCGCACCGACGTGGAGCGTTTTTCGGTCCCCTATTTCGCCAATCCGGACCGCACGGTGACCGTGGCGCCCCTGCCCGAACTGCTGGGCGAAGGCCCGCGCTATGCGCCCGTCCGCGTCGCCGACCACCTCGCCCGTTTTTACAGCCAGCTCTCCAAGAATCCTCATGAAGCCTACAACTGAGCCCCATATGACCGCAAAGATCGGCGCCGACATCGGCGGCACCTTCACCGACGTCGTGCTCGAAATCGGCGAGCGGCGCCATTCCACCAAACTGCTCACCACTTACGATGCCCCCGAACGGGCACTGCTCGACGGGGTGACGCTGCTGCTTGCCGAAGCGGGAATCGAACCGGCCGACGTCTCGCTGGTCGTCCATGGCACCACGCTGGCCACCAATGCCCTGATCGAGCGGCGCGGCGTGACCGTGGCCATGCTTACCACAGAGGGGTTCCGCGACGCGCTGGCGCTCGGCACGGAAAGCCGGTTCGACCAGTACGACATCGGCATGGAAAAACCCGCCCCGCTGGTGCCGCGCCGCCTGCGCCTCGGCGTGCCGGAGCGGCTCGATGCGCTGGGCGAAGTGCTCGTCCCGCTGGACGAGGACGCCGTGCGCACCGCCGCCGCCGCATTTCGCGATCAGGGCGTTGAAAGCGTCGCGGTCGCCTTCCTCCACAGCTACGTCAACGATGCGCACGAGAAGCGCGCGGCCGAAATCCTGCGCGAGGAAATGCCCGGCGTCTCGATCTCGCTCTCCTGCGAGGTCTCGCCGGAAATGCGCGAATACGAGCGGTTCTCGACGACGACGGCCAATGCCTATGTCCAGCCCCTCGTAGACGCCTATCTGCGCCGCCTCGAAGGCCGTCTCACCGAAATGGGCTTCACCTGCCCGCTCTACCTCATGCTGTCCTCGGGCGGGCTCACCACGGTCGATACCGCCGCGCGCTTCCCGGTGAGGCTGGTCGAAAGCGGCCCGGCGGGCGGCGCCATCTTCGCGGCCTCGGTCGCGGCGGAATGCGGCGCGGACCGCGTGCTCGCCCTCGATGTCGGCGGCACCACGGCCAAGATATGCCTCATCAACGACGGCGCCCCGCAGACCTCGCAGGTCTTCGAGGTCGGCCGCGTCCACCGCTTCCGCAAGGGCAGCGGCCTGCCGCTGCGCATCCCCGTCGTCGAGATGGTGGAGATCGGCGCGGGCGGCGGTTCGATCGCCTCGGTCGACAGTGCCGGACGCCTCGCCGTCGGCCCGCACAGCGCCGGCTCCGAGCCCGGCCCCGCCGCTTATGGACGGGGCGGAGAGCGGCCCACCGTGACCGATGCCGACATTACCCTGGGCCGCATCGACCCTTCGCGCTTCGCGGGCGGCAAGGTCACCCTCAGGCCCGAAAACGCGCAGGCAGCGCTGGCCGGGCTCGGCCTCTGGGACGGCCGCGCCGAAACCCTCGCCGTCGGCGTCAGCGAGATCGTCGACGAGACCATGGCAAGCGCGGCCCGCGTCCACGCGGTGGAACAGGGCATGACCCTGGACGAACGCAGCCTCATCGCCTTCGGCGGCGCGGCCCCGCTGCACGCGGTCAGCTTCGCCGAAAAGCTGGGCATCGGCACCGTCATCATTCCCTCCGGCGCAGGGGTCGGTTCGGCAGTGGGCTTCCTGCGCGCGCCGGTCTCCTACGAAGTCGCGCGCAGCCTCACCATGCGGCTGGACGCGGTGGACATCGACAGGCTGAACGCTCTGCTTGATGAGATGGCAGGCGAGGCGCGAAACCTTGTGAGCGCCGGGGCGCCCGGTGCGAAGCAGACGGAAAAGCGCGTCTGCCTCGCCCGTTATCAGGGACAGGGCTACGAAATCCCCTTCGAGTTCCCCACCCGCACGCTTGGTCCCGGCGATATCGCCGTGCTCAGGGAGGCGTTCGAACAGGCATACCGTGCGCAATACGGCGGCATGGTGCTCGACCTGCCGATCGAGATGCTGACATGGCGCGTCACTGTCGGCGCGGGCGGTTTCGCCTCGGAGGCGGCGGCGGCCGAAGCGACGCCGCGCGATGCCGCGCCCGTCGGAAGCCGCAAGGTGATCGACCCGGCCACCGGCGAAGCGCTCGACTTCGCACTCTATGCCCGCGAGGAGATGCGGCCCGGAGACCGGTTCTCCGGCCCCGCCCTCGTCGCAGAGCGCGAGACCACCACCGTCGTCTCCCCCCGCTTCAACGGGCGCATGGATGAACGCGGCTATCTCGTACTGACCCGCCGCGACCAAGGACTTTCCCGATGAGCCAGACTTCCGCCGGCACCGCCCTCACCGAACTGCGCATGCAGGTGATCTGGACGCGCCTGATCTCGATCGTCGAGGAACAGGCGCAGACGCTGATGCGCACCGCTTTCTCCACCACCGTGCGCGACGCGGGCGATCTGTCCGCCGCGTTGTTCGACCTCGAAGGCCGTCTCATAGCCGAGGCGGTTACCGGCACACCCGGCCACGTCAATTCGATGGCAGAGGGCGTGCGCCACTTCCTGGCCAAGTTCCCGGTCGCCACGATGAAGCCGGGCGACCATTTCATCACCAACGACCCATGGCTCACGGCGGGGCACCTGCACGACGTCACCGTGGTTTCGCCCGCGTTCCATGACGGGCGGGTCGTCGGCCTGTTCGGCGTGTGCTGCCACCAGGTCGACATCGGCGGGCTCGGGCAAGGGCCGGACGGCCGCTCGATCTACGAGGAAGGGCTCCAGATCCCCCTGCTGAAGCTGGCGGACGCGGGCCGGATCAACCAGGATCTCATCGATATCCTGTGCCAGAACGTGCGCATGCCGATGCAGGTCAAGGGCGATGTCCTGTCCTACATCACCAGCAACGAGGCGGCATCGCGGCGGCTCAGCGCCATGCTGGGCGAATTCGCCATGGCCGACCTTGCGCAAGTGGCGGACTACATCATCGAGCGCTCGCTGGCGGCAACCCGCGCCGAGATCGCCAGGCTGCCTGACGGCCAGTGGACCAGCACCCTGGTGATCGACGGTTACGACAAGCCGGTGACGCTGGTGGGCACGCTGACCATCGCCGGGGATACCCTGTCGATGGACTACGAAGGCACCGATCCCTGCCTACCGCGCGGCATCAATGTCGTGCTCAACTACTGCCGCGCCTACACCGTGTTCGGCCTGCGCTGCGTGATCTCGCCAGACGTGCCCAACAACTTCGGCGCGCTCGATCCTTTCGTCGTCACCGCGCCGGAAGGTTCGATCCTCAACGTCCAGCGGCCATGGCCGGTCGCGGCCCGCCACGTCATCGGGCAGATGCTGCCGGACCTCGTGTTCGGGTGCCTCTCTCAGGCGATCCCCGACCGCGTTCCCGCAGAGGGCAGCTCGTGCCTGTGGTCGGTTCAGCTTCGCGGCAACCTGCCCGCCCAGGGCAATGCGCGGCAGGGCGAGAGCTTCGATGCGATCTTCTTCAACTCCGGCGGTTCCGGCGCGCGGCCCGAGCAGGACGGCCTGTCCGGCACCGCCTTCCCCAGCGGGGTGCGCGCCATGCCGGTGGAAGTGACCGAGAGTTCGGCCCCCATCGTCATCTGGCGCAAGGAACTGCGCGCCGACAGCGGCGGCCCCGGCGAACGCCGCGGCGGTCTGGGCCAGACGGTGGAAGTGGGCATGCGCGACGGCAGCGGCTTCGAAGTGCTCGCCATGTTCGAACGGGTCGAACGCCCCGCCAGGGGCCGCGACGGCGGGCATGACGGAGCGGCGGGCAAAGTCACGACGTCGGGCGGCAAGACCATGCGCGCCAAGGGGCTTCAGGCGATTCCGGCGGGCGAGCGGCTCGTGCTGGAAATCCCGGGCGGCGCCGGGCTCGGCGCGCCCGCGACACGCGATCCCGCCAAGGTCCGCCGCGATATCGAGGAAGGGATGATAACGCCCGAGGGCGCTAGCCGGGACTACGGCTTCACCGGCTAGAAACCTGGGGCGGGGGTAAAATCCCCCGCCCCAGGTTCACCTGTTCCGGTTCATTTCTCGACAGCGATCTCGTCGATTTCCTCGTCCTCGTCGGCGTACCAGTTCTCGCTGCCCGGGATGGTCGGCAGCGAACGGCAATCGTTGAGGTCGCGCGCGATCTGCTCGGCGAACTTGGCCGCGACCAGCGGCAGCGGGCGCCCCTTGAGCTGCCCCAGCACCAGCGGCCCGTAAGTCCGGTCGATATCGCTGATCCGCCGCACCGCAAAGCGCGGATCGTGGCGCCACACATCGGCGCCGATGTCGATCTGGAAGGTAATCAGATCACTGCCGGCAACCAGCTCTGCCAGGAAATCGAAGCTGTTTGCCTCCACCGCGACATTGAGCTTGGCAGAGCTTGAAAGCAGGCGGCTCTCCACGATTTCGCGCCCGCCGAAGGCCATGTCCGGCATGGCCACGTCGTAATGCGCGCATTCCCTGAGCCGCAGCACTTCGTTCTTGGCCAGCGGATGGTCCGCCGCCATCACCGCGACCAGCCCCTGCCCGATGGACATGATCGGATGCAGCTCCGAGGAGCGCAGGGGGCGGAAGATCAGCACCAGGTCCATCTCGTATTCCATCAGCGCCCGCACGGCGGTGCTGTGGTCGGTAACGCTGACCTTGAACTTGACGTTGGGATGCTTCTCGCGAAAATCGGCGACGTGGCGAAGCACGAAGCTGCGCGCCACCGCCTGGCTGCAGGCAATCCGGACTTCGCCGCGCTGCAGCCCTTCGAGCTCCTCGATCTGGGAGTAGACCCGGCGCAGTTCCGATGTCTGCATCCTGATCCAGCCGATCAGCACCTCGCCGGCAGCCGTCAGCCTGACACCCGAGGTGTGCCGCTCGAAAATGGTCGAGTTCAGATCGTGCTCGACGTCCTGAATTCGTCGCAGCAGAGCCGAGGGGGTGACGTTCAGCCGTTCGGCCGCCTGGCGCACGGACCCGACCCGCGCGACTTCATCGATATATTGCCAGATCCTCTGGTTGCGTAGCGCCATCTGCGACTCCGTTCGATTTTCGGCTACACCCTGCCCGTGGTTTAACACCACTTGGGCAACGGCACATCCCTTATGCAACGAACGTCACGAGGCAGCGGCTTGGGAAGAAGCGCTTCCTCGTAAAACTCACAATATCGCCCGCCGGTCAACATTATTGTTATCATCGGGGTATTATTTAAATCACGTCTTCGGGGTGTTCCAATGGACCTGCAATTGAAGGATAGAATTGTTGTCATTACCGGCGCGGGTAAAGGCATGGGTCCGGCCATTTCTACATCGTTCGCCAAAGAAGGCGCCAAACTTGTTCTGCTGGGCCGCGACACCGAAGCGCTCGATATATTGAAGATGGCGATCGACGAAATCTCGTCCGCCCTTGTCGTCAAGTGCGACGTTACCGATCCCGCAGCCTGCGCTGCCGCCGTCACTGCAGCGGAATCCCATTTCGGACCGGTCGATGTCCTCGTCAACGTTGCCGGCGGCACCGGCCCGGTCGGCGCAACGGCGTGGGAAACCACACCCGAAGGCTTCGACGAGATCATCCAGCTCAACATGGGCGGCTGCTTCCTGATGATGCGCGCGGTGCTGCCCGGCATGGTCGCCCGGCGCTATGGCAAGATCGTCAATGTCGGCGGCACCTTCGGCATGCACGGCCGCGCCGGGCGCATGGCCTATTCCGCCTCGAAATGGGGCCTGCGCGGCATCACCAAGTCCACCGCGATCGAAGCGGGGCCCTACAACGTCAACGTCAACATCGTCGCCCCCGGCATGGTGGACGGGCCGCGCTTCCGCACCAAGGTCATGCCCGGCATGGCCGAAGCCCGCGGGCTGACCGAAGACGAAGTGATCGCCGAGCATGCGGCCGAATATGCCCTGCGCCGGATCAGCACGGCCGAGGACGTGGCTTCGGCCTGCCTGTTCCTCGCCTCCGACGTCTCGCGCCAGATCACCGGCGTCGACCTGCCGGTCGACGGTGGCTGGGCCTCGCTCTGAACCCTGAATTGCATACGGAACGCCCCATGACTGCTGAGCCCATGACCGCCGATATCGTCATCAACGGCGCAACCCTCGTCACTGACAGCGCCATGTTCGCAGCCTCGATCGCCATCAAGGACGGCGCGATCCTGGCGATCGGCGCGCCCGAGGCGATGCCGGACGCCGCCGAAGTGGTGGACGCCACCGGCAAGTACATCCTCCCCGGCGCCATCGACGCCCACGTCCATTTCCGCGATCCGGGCTATACCCACAAGGAAACCTGGGAAACCGGAACCGCCAGCGCGGCCATGGGCGGCGTCACCACGGTGTTCGAGATGCCCAACACCAACCCGCCCACGGGTAATGTCGAAGCGCTCAACATGAAGCTGGAATCGGCGAAGAAGGCCTATGTCGATTTCGGCATCTACGGGCTCCTGGGCGAGGACAACCTCGACCAGCTCGAAGCGCTGATCGAAGGCGGCGTGGCCGGGTTCAAGTGCTTCATGGGCAATACCTTCGGCAACCTGCCCTCTCCGCCCAGCGGCGCGATCCTCGAAGGTTTCGAGATCGTCGCCAAGCACGGCTACCGCGTCGCGCTCCATGCCGAGAATGCCTCCATCATGGCGCGCCGCTCGAAGAAGCTGCGCGAGAACGACTGCTGCGACCCGCTCGCCCATCTCGACGCGCGGCCGCCGGTAGTCGCAGTGGAGGCGGTATCGCGCGCGGCGATCCTGGCCGAATGGACCGGCGCACGCATCCACGTCCTCCACGTCTCCTCGGGCGACGAACTGCGCCCCCTGCGCGAGGCCAAGGCCCGCGGCGTGGACATCACGGCGGAGACGTGCCCGCACTACCTGCTGCTGGACGAACACGCCTATACCGAGAAGAAGTCCCTGATCCGCGTCAATCCGCCCGTGCGCGAGAAAGTTCATCAGGAGCAGCTCTGGCAGGGCGTTGCCGACGGCACGATCGACATGATCGCCACCGACCATGCCCCGCACAGCCACGCGGAAAAGCACAACGACGACATCTGGCGCGCCGACTGCGGCTTCACCGGGGTGCAGACGCAGATGCCGCTCATGCTCACCCAGATCGCCAATGGCCGCATGACGCTCAACCAGTATGTGCGCATGACCTCGCTGGCGCCCGCCAAGGCGTTCGGCCTCTATCCCCGAAAGGGCGCGCTGCTGCCGGGTTCGGACGCCGATATCGTCGTCGTCGATCTCGACAAGGTGGTGAAGGTCGATTCCGCGCTGCTCAAGTCCAAGGGATCTTCCACCCCGTTCCAGGACTACGAAACCCGCGGCGCGCCGATCCACACGCTGGTGCGCGGACGCTTCGTGATGCGCGACGGCGAGCTGGTGACCGAAGCGATGGGCCACGGCCTCAACGTGCGGCGCATCCAGCAGATGCCGACGCCCAGGCCCACGAACACGCACACCACCACCCGCGCGATCCTCGAAAAGCGCGGCAAGCGTTACTGAGCCGGACGCACCGCCAGACCGGTCCCTCACTCGGACGGCGCCCAGCAAACGGCGCCGTCCGTTCTTTCCCATGTCCCGAGCAGAAGAGTGTCCATGTCCATCAAGCTCGAACAGGCCCGTGCCATCGTTTCCGCCGCGCTCGAAAAGGGCCGTGAAATGGGGCTCAAGCCCTTGACGGTCGCCGTGCTGGATACCGGTGGCCATCTCGTCAGCTTTGGACGCGAGGACGGCTCCTCGACCCTGCGCCCGCAGATCGCCACGGCAAAGGCGGCGACGGCGCTGGCGCTCGGCCTGTCCTCGCGCGCCGTTGCGGCCATGGCTGCCGACCGTCCGGCATTCGTGGCCTCGCTCGGCGCCATCGCGCCGCAGGGCATCGTTCCTGCCGCCGGCGGCCTGCTCGTCATCAGCCCGGAATATACCGTGATCGGAGCCGTCGGCGTGACCGGCGACCTTTCGGACAACGACGAAGCCTGCGCCCTGGCGGGGATCGCCGCCGCCGGGCTTGCAACGAAGGAATAAGCCGCATGGCCACCCAGACGATCGACCGCGCCGGCCTCTCCGTCGAATCCTCGCTCGCGGCCTTCATCGAGGAGCAGGCCCTTCCCGGCACCGCGATCGCCCCTGAGGCCTTCTGGCACGACCTTGCTGTGATCTTCGCGCGCTTCACCCCGCGCAACGCCGCCCTCCTGGCGACCCGCGACCGACTTCAGGCCCGCATCGACGCATGGCACCGGACGCACCGCGACCAGCCCTTCGATGCTGCCGCCTATCAGGCATTCCTGAGCGAGATCGGCTATCTCGCAGCCGAGCCGGCACCTTTCAGGATCGCGCCCGAAAACGTCGATCCCGAACTTGCCGCGATCGCCGGGCCCCAACTTGTCGTGCCGGTGCTCAATGCCCGCTTCCTGCTCAACGCCGCCAATGCGCGCTGGGGCAGCCTTTACGACGCGCTCTACGGCACCGACGCCCTGCCCGGCAAAGCCACGGGTCCGGGCTACGATCCTGAACGGGGCGCTGAGGCGATCGCCTGGTCCAGGGCCTTCCTCGACCGCGCGGTCCCGCTCTCCAACGGCTCCTGGGCCGACTTTGCGGGCGGCGATCCCGCGCTTGCCGATCCTGCCGCGTTCGCCGGGCGCCGGGGGGCCAACATCCTGCTGCGCCATCACGGCCTGCACATCGAGATCGTGATCGATCCCGCCCATCCCATCGGCGCCGCCGATCCGGCGGGCATTGCCGATATCCAGCTTGAAGCCGCGATCACCACAATCGTCGACCTCGAGGATTCCGTCGCCGCCGTGGACGGGCCGGACAAGCGCGATGGCTACGCCAACTGGCTGGGCCTGATGCAAGGCGATCTCGAAGCGACCTTCGAGAAGGGCGGCAAATCGGTGCGACGACACCTTTCGCCGGACCGCGCCTACACCGCGCCCGATGGCAGCCCGTTCTCGCTGCGCGGCCGCAGCCTGCTGCTCGTCCGCAATGTCGGGCACCTCATGCGCACGCCCGCCGTCCACCTGCCAGACGGCAGCGAGGCCTTCGAGGGCATACTCGATGCCGTCGTCACCAGCCTGATCGCGCTGCACGACCTTGACGGCAGGGGCCGCTATCGCAACAGCCCGGCCGGCTCGATATACATCGTCAAGCCGAAGATGCACGGGCCGGACGAAGCGGCCTTCGCCAACGACCTGTTCGATGCGGTGGAAGACATGCTGGGTCTGGCCCGGCACACCATCAAGATCGGCGTCATGGACGAAGAGCGCCGCACATCGGCCAATCTGGCAGCCTGCATCCATGCGGTGAAGGACCGGATCGTCTTCATCAACACCGGCTTCCTCGATCGTACCGGCGACGAGATCCACACGTCCATGCAGGCCGGGCCGATGCAGCCCAAGGGCGACATGAAAAGCGCCCGCTGGCTTGTCACTTACGAGAACCGGAACGTGCAGATCGGCCTCCAGACCGGATTTTCCGGCCGGGCGCAGATCGGCAAGGGCATGTGGGCCGCGCCAGATCGCATGGCCGACATGCTGGAGCAGAAGATCGCCCATCCGCTCAGCGGTGCCTCCACCGCCTGGGTGCCTTCGCCCACGGCGGCAGTGCTTCATGCCACGCACTACCATGCGGTGGACGTGGCAACGCGCCAGTCCGAACGCGCAGCCGAACCCCCGGCATCGCTGGGCGACCTGCTGACGCTTCCGCTGGGCCGCCCCACGGATTGGAACCGGACCGCTATCGAGCGGGAACTCGACAACAACGCGCAAGGCATCCTCGGCTACGTCGTGCGCTGGATCGACCAGGGCATCGGCTGCTCCAAGGTTCCGGACATCAACGATGTCGGGCTGATGGAAGATCGCGCCACGCTGCGTATCTCCGCGCAGGCGCTCGGCAACTGGCTGCTTCACGGCGTCTGCACGCAAGACGACGTGGAAGCCGCGCTGGCCCGCATGGCGGAAAAGGTCGACGCCCAGAACGCGGCTGACCCGGATTACAGCCCGATGTCACGGGATCGGGAGCGTTCGGTTGCATTCCAGACCGCCCGCGCCCTGATCTTCGAAGCTGCCGCCCAGCCCAACGGATATACCGAATGCCTGCTGCACCGCTTCCGGCTCCAGCGCAAATGCGCAGCCTGAACGGTCGTAACGGACTTAACGGAAGAATTTGACGGATCGCGGCTGCGGCCGCGGTCCTGATTCCTGCGCCGGGCGTTCTGCTCGGCCACATTTCCTCTGCCCTGCCCGGCATCGAGGAGCGGCGCCCCCGCACGGCGCCTCAAGACCATTCGCTGAGCGCAAGAGGATGGCTCACGGGCGCATAGTTGCCCGCCCCTTACCCCGAAAGACCCCGCCGGCCGGTTTCGCGCCGGGCTATAGTCGTGAATACCGCCTTGCGGCGGTCATGCCGCCGCCGCGAAGGCGACCTGTCCCGCATGGACCACGTTCCGGCGGGAAGCGCTGGCATTTGGGCGCCGGGGACGAAAGAGCGCTCGCGCCATGAATGTATTGTAATTGGCACCCGCAAATGTGCGCTCGTATCCCCTGCCTCGTCATCGGCAGGGCGGGGAGCACGCCTCAGCGGGCCCGTCCGTCCGATCGCCGTGGCATGCGGCTTATGACGGATATCAAAGGCCTGAAGACCGGAAGAATTGAGGCCTGAGAAGGTGAAGCCAAAGAATTGAGGAAAGTGTCTGCATAAACAGAACGACTGGACACCGCTTCAGGCAGCATCAGGCCGGAATGGCCTCTTCCAGGCCAGCCGCGCCTGACAGGGAAGGCTGGAATCGGAAGCCGCGCCCTTAACAACTAACATTAACAACCGTCGTAAAGCGACTGGAGAGCACTCTCCACGCCCAGAGGCCAGAAGGCTCTTGCGGAGCGCCCACAGAGGCGTGCGGAGCCTGCCGAAGGGTCGTTCGCCGGATCGGCCAAATTATTCGCAGGATCAACGCATGTCCTTGAATTACAACGAAAATGATCGCGACACTTTAGCCAAAAGTGTATCACAGAGCAATAGGTTATTCTTTTTAGAGGGGATTGTGATGCTTTCTGCGGCCAAGGCTGCGGATCACCGTTAACCGGCAGATTAAGTAAATCACCTTTACCGGGGTTTACCATATCCTTCGACGACGGCCTGTTAACTGACCCGCCTGACACACCCTCTGCCACCTTCTCGGTCGATACCGGTTCTCCGGCGAATTCCACCAAGTCGTCACCGGGCAACATATCGGAGAATTTCGATTTCTCCGTGATCTTTTGCCGCCACATACGGGCCGCGATTTCCCGCTCTTCTGGTCCGACTGCGCTGGTATAGATTGCTGTTGTCTTGATGTCCGCATGTCCAAGCCATCTCTGGACCAGTGTAAGCGGCACTCCGGCCTGGATCGCACGGACGCCGAAACCGTGCCTCAGACCCTTGGGGCTGGCATAAGTGCCGGTTATTCCCGCACTTTCCATCACCTCGCAGATCCGGCGATAACCCGTCATGCGGGACCATGGCCACAGCTCGGGATCGTCGCTGGAGCGCGATCGGAGCCATTGATACAAAACTCTCAGAAAGTTGGGCGGAAGAGGAATTGCCCTAAATATTCGTTTGCCGCGCTTTTTCAGGCACTGGATAATGACGTGCTTGGCCTCGAAATCGATACTGTCGACGGTCAACGACAGCGCCTCGGAGATTCGGCAGCCAGTATAGGCCAGCATCCAGCAAAACGTTCGCACATCCGCACTTCGATTACGTGCGGAACGTATGAATGCGTCGATCTCATTATTAGTAAGATATTTGCGTTGTCCGTGCCGGTTATAGACAGTCCATGGCATATGATGAAGCCCTCGCGGTGACGGATTATCCGGTAAAGACATAGCGTTAACGCCGCTACCAAAACCCCGCTCCGGGCGGTTTGAGACACTTTTGGCTAAACCGTCTCAGACACGGCAGTTCCACTCGGAGTCTTGCTGATGTGGGGGTTGGCAATGGCTATTAACGCGGACAGACGAAGAACCGAGGGCACCAGGGCCGGCGCGGCTCACGTTGCCCGCCTGGCCAGATACCCTGACACGGCGCTCTTCTGGTTCCGCATTGGAAACTATCCGCATCTCGTGGCCGCCTATGGCCAGGAACTCGCTTCCGAGGCGGTGGCGACCGCTCATGACCATATCGCCCGGCTCGTTCAGGACAATGGCACCATGGAGACATGCCGCGCGGATATCCTGGAGGTCAGGATCAAGCGCGGCACCCGGCTCGGCGACACGATGACCCCTGAGACCGGCACGGCCTGGGCGGCGACGGTCTGCGAGGCGATCCCGCTGCTGGCCTTCGCCAGCAAGGCGGGGCCGATCCATGTCTGGGTTTCGGCCTGCTGGAGCATCTTCACCCCCGAAAGCGATTCCGGCGAAAGCGATTCCGGCGAAAGCGATTCCGGCGAAGACGATGCCAGCCCGGGCGATGTTTCGGAATGGATGTTTCCCTTCGTCGGCGCCCTTCCCGAGTATGGCGAGGAAGCCGAGCGTTACCGGGCCGACATGGCGATCGTCTCCCACGCCCTCACGGCGCTCAAGTCGATGCGGGACGGCACTGCCGGAAGCGGAGGCCTCCGCCCGTTCTGGCAGAAAGTGCGCTGCGCGGACTCGGGGGTGACCCGTTACTTCGAGGCGCTCGCCCGGCTATCCGACAGCAAAGGCCTGCCGGAACGCCCCGGGACCTACATCCTCTCTATGGAGCGGCTGGGCTTCGTGCGCCTGCTCGATCTCTTCATGGTCCGGCAGGTGATCGCCGAACTGGAACGCTCGGAGGACATCCAGATCGCGGTGAACCTGTCCGCCCTGAGCCTGAGCGACGATCCCTGGTGGGACGACATCCGTTCGACCCTGCGGCGCAACGGTCACATCGCCCGGCGCTTGCTGCTCGAAATCACCGAAACCGCATCTTTCCCGAAAGTCTCCGATGCCGTGCGGTTCGTCGATACGATGCGCCGCCTCGGTTGCGGCATCGTGCTTGACGATTTCGGCACGGGGTACGCTTCGGTCAGACAATTGCTGGCTTTCGCGCCCGACATCATCAAGATCGACAGCCTGTTCCTGCGCCGGGCCACCGCTTCGGAGCGTGGCCGCGCGATCTTCGTTTCCCTTGCTCAACTGGCCAAGTCGATCAGCGCTACCGTCGTCGCGGAAGGGGTCGAGACCTCCCAGCACCGGAATATCGCGCTGGAGGCGGGGGTGAACTGGCAGCAGGGCTACCTCTGGGGCCAGCCCTGCGGCTGCCGACCAAGACCTTACGTGGCGGACGGACTTCCGCAACCGCCGGAAACATCACGGGGCTGGCAGTGCGCGCCGGAACCTTCGCTGAGATTCGTCCAGTGAAGAGGCCGGCGTCCTGCGGGCGCCCAACTTCCTTCGGGTCGCCTCCGAAGGCCGAGAGGTGCGGCACCTTGTTTCGTGGGGGCGAACAACTGCCCGGCCGCACCTCTCCGTTCGCAATACCATATGAATTCACTCGTTAAATATCAGAATTTATCTCGATACATTTATATCGACAACATTTCAGATAACGAAAACACTTCGAAAAACGCATTTATTAAAATAAAAATGCAATAATTTTTCCCACCATACGGCAGATTATCTTGAGATGTATCTGCCACGGATTGGAGAATTTCACATGTCCGGATTTCGTCCGACTTATCTCATCGCGGGCATTGCCGCATTCGGCCTCGTGGCAGCAGCGCCTCCGGCGCCCGAGCGCGTGAAGCGCGCCAGCACCAGGATGGCCACGCAGACCGGCGCCGAAGGCCTGCCCGCTGCCGGCGGCGGCGGCGCTGCCGCCGCGGCGGGCGGAGGCTTCCTGCAAGGCTCGTGGCTATGGGCTCTGGGCGGCATCATTGCCGCAGGCGGCCTGACCGCGGTTGCCATCAGCAACTCCGACGATCCGCCCGCCAGCCCGGCGTCCTGATCCGCGCGCCGCCTCTGGGGGAGGCGGTTACATCCATTGAAGACACAGTCGCGCCGGACGGTATCGCCCGGCGATAGGGGGGCGTGTGCTCACTTCCGTTCAAAGTCCAATGCCTTTCATCGAGGCACCCGACAGCGGCGACCTGCCGCTGCGGGACGCCGTCGCCGCGCCTTATGGCAAGCCGCTCCGCTTCCTGCTGACCGGATGCCAGTTGCTGGCGGCCGACGGCGCCGGATTCCTGGCCGGCCATGCCCTGTTGCTGGCGTCCTGGCCCGCCGCCTGGGGAAACCTCCACGAACACGTCATGCTCATGCTGGCGGCCACCTATTTCCCAGTCGCCTGCTACGGCGGCAGTTTTTCGCCGGCGCTGGCCTCCAATGCCGTGCGCAGCGTGCAGCGGGCCTGGCTCGCCATCCTCGTGACGTTCCTGACGCTGCTGGTACTGGCCGCCCTGTTCGAGCGGACGACCGGCCGCATTTCGGAAACCCTCGCCTGCGCGGTCGGCGCTTCGGCCCTGACCATCGGTGTCGCACGGTTCGGGCTGGCCAGCCTGCTCGCGTCGCGCTGGTGGCGCGCGCGGTCGGGTCATGCCCGGACGATCGTGCTGCTGGACGACCAGTCGATGGCCACGGCCATGGCGATTTCCGACGGCATCATCGTCGACGTGAAGGCCCACGGGCTGCGCGCCGATCTCAATGACCCCGCCGCCCTTGCCCGTCTCGGCACGCTGGCGAACAACGCCGATCGCGTCGTCGTGGCCTGTGCCTCCGACAAGCGCGCCTTGTGGGTGGCGGCGCTGCGAGGCGCCAATGTTCCGGTGGAAGTGGTGGTGGACGAAGTCGGCGAACTGGCGCCGATGGGAGCCGGCCAGTTCGACGGACGCACCACGCTCAAGGTCGCGGCCGAACCGCTCTCGCTCGACCAGCGGATCACCAAGCGCGGGTTCGACATCCTGTTTGCCAGCGCGGCGCTGGTGGCCCTGTTGCCGCTGCTGCTGTTCACCGCCCTTGCCGTCAGGATCGACAGCGCCGGCCCGGTGATGTTCCGCCAGCCGCGCATCGGACGCGGCAACCGCACCTTCCTGATGCACAAGTTCCGCAGCATGAAGGTGGAGACCCAGGATCTCCACGGCAGCCAGCTGACGAGAGGTCGCGACGACGACCGGATCACCCGCGTCGGCCGCTTCATCCGCGCCACCAGCATCGACGAACTGCCGCAGCTGATAGACGTGCTTCTCGGCCACATGAGCATCGTCGGACCAAGGCCCCACGCGCTCGGCGCGAAGGCCGGGGACCAGCTCTACTGGGAAGTCGATGCGGCATACTGGCACCGCCACGCCGTCAAACCGGGACTGACCGGACTGGCGCAGGTGCGCGGTTTCCGCGGGACCACTTTCGTAGACACCGACCTCAGGAACCGGCTGGAATCGGATCTCGAATATGTCCGCAACTGGTCCCTTTCGGGCGACATCAGGATCGTCTGCCGGACCGTCATGGCGCTGAGCGGCAAGTCCGCCTTCTGACCAACACTTTCCCTTCTTGCATCTCCGCCGGGTGAAAGCCCGGCCGGACCGAACGCATACATACAGGAACTGGCGTAATGCATATTGCTGTTTTCGGAATGGGCTATGTCGGCCTTACTGCGGCCGCGTGCCTGGCACGATCGGGACACATGGTCAGCGGCGTCGAGGTCAACGAGGCCAAGGTCGCGGAGCTCAACGCCGGCGGCTGCCCGATCGCCGAACCGGGCCTTCACGAACTGCTGCGCGAAGGCCGTGAGCTGGGGCTCCTGTCCTATACCCAGAACGCCGGCGACCTCGTCAACGAATGCGACATGGCGATCGTCTGCGTGGGCACGCCGAGCGGACCCGACGGTTCGCACAACATGTCGTATATCGGCGAGGTCAGCCGCCAGATCGCCAGCGCGGTCACCACGAACCGGCCGCGTCCGCTGACCGTGGTATACCGCTCCACCATCCGGCCGGGCAGCCTGGAAACGCTGGTTCACCCTATCTTCGAGGCGGAACTGGGCGACCGCCTGCCGCAGGCCATCGAACTGGTCTACAACCCGGAATTCCTGCGCGAAGCGACCGCGATCGAGGACTATTTCCACCCGCCCAAGATCGTGATCGGCACCGTGGACGGCGCGCCCTCGGAAAACATGACGGCGCTTTACGACGGCATCGCCGCGCCCACCTTCGTCACCCGCTTCCGCGAAGCGGAATTCACCAAGTTCGTCGACAACACCTGGCACGCGGTGAAAGTGGCCTTCGCGAACGAGATCGGGCGAACGGCGGTAAAGCTCGGCATCAGCGCGCAGAGCGTTCACGAGATCTTCGTTTCCGACACCAAGCTGAACATCTCGCCCTACTACATGCGCCCGGGCGGCGCCTTCGGCGGCTCCTGCCTGCCCAAGGACGTGCGCGCGCTCCAGTATATCGCCGCCGATGTCGGCGCGCATACCGTCATGATCGATTCCGTCCTGCGGTCGAACGAGAGCCACAAGTACTTCCTGTTCCAGTACGTGCGGGAAAACGTGCCGGAAGGCGGCAAGGTGCTGATGGCGGGCCTTTCGTTCAAGGCGGACAGCGACGACTTGCGCGAAAGCGCCAATGTCGATCTTGCCCGCAAGCTGCTGGAATCCGGATATCAGCTTTCGGTCTACGACCCGACCCTGATCCCCTCCAAGCTGATCGGGCAGAACCTGGGCTATGCCTATAGCCAGTTGCCCGCGCTCAACCGCCTGTTCGTGCCGCGCGACGTGGCCGAGAGCGAGGAATGGGACCTGGCGATCGACACCATCGGCCTCATCGCCGACCTCAAGGTGAACGCGCGCAAGCATGTCAGCACCAACCGTCTGCCGTGACCATGGAGGCGCTTCCCAAAGTCATGGACTGCCCGCCGAGCGATCGCCCCCTGCGGATTGCGATCGTCTACAGCAGGCTGCCCTTCCCGATGATGCGCGGCGACCAGTTGACCGTCGCGCATCTCATCAGCTTTCTGGCCGCGCGCGGGCACGATGTGGACCTCTACACGCTCGACATGCAGGGGAAACTGTCGGGAACCCAGCGCGAGTGGCTGGAGCGCAATTGCCGCAAGCTTCACATCTACCGGCACGGTCCGGTGCGGATCTTGCGAGGGCTGATCGCCGGGCTGTTCAGGCGGGAGCCCGCCCAGGTCGCGATGTTCCGCAACGAAGTGCTGGCACGCGAACTCGCCGCCGCCACGCGTTCGAACGCCTATGACGTGATCTACTGCTACTACATGCGCAGCGCCCACGCGGTGCTGCAGCCGCCCGCACGCCTCCATCGCAATGCCACCACCTTTCCGGCGACCTTCCTCGCGATGCAACTTTCGCAGTCGCTCAATACCCGCCGCATCCTCGAAAACGAACGCAACCCGGTGCGGCGCTGGCTCTACCGGATCGAGACGGCGCGCTGCGAGTGGTACGAGGCACGCGTCTGGCAGCGCTTCACCCGTTCCGTGCTGATCGGCCCGGCCGACGTGGCAAAGGTCAAGGCGGTCTGCGCCGCGCAGGGCCAGCCGGAGATCGACAACTGGGTCTACGGCGCTCACGGCACCGACCTCAGCCACTATCGCCCCGCCCGCCCGGACGAGATCGTGCCCGGCCGCGTCGTCTTCTCGGGATCGATGCTCTACCAGCCGAACGTGCAGGCGGTGCTGTGGTTCGTCGAGCATTGCTGGGCGCGTATCCGCGCCGCCGTTCCCGATGCCCGCCTCGTCATCCAGGGCCGCGATCCCACCGCGCCGATCCGCGAGCTCGACGGGCGTGACGGCATCAGCGTGACCGGGACGGTCAGCGACATGGGCATCAACATCCGATCTGCCAGCGTCTGCATCAATCCGATGCGGGCGGCGGGCGGAATGCAGAACAAGCTCATCGAATACATGGCCAGCGCCAAGGCGATCGTCGCCACCTCCATCGCCAACGAGGGCACCATGGCCCCGGGCGACGCGCTGCTGCTGGCGGACGAAGCGCCCGCCTTCGCCGATGCCGTGATCGGGATCCTCTCCGACCCGCGGCGCGGCGCCGCCCTCGGCGCGGCCGCCCGGCGCTACGTCGAGAGCAACTGGACCTGGGAATCCCATTTCCTCAAGCTTGAAAAAGCCATCTTCGAAAGCCTTGGCCTGCCTGCCGATCCGGTCGAGGAACGGGCAGCCGTACCGGCATGACCGACAGGCTTTACGTTGCCCCGCCGTTCGCCGCCGAAGACGGGGACGACATCATCAGCGCCAGCCTTCTCGCCGGCGCCGTCGTCCTGTGCTGCCTGCCCTACCTGGTGTTCGGCCCGATCGCCGCGCCTTCGCAGGTCCAGCCCTGGGCCGCGCTGCTGTGCTGGGCCTTCGTGCTGCACCGGGTGCTGACATCGTCGCTGCGCATCAACGGCTTCCAGCTGCTGGTGCTGGCCTTCGCGCTGTGGTTCATGCTCTACGTCAATGACCCGGGCAACGTTGGGCTCGACTATTACCTGCGCCGGTCGGCAAGCTTCGTCATCTGCTGGGCCATCATCGTGGCCGCGCCCTACGTCTCGCCGATCCTGCTGTGGCGCGTGCTCACGATCACCCTGCCGCTGTGGAGCGGCTTTGCGGTGCTGGGGTTCGTCAGCAAGGGCCTGTACCTGGCGATTACCAAGCCGCTGGTTCCCACGGCGCAGGGCGTGGCCGGCGGGCGCGGGGCGACCGGGCTCGCCCCCGAGGCCACCGACTTCGGCTTCACCATGGCCTTCATGGTGCTGCTGGCGCTGATAACCCGCAAGGTCCTGTCGGACCGCGGATACAAGGTGCCTGCCTGGCCCATCGGCCTTGCCTTGTTCAATGTCGCGCTGTCCCAGTCCGGTTCGGGCTTCTTCGCCGTGATCGTGCTTGGCAGCCTGTTCTACCTGACGCGGGAAGGCGCGGGCAGCCGGGCCGATATCCGGGGCGCCGTGGCCTTTCGCCTGCTCGCCGCAGGCGGCGTGGCGGCGGCGCTCGTGCTGACCATCGGCATGGCGCCCGAAACGGGCGTGCGCGGGCTCGATCTGGTCATCCTGTCGCTGCGCTCGCCCTCGGGCCTGCTCAACACCACCTTGTCCTACCGCATCGTCCACAATGCCGTGGGCATCCTCGGCATGATCGATTCCCGGCTGATGGGCTACGGCGCGGGCTCCTTCCTCAAGGTCGGCGCGCAGCTCTACGCGCAGTACGATCTCGGCAGGTTCTTCGGCCTGACCGGCTATTACGCGGCTTCGGTCCCGCTGAGCTTCACCGGATCGCCGGTCGCCTATTTTCCGGTGCTGTTCCTGGAATACGGCCTGGCCGGGCTGGCTTTCGTGCTCCTGCTCTTCAGGACCGTGAGCCTTTCGGCCCTGCCTTACGTGCCGCTTGCCCTGGCGATGATGTTCATGACCTGGGTGCAGAGCTTCCCGGCCGCCTATCCGCCTTTCTGGCTGCTGATCGGGCTCGCGCTCAATCCCGGATTCCGTACCGGCAACCGCAGCGCCCTGCCCGCCGTGCCGGCCCACCGGGAGATGGCAGCATGACCGCGCATACCAACCAGACCCATGCCCGCTTCGGCTACGTCAGCGGGCTCGACGGGCTGCGCCTCGTTGCCGTGGCGATCGTGATCGCCGCCCATTACCAGCTGGTGCCCTATATCCCCGGCGGCTTCGGGGTTTCGATCTTCTTCTTCATCAGCGGGTTCCTGATTACCCGGCTCATGCTTGCCGAGGAGAAGACATACGGACAGATCGCGCTTGGCCGGTTCTATGTCCGGCGCTTCATCAGGCTGCTGCCGCCGCTCGCGCTCATGGGGATCGTCGCAGTGCCCCTGCTGGCGCTGACGGACCCGGCCGGCTTCTCCTGGAGCCAGGTCCTGCTCTCGTTCTCGTACCTCGGCAACGTGCACAAGATAGGCTCCCGCCTGCTGGGCTGGAATGCCGGTTACGACGCGCTCGAACCGCTCTGGAGCCTTGCGGTGGAGGAGCATTTCTACCTGCTGCTTCCCCCCGTGCTCCTGCTGGTACGGGGCAGCGCGGGCCGGATCCGCATGATCTCGGCGGTGCTGGCAGGCGCACTGGTGCTGCGGATGCTAATGTGGGCTGCCACGCCCCGGTTCGCGGACGACATCAACTACAACTTCACCCTGACCCGCATCGACGCGATCGGCTGGGGCGTGCTGCTCACCCTCCTGCTCGACGGGGGCCGGATCGGGCAGGCATGGATCGAACGCCATGGCGCCGTGCTGCTCTGGGGCGGGGCGCTGGCGATGCTGCTCTCGCTGGTCCACTGGTCCGGGTTCTACGAGACGGCCTTCAAGTACACGCCGCAAAGCATCGCCATCGGCGCGGCTTTCTGCGGTGCGATCTTCCCGGCGCGTAACGCCTGGGTCCGCCGGATCGCCGAACTGCCGCCCATCCGCTACCTCGGAAAGACCAGCTACGAACTCTACCTCTGGCACTATCCGGTCTATTCCCTGGCCGAGCGGTTCGTCGTCTCTCCGCACTTGCGCGCGGTGCTCTCGCTTGCAGCGACCATCGCGATCTCGTCGCTGGCCTACAGCCTGACGACCAGACGGCTCGCGCCCCTGCGAAAGCGGTTCGGAGGCCATCCCGTGTGATGCCCGCCCGGTTCGAACGGAACGCCCCCTCGACACCCCTTCAATCCAGGACAGCGAACGTGACACCCCTTTTCCCGCGGCCCCACCGAATTTCCGGCGTGCTTGGCTGCGCCGTGCTGGCTTCGCTCCTCGCAAGCTGCGCGCGCCCCGACCTGCCGCGTGACGAGGCGGCCTACCAGGTCATCCCCGCCGTTTCCCCCGAAAGCGGGCGCGACTACATCCTCGGCCCTTCCGACGTCATCAGCCTCACCGTGCTGAACGAACCAGACCTCAGCCTCAAGGATGTCCAGATCACCACCGGCGGCAACATCTCGCTGCCGCTGATCGGACAAGTGAGGGCCAGCGGCTTCACCACGGACGGGCTTGCGTCAGACATCGCCGCCCGGCTCGGCCAGCGCATGCTTCGCAATCCCGACGTTTCCGTCAATCTCACCACGGCGGTGTCGCAGAAGGTGGTGGTGGAAGGCTCCGTGACCAAGCCGGGTATCTACCCCGTGCAGGGCAGGACCACGCTGCTGGGCGCGATCGCGATGGCCGAAGGGACCAGCCGCATCTCCGCGCTTGGCGAAATCGTCATACTGCGCACGGTCGACGGCAAGGCCATGGGCGCGGTCTTCGACGTGGGCATGATCCGCAGAGGCGAACTGCCCGATCCCGAAATCCTTGGCGGGGACACCGTGGTCGTCGGCTTCTCGTCGCTCAAGGCGGCCTGGCGCGACATCCTGACGACGGCGCCGCTCGTCGCCGTGTTCCGGGCCTACCGATGAGCCATCCCGCCGCCGCCCCCTGCCGCCCTGCCCTGACCGGATATGCCCGCTGATGCCGAACCTTTCCCATTCCCCCCTGCCGGCCCACGGCGATCACGCCGCGCCGGATTCCTGGCTTTTCGCCGGGTCGCAGATCGATCTTGAGGGGCTGAGGGCAGCGCTGGTCCGCCATCGCTGGCTGGTCCTGCTGATCTGCGGCGCGGGCCTGTTGCTGGGTCTGACCGTCACCGTGCTGACCGTGCCGACCTACCGCGCCGAATCCAGCATCCAGATCGACCAGCAGGCATCGCGCGTGCTGGACGCACCCGATATCGAGCCGGTGCAGGCCGTCCAGGACGCCGACCGCTTCCTCCAGACCCAGACCGAGATCCTGCGCAGCCGCGCCCTGGCGATCCGGGTTGCCGAAACGCTGGGCCTGTTCGGCGGCAACGGCTTCCTGGAGGCCATGCACGTCAAGCCGCTGTCAGGCGCGATGGGCACGCTCGGCGCCGGGGAGGCGCACCGCGAGCAGGTGATCGCCGTGCTGCGCGACAACCTGTCGATCACCCTGCCAGACGGTTCGCGCGTGGCCCGCATCGCATTCGACAGTCCGGACCCGGCGATGGCCGCCAAGGTCGCCAATGCCTTCGCCAATACGATGATCTCCAGCAACCTCAGCCGCCGGTTCGACACCTCGGTCTATGCCCGCCAGTTCCTGCGCGAGCAGCTCGAACAGGCCAAGGAACGGCTTGAGGAATCCGAACGCAGCATGGTCGGCTATGCCCGCTCCAGCGGCATCATCGACACGGACGCCATCCGCGAGGCGGGAAGCGCCGCCAGCGGCGCGCCGTCCCTCGTCGCATCGAGCCTGATCGAATCGAACGATGCCCTGTCCCAGGCCCGCTCGCGCCGGATCGACGCCGAACAGCTCTGGACCACCACCCGTTCCGCCCCGCTGATGAGCCTGCCCGAAGTGCTCTCCAATCCGGCGATCCAGACGATGATGGAACGCCGCGCGGAACTGGAGGGAAGCTACGCCGAACAAAGCCAGCGCCGCCAGAACGACCATCCCGACCTCATCCGCCTGCGCAGCGAGATCGCCGCGCTCAACCAGCGCATCGCCCATCTCGCCGAAGATATCCGCAGTTCGATCCGCAACCGCTTCCGCGCCGCCGAGCTTCAGGAACAGCAGATGCAGGGCGAGGTCGAACGGCTGCGCAACGCGACGCTGAGCGAGCAGGACCGGTCGATCCGCTACACCATCCTGCGCCGCGAAGTGCGGACCAATCGCGAACTTTACGACGGGCTGCTCCAGCGCTTCAAGGAAGTGAGCGCGGCGGCGGGCGTTTCGGCCAACAACATCTCGATCGTCGATCTCGCCTCGACGCCGGTTCGCCCGGTGGCGCCCAATCTCCCCGTCAATCTCGGCCTTTCGCTGCTGGCCGCCTTCGTCGCCGCGATCGGCGTGATCTACTTGCGCGAAAACCTAGACGACATGCTGCGCACGGTGGACGATGCCGAGCGCAAGCTGGGCGTCACCGGGCTCGGCATGGTCCCGCGCCTCGACGCGGGCGTGACTTTCCGCGACGAAGTGGGAAAGCGCAATTCCAGCTTGTCGGAGGCGATCCACACGATCCGTTCGGCCATCGAGCTTGCAGGCGGAAACGGGCCGCCGCGCACCGTCTTCATCACCAGTTGCGGCAAGGGCGAAGGCAAGACCAGCACCGCCTATGCCCTCGCGCGGGACTTTGCGCAGATCGGCCGCCGCGTGCTCCTGGTAGACGCCGACATGCGCCGCCCCTCGATGCACAAGCTGCTCTCTTTCGAGAACAACGCGGGGCTAGCGGACCTCCTCAATCGCGAAAAGGCCATCGAGGACGTGGTGCGCCGCACCGCCATCGCCGACCTCCATTTCATCTCGGCCGGCGCCGCGGAGCCCAATCCCGCCGAACTGCTGGCATCCGGCACCCTTCCCTGGCTGATCGGCCAGCTGGAGGAGATGTACGATATCGTCATCATCGACGGACCGCCCATGCTGGGCCTCGCCGATGCGCCGAGCATCGCCGTCCATGTCGAGGCGACGCTGTTCGTCATCGATGCGGGCCAGACGCGCCGCAAGACGATCCGCTCGGCCCTGCGCCGCCTGCGGCTCAGCCGGGCGACGCTGCGCGGGGTCATTCTCAATCGCGTCGATGTCCGCACGCTCGGCTACGGCTACGAGTCCTACTATCGCTACGATGAGGAAGCGCGCCGTCCGCGCTCTTGGCTGGGACGGCGATGACCCCTGCCCACGCATCCTTCATTCACGCGGGCAGGCCGCTGCTGGCACTGGGCGCGGCGCTTGCCGGGGCCGTGCTGGTCGTCCAGGCCAACCTCGACCGGCTGCGCCCTGCCTCTGCGGCGGCCACGGAAACGTCGCTGGCGGACAGGCTGGCGGAGCGGCCCTATGACGCGGCCGCGCTGCGGGAACTGGCGCTGCTTCGCCAGCGCACGGGCAAGGGGCCGGAAGCGCTGGTGCTGGCGCGCCTTGGCGGCGAGCTGGGCTGGCGCGACAGCCGGACCCAGACGATGCTGATCGCCGACGAAGTCCGCCGGGGAGACGAAACGCAGGCGATCCGGCGCATCGATGCGCTGCTGCGGCGCAAGCCGGCGCTGGAACCGCTGCTGCTGCCCGTGCTTCACCGCGCCGCCACCGACGCGCGCGGCCGCGACGCCCTGCTGGACCGTCTCGCCGCCGCGCCGTCCTGGCAGGACGGCTTCTTCCGGCAGCTCGGCACCCTGCCGCCGGAACTGGAAACGGCGCACGAACAGCTGCTGGCGCAGTGGCTGCAAGGCCCGGCGCCGCACCGACGGGACGACCTGATCGCCTATGTGAAAGTTCTGGTGGATCGCCGGGAATACCGCCGCGCCAGAACCTTGTGGATCGCCCATGCGGGAACCGGCGATACGCCGGTGCTGGATCCCGCGTTCGCGCAGCTCGATCCCGCCGCCCCTTCCGGCAGTGCCGCCCCCTTCGCCTGGAGCGCGCAGCGCGTGCCGGGCGCCGAACTCGAAATGGTGGCGGGCAGCGGCGGCAAGGCTCCGCGCAGGCTTTCCGTCACCGCCGGGCAATCCGCCTTCGGCACTTTGCTGAGCCAGCATATCGTGCTGGCGCCGGGCCGCTACAGCATCGACGCGCTCATGCCGTCCAGCGCCGCCTTCCGGCGCGGCGCGCTGCACTGGACCGTGGACTGCCTGCCCCGCGGCCCCTCGATCGCGATGGTCGGCACCGCGGCGGCAGGGCGCTGGCGTCAGTCCTTCGCGGTGCCGCAGTCCGGCTGCACCGCGCAAGTGCTCTCTCTCGCCGCCCGCCGAACGGACGATCCGGCGCCGAGCCACGCCAGCATCGAACGCGTCCTCATCACCCCGTCCCCGGACGGCCCGGAGGACCGGTCATGACATCGCCGGACCTGCTTGCGGGCAGCCATCGCGGCCTTACGGGCGCGGCGCTGCTCCTGATCCTGGCCGTTCTGGCGGGCGGCGGCGGCAGCGGCCATGCCGTGGCGGAAATCGCCATCGAACTGGCCTCCATCGCCGTGGCCGCATGGCTTCTGGCCAGCCCGCTGCCGATGCGCGGGCGCGGCGCGCTGGTGCCGCTGGCGCTTCTGGCCGCATGGGCCGGGCTTGCGGCTCTCCAGCTGGTGCCGCTGCCGGCGCCGGTCTGGCGGGCGATGCCGGGACGCGAACTCGCCGCCGCCATCGCCGATCATGTCGGCGCCGGACAAGCCGCGCATCCGCTCAGCCTGGACCCGGCCGCCACCCGCCGCGCGCTGGCCGCGCTCCTGCCCGCAGCCGCGATGCTGCTGGCGGTTGCCCACATGGACCTGCGCGAACGCCTTGCCCTGAGCGCCGTCGCCATCGGATGCGCGCTCGCCAGCCTCCTGCTGGGCGTGATGCAACTGCTTTCGGCGGGCCAGTGGGGAACGCTCTATCCCGAAGGGCATCTTGGCTATGCCACCGGCCTGTTCGCCAACCGCAACCACCAGGCCAGCTTCCTGCTGGTCGCCGTGGCGCTGGCCTGCACATTTGCCGCGCGCAAGGCTTCGGGTTCGATCCTGGCCCTGCTGCTCATGGCGAGCCTTGCCGCCGGTGTGATCGCCACGACATCGCGTGCGGGCCTGCTCCTGCTGCCAGTCAGCCTGCTGCCGCTGGCGGCCTCGATCCCCGCGCGGCGCCTCAGGTGGTTGGCCGTGCTGCCGCTGGTTGCGGCAGGCGCATACGCGCTTGCCATGAACAACGCGATGGTCCGCATCGTCATGGACCGCATCCGCAACGGAAACATGGAGCGACTGTCGTTCTGGCAGGACAGCGGGACCGCGATCGCGCGCTTCTGGCCGTTCGGCTCCGGCTACGGCACTTTCGCCGGCGTGTTCCAGACGGTGGAGCCGCTCGAACATGTCGGGACGCACTACGTCAACCACGCGCATAACGACCTGCTCGAAATCATGCTCGAAGGCGGCATGCCGGCAACCCTGCTTTTCGCGGCCGGGATCGCATGGTGGCTGCGCAGAGGGGTCTCGGCCCTGCGCGAAACCGGCTCCGCCCGGCGGCTCGGGATCGCGGCCTGGACCGGGATCCTCGTCCTCCTGCTCCATTCGCTGGTCGATTACCCGGTCCGCATGCTCCCGGTGGAACTGGTTGCGGCGATGCTCGCAGGCTTCCTCGTACCGCCCGCCCCCCCTGCTCAGCCCGCGCGCCGACGCCTTGGCCCGCCCCACTCCTCGATCCAGCAAGCGACAGTTCGATGATGTCCCGCCAACTGCTTTCGGCCCTGCGCCGGGTTCCCCTTCCGGTTCTGGTCCACCAGATCCGCCGCAAGGCGCGCGACCGCTTCGCCGCCCTCGCACCCGGCGCCTATGGCCGCGCGATGGAGCGCCGCGCATCCCGCTTTCCCGCGCTTGCAGGCGCAAAGCAGGCCACGGTTCCGGTCGCGCTGGCAGCCTTCATCGGCCGCTATTACCGTGCGGACCGCACCGCCTGCGACGATGCCGCGCGCGGCGCTTTCGAACTGATGGGCACAAGGGTCGATTTCGGCAGCATCGCCGCCATAGACTGGCGGCACCGGCTGGAGAGCGAGAACGACCATAATCTCTGGCGCATGAAACTGTGCCAGCTCGAAATATTGCACAGCCTGCTGGCCGGAGGCCGCGAGGCCGACGGGCCGACGATTCACGCGCTGCTGGACAGTTTCGAAAGCGCGGCCGGGTTCGATCTTGCTGCCCCGTTCCGGACGATCTGGTCTCCCTACGGCGCATCCCACCGCATTCTCGCCGTGCTGAGCGGCCTCGTCCTCGCATCCGCGCAGGGGTGCACCGATCCCGAACTGCGCGCGCGTATCAGCCGTTTCCTGCACCGGGACGCGGCCTTCGTCCGCGCCAATGTGGAACACGACCTGCGCAACAACCACACCGAGCGCAACCTTGCCGCGCTGTGCCTCTATGGCATGGCCTGCCGGGGCTACAGCCCGGCGCAGGCAAGGCGGCTCGACCGGGAAGTCAGCGCGATCGTCATGCAGACGATCCTCGCGGACGGCATGCAGATCGAACGTTCGGCCATGTACCAGGGCCTCAGCGTCATGGCTCTGCACATCTTCGCAGCCTCCGATTTCCTGAGCGAAGCGACCCGCGCCCTTGCCGCCGAGCGCGCCAAGGCGGCGGAACGGGCCTGGCGGATGCTGTCCCACCGCGACGGGGACATTGCCCTGTTCAATGACAGCTGGCTGGGCGAGACCCCCACCGCACGGGACATCCTCGGGCCCGAGGATCCGGCCCGCGCGCTGTCGGGCCGCCTTCCCAACGCGGGCTATGCGCGCCTGACGGCCGGCGCGATCGACGTCTGGATGGACGCCGGACCGATCGGCCCCGGCTGGAACCCCGGCCACGGCCATGCCGATTTCCTCGCCGTCGAAGTCGACGTCGAAGGCGAGCGGCTGTTCGTCGATCCGGGCACATCCCAATACTCGACCGGCCCGCGCCGGACTCACGAACGGTCGGCCGCCAGCCACAACGGTCCCTGCTTCGAGGGCGCCGAGCCGGTCGAGTACCTCGGCTGCTTCAAGGTCGGCCGCCTCGCCGCCGCCGAAGCGATCGCGCCGGACGACCTGCGCGACTGTCCCGGCGAGGCGGTGGGAGGCCGCCTGACGACGGCAGCAGGGACCGTCAGGCGCATCGTCTCGGCCTTTGCCGAAGGCGGCGTGGTGATCGCGGACAGTTGGGCGGGACGAAAAGGAGAAGCCCGCGCACGCTTCCTGATCCCGGCGGAATGGCAACTGGCCCCCAGGGGAGACACGCTCATCCGCCTGACCAAAGGCGGCACCGAAGTCTGGCTGGATGCGCTCGAAGGGCATTTCCGGCTTGCGGAAAGCGACAGTTGGTGCCGCCGCTACATGGCGCCCGAGCCTGCCCATGTCCTCGATCTCGTGCCCGCCGCCGGAGGGGACAGGTACACCTCGGCCCTGCGCCTTTCGCAAAAGCCGCCGGGAACCGCGGACCGGATCGAAATCCTCGCCGGACCAGGCACGTTCTTCAGGAGCGCCCCGTGATCGCCGGTATCGCCATGGCCTGGTCGGCCGCAAAGGTCTGGCTGGAACGCGGCACCGGGATCGCCCCGGACGCGCTTCATGCCTTTGCGGGCGTCCTGCTTTTCGCCGCCATCCACCTGCTGGTCAGGCCTGCCTCGCTGCGCATGGCATGGCTGGGCGTGTTCATCGCCGAATGCCTCAACGAGGCGCTCGACATGGCGCGCCCCGCCGGTGCCGAAAGCGACTGGCGGTCCTCGCTCCATGACCTTCTCATCACGATGTTTCTGCCGACGATCCTGCTTGTCCTGTGGCCCGCGCTGACGCGGGCGGCGGCGAGACAGGCACCGGACGACGCCGCAAGCAAGGAAAGTGCCCTGCCATGACTAAAGCGCGCAAGATCATACCCGTCATCCTTTCCGGTGGCTCTGGCACCCGGCTCTGGCCGCTTTCCCGCCCCGACCGGCCCAAGCAGTTCCTGCCGCTGCTTTCGGAACGCACGATGCTGCAGATGACGGCGGACTACGTGCGCGACCGCAGTGTCTTCGCGCCGCCCATCGTCATCGGCGGCGCGGCCTTCGGGGCCGAGACGGTGCAGCAGATGAACGATGCCGGCGTGCAGGATTTCCGCGTCGTGCTGGAACCCCAGGCCCGCAATACCGCCCCCGCCATCGCCCTGGCCGCCGCGATGGCCGAACGGGGCGACGACCTGCTGCTGATCATGCCCAGCGATCACGCCATCCGCCGCCCGGAAGCGCTGATGGCGCATATCGCGCAGGCCGCGCCGCTGGCCCGCGAAGGCTGGCTCTGCACTTTCGGGATCGAGCCGGATTCCCCTCATACCGGCTACGGCTACATCCGCGCCGCCGAACCGCTCGCAGCCGGTGTCTGGCAGGTCGGCAGCTTCGTCGAGAAACCCGATCCGGCGCGGGCGCGGGCGATGCTGGAGGAAGGCGGCTATCACTGGAACGCGGGCATCTTCCTGTTCCGCGCCGATGCGATCATGGCCGCTCTCGACACGCACCAGCCCGCCGTGGCCGCCAGCGTCCGGGACGCCATGGCCGGCGCCGACCGCACGGCCCAGACCGTGCATCCCCTGCCCGCAGCCTTTGCGGCAAGCCCTTCGATCTCGATCGACCACGGGGTGCTCGAACATCATGACCGGGTGGCCGTAGTGCCCGCCGCGCTGGGCTGGTCGGACGTGGGAAGCTGGGACGCGCTCTACGACGTGCTCGACCGCGACGATCAGGGCAACAACGCACGCGGCCCGGTATTCTGGCGCGATGCCCGCGACTGCCTGGTGCAAAGCGACGGGCAGCGCGTTGCCCTGCTGGGCGTGCAGGACCTGATCGTCGTCGTCTCGGGAGACGATATCCTGGTGATGTCGCGCGGACGGTCGCAGGAAGTCCGGGATCTGGGCACGGCGGTACAGGACGCATGATCCCCTCGGCCCTCGAACGCCGCGGCACGCCGGGAAACGGCGCCTTCCCGGCAAAGCCGCGATTTGAGTGCGAGTTCGGCCCGGACCTCGCCTCGAAACGCCATGCACTGGCCCATTCGCTGCTCGAACTGGCCGACCAGAACCTCGCGCAGGCGCGGCTGATGAAGTCGGTGGCGCTGGACCTGATGTACCACGGCGCGGCCGGAGAGGCGCGCCGCCTCGGCTCGCTGGAGGTGGACGAGATCCGCCAGCGCCTCGACCTGCGCTACCGGGGAAGCGCCATGCTCCTGATCGAGCTGCTCGCGACACCGGGCTGCCCGCGCGGGGACCATGAACTGGCGTCCATCGTCTGCCTGCGCAAGCACAGCGTATCGGCCCTGCGCGTCTTCGTTCACGACCTGCGGACCGCGCTGGCGCGGGCCGGTTACCGGGACGTGATCAAGTGCAAGATGCGGCGAGGCTACTTCCTCACCCCCGACCATGCCCCGCAGGTCCTTGCCCTGGTGGGCTGACCGCCGGGCACTCCCCACAAGACACGACATTCATACAAAGGCAGTCCAATCATGCGTTCAATCACGGAAAAGCCCGCCGTACTGGTGACGGGCGGAGCCGGATACATAGGCAGCCACGCGGTCCTCGCGCTGCGCGATGCCGGATGGCCGGTCGTGGTGATAGACAATCTCTCCACCGGCTTTCGCTGGGCGGTCCCGCAGGACGTTCCCTTCGTCCAGGGCGACATCGCCGACCAGCCGCTCGTCGAGGCGGCGATGCGGGAGCACGGGATCGGCGCGGTGATGCACTTCGCCGGGTCGGTCGTCGTGCCGGAATCGGTCCGCGATCCGCTGGGCTACTATCGCAACAACACCGTCCGCAGCCGCGCGCTGATCGAAAGCGCCGTTACGTGCGGGGTGCGCCATTTCATCTTCTCCTCCACCGCGGCGGTCTACGGAATCCCCGAAATCGTGCCGATCGTGGAGGACTCCGGCAAGTCGCCGATCAATCCCTACGGTATGTCCAAGCTGATGACCGAACAGATGCTGCGCGATGTCGCTGCCGCTCATCCGATGAACTTCTGCGCCCTGCGTTACTTCAACGTCGCCGGGGCAGACCCTGAAAACCGGGCCGGGCAATCGACGCTGGGCGCCACCCATCTCATCAAGGTCGCCGTCGAAGCGGCACTGGGCAAGCGCGAGGCGGTGTCGGTCTACGGGACCGACTTCGACACGCCAGACGGCACCGGAGTGCGCGACTATATCCATGTGTCGGACCTTGCCGACGCGCACGTCCTCGCGCTTGGCGCGCTGATCGCCGATCCGGCGGCCAGCCACACCTTCAATTGCGGCTACGGGCGCGGCTTCTCGGTGCTGGAAGTGCTCGATGCGGTGGACCGCGTGACCAACCGCCCGATAGTTCGCCGCCTCGAAGGGCGCAGGGCGGGCGATCCCAACGCCCTCGTGGCGGACAACGGCAGGATCACCGCCGCCCTGCCCTGGCGCCCCGCGCACGAGGACCTCGACACGATCGTGCGCCATGCGCTGGCCTGGGAACGGCATCTGGCGGAGCGCACCGCACCATGACCGCCCCCGGCTCCTTCGCCCGCCATCGCCGGGCCTGCGCGCCATGAGGCTCGCGTCCACTTTCGTGCTGCACGGCTTCCAGATCGGATATCCCGCGTTCATCACCTGGCTGGCCGCCGCGATGGCCAGCCAGGTGATCGGGTCCGAAGTGGTGTTCTACCTCGGCGCGGGCTCGCTCGTGCTGGTGGGGCTGGAATACGGTTTCCGGTACTCCGGCGCCCGCGAAATCTCGCTGGCGCTGGAGAACCCCGCGCGGATCGCCGAAGTCATCGGCGCGATCATGCTCGTCCAGACCGGGTTCTTCTTCGCCGCGCTGCTCGCCGCCTTCGTCGCGATCGGCATTGCCGGACCTTCGATCGGCGTGGCCACGGCGCTGTGCGTGCTGGTGTTCATGGTGCTGAACGGGATCATCCCCACCTGGATCTTCATCGCACTGTCGCTGCAGAGGGAGTTCCTGCTGCTGACCGCGCCGGTGCGGCTGGCGGGACTGGGCGTGGCGCTGGTGGCTTACCATTTCCACAGCATCGACGGCCTGTTCCTGTCCCAGTGCGGCGCGATCCTGGCGATCCATCTCTCGGGCCTGCTGCTCTTGCACCGCAAGGGCTACTTCGCGCTGAGCTTCAGGCCGAAACTGGCCGCATCGCTCCTGCGCGAAGGGCGGGACATCTTCGTGATGAAGCTCGGCGTGTTTTCCTACACCAGCGCCGGCGTGCTGATCCTGGGCATCGTCCAGTCTCCCGAGATCGTCGGCGCGTTCGGCCTGTGCCAGCGGCTGGTGACGGCGATGCAGCAGGGCTCGGCACCGCTGTTCATGACCGCCTATCCGCTGAGCGTGCGCTATGCCTCGGGCGAGCGGGAGCTGGCCACCCGGCTGCTGCGCCTGAACGGCACGGCCCTGCTCTTTTCTGTGGGGATGTCGCTGGTCATCGCACTGGGCGGACCGGCGCTGCTGACCGCCATCGGGCTCGACCATTATGAGGGCATCACCCGCTGCATCCTCATCATGGCGCCGCTGCCCGCGCTGGTCGGCCTTTCCACCCTGCTCGTCAACAATGCGGTACTGGCGGCCAAGCGCGACACCATCGTGCGGCAGGTAACCCTTACCACCGGCGCGATCGGCATTCCCGCCTATTTCGCGATGACCCGCCTGATGGGCCTGTTCGGCGCCGCGGCAACCCTGACGATCATCGAGGCCTGCGTTGCGCTCGCCTACCTCACCATCTGCATCCGCGAGAATCTGCTGTCCTCGCTCTTCTATTGGAGAAGCGCCCATGAAAGTTAGCATCGTTACCCCGACACTCGCCCTGGACGATTTCCTCGCGGAAGCCAGGCAGTCCGTCGCGCGGCAGGATTCCGGCATAGAGATAGAGCACCTGATCGTGGTGGACGACAGGCAGGCCGTGCTGCCGGCCGACGACAGGCACGGCAATGTCGCCACCCTGTTCCTGCACAATGCCCAGGAAAAGGGACCGGGCGGGGCAAGGAACACCGCGCTGGACCGGGCCACCGGCGACTTCGTGTTCTTCCTCGATGCCGATGACGTGTGGGACCCCGATCACCTGCGCCGCGCGGTCGGCGTCTACCAGGGCAATCCGCAGGTGGACTGCATCTCCATCGCCGGGCTGAGCTTCGGGCAAAGCGTCAGGCATGTCCGCATGACCATCCCGGACCTGCCCCAGGGCATCATTCCGCGCCATTCCGTCGCCTGGAACCCGATCGGCGGCCCGACCGGGTTCAGCTACCGCCGCAGCGCGAAGACCGCCGCCGTCCGCTTCAAGGATGCGCTCTATTTCGCGGATATCATCTTCTACCTCGAACTGCTCCATCTCGGCGCGACCTTCTGGCGCGAGAACAGCGTGCGCTACTGGTACCGGCGCTCTCCCGGACAGCTCATCTCGATCGCGCCGATCGACAAGATCCGCGCTTCGGAAGCGCGCGTTCACCAGGAGATCGCCGCATGGAAGGATTCCGGCCTGTCTGCGCGCGAAGCCCGGCTCGCCTCGGTGCAGATCCGGCGCCTCAGCGCCAACCGGCAACGGCGGCCGTCCTACCGCAACACGCTGCTTCTCGCCGCCATCGCCCCGCGTTGGGCCGCCTCGCAGGTCATGCGGCAGGTGAAGAACATGAGGATCAGGCGCACCGCGCCCCGGCGGCCGGACGCCGCGCCCGGCTTCCCGGCGGCCGAATGAACCACCGGCCATCGCGCAGCGACCAGAACCGGCAATCCATCAATATCATTCACGGAACAGGGACATGAACGACACGCTGAACATCATACTCATCGACGATGACAACGAACGCAAGAAATACGTCACCTCGATCCTCAAGCAGGTCGACGATATTTTTAATATTCAATATTCGTGCGAATTCACCGATCTTTCGGCGCGTCACCCCACGATCGCTCTTATTGGCGACAACGACAACGTGCTGGACGATTTCCTCGTGAAATCGATCAATGCCCAGCGCATTCCCGTCGTGATATACAGCCTCGTCGTCAATGTGCGGCGGATCGTGGAACTGATATCGAAAGGCGCGGCCGATTACGTGATCCCGACCAAGGACATGGCGGAACTGCGCGATATCCTCACCCGGGCGGCAAGCACGGCCGATGTGCCGGGGCGTTATCACCCGCGCGAATCCGCCGCCGCCTCGCTGATCTCGCGCCTGACCAAGCGCGAACACGAAGTGCTGATCGGCGTGGCGAAAGGCCAGTCGAACCGCCTCATCGGCAAGGAACTGTCGATCAGCCCGAGGACGGTCGAGATCCACCGCGCCAACATGATCGCCAGGCTCGGCGCCAAGAACACGATGGAGGCGATCCGCATCGCCATCGAGGCGGGCAAGGCCTGAAAACGGCGCTTCGGCGCCGCCCCCCAGCCCTGCCTGCGCCGAATTCAGGTCCTTCCGGTAAAGGCGCCCAGCCCCGCGATGGCGAGCATCCCGGCGGGAAGCGCCGTGGCCTCGAAGGTCAGGCGCAGATAGCGTGCCTTTACCGGAGCGGCGAAGGCGATGCGCTGGGTGGCGAGCGCATAAGCGATGTTCCCGAATTCCCCTGCCGCACTGCGCTTCCAGGTCTTGCCGTCAAGGCTGGTCTCGGCGACGTAGCCCCGGGGCGGCGCGGAATCGGCCATGACCTGCCGGGACGGCGTCAGCGTGAAACCCCCCAGCGCTTCGGCCCGGCCAAGGTCCACCGTCACGCGCGCGGGTTTGCCCGGCTGGGGGGCGGGCTGCTTCCAGATCGTCGCCGCATCATTGTCCAGCAGCCGTTCCGCGCCCGGCGCGCTGGCGGCAACGATGGTCCACTTGGTGGAATCCAGCACGCTGGGATCGGTCGAGACGATCGCCGGCACATCGACAGGCGCCACCGAGGCGAACAGCGCGAATTCCGAGATCGCCGGCGCCGCGCTGCCTTCGAGGACGACCAGCCGCACCCGGCGCGGCGCGATCGGCTGCGGCAGGCGGATGATGCGCTGCGCGCCGATGCATTCCTTCTCGGCAAGGCGCTGCCACTGGCCGTCGATCTCCGCTTCCACCGCGAAGCGGGTCACGCGGATACCCAGCGGCAGGTATTCGCGCAGGCGCACCACGTCGAAGCGCGTGCCCGGCGCGAGGTCGAGCGTCAATGTGGGGGTCAGCACGGCGTCGGGCGCGGACCAGTAGGTCTCGCGCTGGCCGTCCAGCACCTGGGCGGGCACGAAGCGGCCCCCGCGCGAGGCGCTGGCATGGGCGACGCTGCCCTGCGCCAGATCCTTCGCGAAGGTCGCGCGGATCGCATCGCCGAACGACTTGAGGATCTTCACGTCCTGATCGGCGATCCGGCCGCGCCGGTCAGGCGGCAGGTTCAGGTTGAGATTGGTGCCCCGGCCCACGGATTCGTCGTAGAGGCGGATCAGGCGCGCCGGGCTCTTGACCTTGGAATCCTCGTCGGCGTGATAGAACCAGCCGGGCCGGATCGAAACGTCGGTTTCCGCCGGCCACCAGATCTCGCCCCCGCGCAGGCCCGCATTGCCCACATCCTGCTCATAGGGAACGTTCGGCATCGTCGGCCAGCAGGGATCGCCCGCCACGCCGTCCTCATTGCCGACCCAGCGCACATCGGCGCCAAGCGGATCGAACGTGCAGGCATCGGGCTGAAGTTCGTGGACCAGCTTTACGATCGAGGGCCAGTTGTAATACTTCGGCGCATCGATCTTGCGCGCCTCGCGCGCGCCGCCGTAGTAACCGTCACCGCCGTTGGCGCCGTCGAACCAGACTTCGAACAGCTTGCCGTAGCGGGTGCACAGTTCGGTCAACTGCTTGCGGTAATAGTCGATATAGGCCGGGCGGCCGTACTCCGCGTGGTTGCGGTCCCACGGCGAGAGATAGAGGCCGAACAGCATGTCCGCCTGGCGGCACGCCTCCGACATTTCCGCAACGATATCGCCCTTGCCCGCCTTGTAGGGGCTGTTGCGGATCGAATGCTCGGTAAGCTGGGTCTGCCAGAGGCAGAAGCCGTCATGGTGCTTGGCGGTCAGGATGACGCCGCGCATTCCCGCAACCTTGGCCGCCGCAACGATCTGGTCGGCATTGAAATCTGTCGGGTTGAACCACTTGGGGTCCTCGTCGCCGTAGCCCCATTCCTTGTCGGTGAAGGTGTTCATGGCGAAGTGCACGAAAGCGTACATTTCGTGCGCGTGCCAGTTCCACTGCCGCGCCGAGGGAACCGCGCCCGAGGGCAGCGGCGCGGCGGCATCACCGGCGGCGCGGCGCGCGGCCTGCGCGGCGTCGGCGCCAAGCGCAGTCGCCGCGACGGCGGAAGTGGCGAGGAAACGGCGGCGGGAAAAGTCCATCGTCAGTCCTTTGGTAAAGGCAGGCGCGTGTCAGAGCGGCGCGGAAAGCAGTTCGGGCCGGGTATCGGCCAGCTTGACCAGCAGTTCCCCGAAGAGCCCGTTGGCCCAGGCGAACCAGTCACGCGTGAATTTGGCAGGATCGTTGCTGTCCACCGCCTCGTGGATGAAGCCGGTGCCCGCGTCGGTATCGCGCAGCATCCGCAGCATCGCGCGGATCACCAGCGGATCGCTGCTCGACAGCGCGCGCACGATTAGGCTCATCGGCCAGACCTGCCCAAGCCCGACATGCGGCCCGCCGATGCCCTCGATCCTCGATCCCCGGAAGAAGTAGGGGTTCGCGTCCGACCAGCAGGCCTCCGCCGTGGCTTTCCAGAGCGGATCGGCGGCGTCCACGCATTCGAGGAAGGCAAGACCCAGCAGCGAGGGGACGTTGGCATCGTCCATGAACATCGCGTTGCCGAAGCCGTCCACTTCGTAGGCCCAGACCCGGCGGCCGTCCGGCAGCAGCATCGTGCCCCACTGGCGCAGCGCCGCTTCCACCTCGCTTGCCAGCGCGCGGGCATCGGCGGCCAGCGCGGTGTCGCCGCGGGCCTGCTCGGCCACGGTGGCCATCTCGCGCAGCGATGTCACCGCGAAGAGGTTGGCCGGGATCAGGAACGGATACGTGCAGGAATCGTCCGAGGGGCGGAAACCGCAGTGGATCAGCCCGACCGCACGGCTCGGCGCGCCCCAGCCGTCGAGTTGCATGGTCTCGGTCGGCCGGTTGCTGGTGCGCAGGAAGCGATAGGGTCCGGGCGATCCCTTGCGCTGCTGTTCGCGCAAGGTGCGCACGCAGGCGCGGGAGGCTTCGGCCCAGGTCTGGTCGAAAGGCAGCTTGTCCCGCGTCTGGCGCCAGTAGCGGAAGCCGAGCCGCATCGCATAGCAGAGCGAGTCGATCTCCCATTTACGCTCGGCGACGCCGGGCTTCATGTCGGTCTGGTCCTTCAGCGCCCACGACAGATTGGTCTTCGCAGACGGATCGCGCATGAAGGCGTTGGCATAAGGATCGATCAGGATCGAGCGCGACTGGCGGGCGATCAGGCCCCGGAACAGCGCGGTGAGCGCCGGGTCCTTGTTCACCAGATGGAGGTAGGGCAGCACTTGCGCCGTGCTGTCGCGCAGCCAGAGGCAGGGGATGTCGCCAGTGATGACGAAAGCGTCCGGACGGCCGTCCACGCTGTCCATGTAGACGGTGGTGTCGAGCGTGTTCGGATAGCAGCCCACGAACATCGCGCGCAGCTTGGGATCGGCAATCTTGCGCGATACGCGGTCGATCTCGGCCTCCACCGCGCGGCTGACGTAGCGGCGATCCGACACCGGGGGACGGCCTCCGCCTTGCGGCATGGGGATGGTCACCGCACGGGCCGTGGCCGGAATGGCGAGCGCGGCGGCACCGGTCATGGCGCCTGCCAACGTGCTGCGGCGGTCGAGGTTTGTCTTAGTCATCACTTCGGCAGCTCCTGCGCCTGTCCGGTCAGGGTGAACTGCACCCATGCGCCCGCGCCGTCACCCGGCTGTCCGCCGCCGATCCACACTTTGTAGTCGCCCGGCACGACCTTGCGCGTGCCCCGACGATCCACGACCGACAGGCTGCGCGGATCGATAGTCAGCGAGACTTCCCGCGACTTGCCCGCTGCCAGCGGAACGCGCGTGAAGGCGGCAAGCTGGCGCTGCAACACGCCCTGCGTCATGATCGGGCGCGGCTCGATCACCGGCGGCACGACATAGGCCTGCACCACTTCCTCGCCCGCCATGCTTCCAAGATTGCGCAAGGTGGCCGTGACCGTCACGGGCTGGCCCAGCGCGGGCGCGGAAACCTTGGCGCCCTCGTAGCCGTAAGTCGTATAGCTCAGGCCATGGCCGAAGGCCCAGAGCGGCTTGCCGGTGAAGTAGCGATAGGTCCGCTCCTTCATCGAATAGTCGACGAAGGCGGGCAGGTCGCTGGTCGACTTGTAGAAAGTAACCGGCAGGCGGCCCGAGGGATTGTTGGCCCCGGCAAGCGTCTCGGCAATGGCGGTGCCGCCCGCCTCGCCCGGATACCATGCGGTCATCACGGCATCGGCCATGGCCGGATCGACCGAGACCGCGCTGCCATTCGTCAGCACGACGATCACCGGCTTGCCGGTGGCGTGGAGCGCCTCCAGCAGTTTGGCCTGCGGTTCGGGCAGCGCGATATCGCTGCGATCGCCGCCGACGAAGCCGGGCACCTGCACCTGCAGCGCCTCGCCTTCGAGATCGGGCGAAAGGCCCAGCACGGCAACGATGGCGTCGGCCTGCGAAGCGGCCTTCACGGCCTCGGCGCGCTGAGCCTCGGCGGGCGGCAGCCACATGAGGCGCAGGCCCTCGTCCTCGCCGTAATGGTCGAGTTCGAGGCTGATCGGCTGCGGCGAGCCATCGGATGCGATGTCGAATTCGACCCGCTGCTTGCCGAGCACGCCGCTGTGCAGTTCCTTGCCGCCGATGCTCAGGCGCACGTCGTCATGGCGGGTGCAGTCCTTCCAGCAGGCCGGAATGTCGAGCGCGAGGCGATAGGTCCCCGCTCCCGGCGGCACCAGCGATCCGCTCCAGCGCACCTTGAAGCCCTTGGCGTCCAGCCCCTTGGGCGCGGTGCGGGTGAGGTTGAAGTCCACGCGGCGATCCTGCCGCACGAACACGCGCTTGCCCGACATGTCGAGATATTCGGCGCGAAGACCGGGCTTGCCATCCGCGACGAGCGCGGTTTCCGGCACGACCACGGGCGCACCCTCGGCCAGCACCGAGCCTTGCGCATAAGCGACGTTGGCCGCGCCGAACTGGCGGCGGATGCCTTCCAGCGGCGTTACCGGATCGGCGGCGGTGCCGTGGTAATTGGCCTCGATCACCGAGAGATCGTCGGCATTGGTGCCGATCACGGCGAGGCGGGTTCCGGCCTTCAGCGGCAGGCGGCCGTTCTCGTTCTGGAGCAGGACCACCGACTTGCGCGCGGCTTCCAGCGCGAGGGCGCGGTGGGCGGGGGTGTTGACTTCGCCCGGCTTGATCTTCGCCCAAGGATTGGCCGCCCCGAAGGCGATGCCCAGCTTGTAGCGGGCCTCCAGCGAGCGGGCGAGCGCGCGGTCGACCTCGGCCTCGGTGAGCAGGCCGCGCGCCACCGACTGGGTGAGCGCGGCGTAAGTCGTGCCGCAGTCGAAATCAGTGCCCGCCTTGATCGCCGCGGCCGAAGCCTCGGCGGCGTCGTAGCGGTAATTGTGGAACATCCAGATGTTCGCCACTGCATCGCAGTCCGACACGACGAAGCCCTTGAAGCCCCAGTCGCGGCGCAGAGTGCCGTTCAGCAGCGCATCGTCGGCGCAGACCGGCACCCCGTGGGTGGAGTTGTAGGCGCACATCAGCGAGAGCGGCTTGGCCTCGGTCACGGCCTTGCGGAAGGCGGGCAGGTAAGTCGCCTCGCGGTCCTGCGGGCTGACATCCACGTCGAAACTGTCGCGCCCGGCCTCGGGGCCGGAGTGGACGGCGAGGTGCTTGGGCGTCGCGATCACGCGCGGATGGAGCGGATCGGGGCCTTGCAGACCCTTGATGAAGCCGACCGCCAGCGAGCCGGTGAGGAACGGGTCCTCGCCGTAAGTCTCCTGACCCCGGCCCCAGCGCGGGTCGCGGAAGATGTTGATGTTGGGCGACCAGATCGTCAGGCCCTCGTAGATGCGCCGGTCGGCATCCACGGGCTTGGCATTGAACCTGGCGCGCGCCTCGGTGGAGACGACGGTGCCGACCTTTTCCATCAGCGCCGGATCGAAGGTCGCGGCAAGGCCGACCGCCTGTGGGAACACCGTGGCCACGCCGTTGCGGGCAAGGCCGTGGAGGCCCTCGTTCCACCAGTCATAGGCGGGCAGGCCCATGGCCTTCGCGGCAGGTGCGGTGCTCTGGAGCTGGTCCGCCTTCTCGGCCAGATCGGCCTTGGCGATGGCGGCGAGCACGGCGGGATCGGCCTCGCCCGACAGGTCCTGAGCGGCGGCAGGCGCCGCCAGAACCATGGCGAGGGTGATCGGGAACAGCGCCTTCATCACCCTTCTCCCGCCAATGTGCGCAGCACCAGCGCCTTGCGCAGCGCCGCCGCATCGGCCTTCGAGGTGATCTCGATCCGCACGCTCTCACCCGGCAGCAGGTCGAAGCCGTTGTCCGAAGCCTGCGCATCCACTGCGCCGAAATCGAGCATGACCGCGCGGGCCAGCGCCTTGGCGGTGATCGTCACCGCCTTGCCGTCCCACGTCGCGGCAAGGCCGGGCGCGGGATAGGCCATGGCCTTTGGCAAGGCACGCTCGACGATCTGGCGCGAGACGGTCTTGCCGCCGATCACCAGTTCCGCCACCGCATAGCTCGCCTCTACCGGAGCACTCGCGAAGACCGCAGCGTCCGACACATCGGGAACGGTAGTGGCGGTCGTCGGAGCCAGCGTCACCGCCCCGCCCGCTTCGCCCAGCTTCGTGCCGTCCATCCCGTAGCCGGTCAGGCGCCACTCCGCCGCGACCGGGCTGGTGGCGTCCGACGCGAAGCTGACCCTGGTCACGCCCTGCTTGTGCTCGGCCACCACCGCCTGCGGGGCGAAGAAGTGCCGCGCGGCGTAGTGCAGCAGCTTCCAGCGCCCCTCATAGTCCACGCTCGCCCACGAGATCGACGGCCAGACATCGTTGAGCTGCCAGTAGAGCGAACCCAGCGTCACCGGCGCGCAGGCCCGGTGATGGCGCGCGGCCATATCGATCGCCTGCGCCTGGTTGACTTGCGTGAGGTAAACGAAGTCCGCCAGATCCTTTGCCGGGCGCAGCCTTGCGTCAAGGTAGAACTTCAGGCGCTCGTTGCCCTCGCCCGCGAGGAACTTCTGGTGCGCCTTCATCACCGGGCTGTCCGGCGCCTGCGCCGCATCGCCCGCGAAACCGCGGATCGTCGCCATGACCGGCATCGCCTGGAACCCGTATTCCGACATGAAGCGCGGGCAGGAAAGCGTATAGTTCTCGACCGGCTTGGAGCCCGACCAAACATCCCAGAAATGGCGGTCGCCCGCGGCATCGGTATCGACCGGGCCTTCGTAATCGGTCGAAGGGGAACCCGGCCAGTAGGGCGTGGTCGGCGAATGATCCGTCACGGCGCCGCGCAGCACGCGGTCGAACAGCACGGTCATCGAAGTCGCCATGCGCTCGTGTTCCTCGGCGCCGACGGCCTTCTTCCAGGCCTTGCGGTCGCTCCAGGTTTCCCAGCCGGAGATAACCTCGTTGCCGCCCGCCCAGATCACGATCGAGGGGTGCGAACCGAGCCGCTCGACCTGCTGGTCCGCCTCGATCCGCACGTTCTCGCGGTAGGCGACGTCGGCAGGCGGCACCGCGCCGCCGAACATGAAGTCCTGCCAGACCATCAGGCCCATGCGGTCCGCCATGTCGTAGAAGCTGTCCGGCAGATAGTAGCCGCCGCCCCAGACGCGGATCATGTTCATGTTGGCCGCGCGGGAATCCTCCAGCAGCGACTGCATCTTCGCGTCGGTAACGCGCGAGGGGAACATGTCGAAGGGAATGAGGTTCGCGCCCTTGGCGAAGACCGTCACGCCGTTCACCCGGAAGCCGAAAGCGCCGCCCCCGCGCACGAGTTCGACCTCGCGCAGACCGATAATACGGGCCGCCTTGGCTCCGGCGCCCGCGCCCGAAGCGATCTCGCCCGAAACCTTGTAGAGCGGCTGATCGCCGTAGCCGACCGGCCACCAGCGCTTCGGCGCGGCGACCGTCAGCGGCACGGTGACCACGCTTTCGCCCGCATCGAACGAAGCCTCGCGCGAGACCGGGGCGAGCGCTTGCCCGTCCGGTCCGGTCACGCGGGCGGCGAACTGCGCCTTGCCCGGCTTGTCCGCGAAGACGCGGAACTTCGCCACCAGCCGCGCCTCGTCCTTGCCGAGCGCTTCCTGCACGACCTCGAAGGCGCCGAGCCGTGCCTCGTCCCAGGCTTCCAGGCGCACCGGCCCGGAAATGCCCTGGTTGACGATGCGCGGGCCCCAGTCCCAGCCGTAATGGTACTTGGCCTTGCGGATATAGGCGGAAGTCTGCTTGCCCTTGGGCTCATCCCCGAAGGCGGAATCGTATTCGCCGGGCAGCGGATGCGCCTCGGCCAGGACCATCGGCTGCAAGGTGCGGATCGGCGAGGCGAAGCGCACGAGGATCTCGTTGCGGCCCTGCTTGAGGAATGCCTTGGCGGCGACGCGCCACTGCCGGTGGCCGTTATCGGCCTTGAGCACCTGCCTGCCGTTGATGAACACGGTTGCGAAAGTATCCAGCCCGTCGAACACGAGGTCGAGATGCTCGCGGCCCATGGCTTCGGCGCTCACGTCCAGCGTGCGGCGCAGTTCCCAGTCGGTCAGCCCGGCCCACTGGATCGCCGCCTCGTTGGTGCCGAGGAACGGATCGGGCACCTGCCGCGTGGCGATCAGGTCCTGCTGCACGGTGCCCGGCACTTGCGCGCGGAACCAGCGCGCGGCCTTGGGATGGGCCTTTACGGCAGCTGTATCGCCCGGCGCGATGCGGGCCTGCCAGCCCTCGTCAAGCGCGGTCTGCGTGGGCGGGGCCGCCAGCGCGGCCCCCGAAACGCCCGCCAGCCAGAGGGCCAGCGCCCCGCTTGCGAACGGACCTGCAAGCCTGCCCGCCATCCTCACTTCGCCTTCTCCCCGTAGACCACCTTCTCTACCGCGTAGAACGGATCGGAAAGCGGCGAGGTGAACTGGAAGCAGACGTCGGCCTCGTCCTTGAGCTCCGGCCGGTCAGGCAGGTTCGCGGTGAACGTGTACTGCTGCGGCGAAGCGTCGGGATCGGGCAGCGCGAACGTGGCCAGCACCGTTGCGCCGGGCATCGGCGCATGTTCCTTCTGCTTGCGATTTGCGGCCTTTTCCGCCGCGCGGCAGCCCGCGCTGATGACGAGTTCCCCGTGCGTGGTCACCGCGAAGTGTTCGATCAGCGCCGATGCCTCATGCGCAAGGCCATAGTTGCGCGGCAGCCGCGCGACCGAGACGGTGATCGTCTTCGCATGAGCCAGCGGCGCATGGTCGTCGGCCTGGCAGGTGTCGAAGATGTTGACGTTGTAGGCCGGGCCGTTCGCCGTCGCATCGGCGGTGAGCGGCACGCGCAGGCCCTGCGCCCCGCGCGGGCAGGCAACCAGCGTGGAGGCGGTGGAGGTCAGCAGCGTCTCGCGCGCGGTATCGTAGCGGCGCGGGGCGGAAAGCTGCGTGCCGTCCGGCGCGAAGCTGGCGGCGGTGACGACCGTGCCCGGCTTCACGACAAGCGCCTTGGCATAAGCGGGCGATTTCGCCGCCGGCGCCTTGCCGTCCAGCGTGTAGCGGATCGTGCCGTAGGAGGCCTGGTTCGCCAGCGCCACGCCGATGCTCTTCGCATCGAGCTGGGCTGCGCGGGTCTGGGTGGGCGTGAAGGCCACGCCGAAGGCGCTGTCCGACACTTCGAACCCGCCCTGCTTCCAGCGCTGGATCTGCGGCGTCAGCCGCGCGAGGAAGCCGGGATAGTCCTTCTCTCCGGTGACCACGGGCGACCATGCGGTCTCGGCCAGCGCCCCCACGCGCGGGAACAGCTTGTGCTGCAACTGCCAGGGGGTGACGATATATTCGCTCCAGGCATTGCCCTGCACGCCCAGCACATGCTTGGCCTTGGCGGCATCGATGCCCTTGGGCATCGGGTCGTAGCGATAGACCGCTTCCATCGTCTGGATCGAAATGCGCCCCGGCGCTTCGTCCGGCAGGGTCGATTCAAGATTGTCGAGATAGAGGTTGGGCGCTGGCGTCAGCACCACGTCGTGCCCGGCGTTGGCCGCGTCCACCGCGCCCTGCTCTCCGCGCCAGCTCATCACCGATGCCGAAGCGGGCAGGCCGCCTTCGAGGATCTCGTCCCAGCCGATCAGGCGGCGGCCATGCTGCGCCAGATATTCGCCGAACCGGTCGATCATCCAGCTCTGCATCTCGTTCTCGGTCTTGATGCCCAGCTTGCGCATCTGCGACTGGACTTCGGGCGAACGCTCCCACTGGTCCTTCACCGCCTCGTCGCCGCCGATATGGATGAACTGCGAGGGGAAGACCTCCATCAGTTCGTCCAGCACGTTGCGCACGAAAGTCATGCCCGCGTCATTCGGGTTGAACAGCCAGGGATTGACCCCCCAGTCATGCGAAACGGCAGGCCGGTCGCCCAGCACGCCCACTTCGGGGTAGGACGCGACGAGCGCCTGCGCATGGCCCGGCAGGTCGATCTCGGGCACCACGGTGATGCCGCGCTCCGCCGCATAGGCCACCAGCGCCTTGAGCTGCTCCTGCGTATAGAACCCGCCCGACCGGGGGCCGATGGCGCCGCCGGTGTCCGGCGGCAGGCGCCATGCGCCGATGCGGGTGAGTTCGGGATAGCGCTTGACCTCGAAGCGCCAGCCCTGATCGTCGGAAAGGTGGAAGTGCAGGGTGTTGAGCTTCACTTCCACCATGCGGTCGACGATGGCGTAGACCAATTCCATCGGCTGGAAGTGCCGCGAGGGATCGACCATCACCCCGCGCCACGAAAAGCGCGGCGAATCCTGGATGGTGAGCACGGGAACCGAGGCGCTCTTGCCCGCAGAGCCGGCATCGGCCGTCAGCAGCTGCAACAGCGTCATCGCGCCGTAGATGAAGCCGGACTTGCCCGATGCCGAGATCACCGCGCCGCCGGACGTCACCGTCAGCCGGTAGGCCTCGGAGCCGGAAATCGCGGCATCGCGCTCGAAGCGGATGGGTGCTGCGCCGGAAGAACCGGCCGCAGAACCGGCCCCAGAACCGGCCCCAGAACCGGCCCCAGAACCGGCGTCAAGCACAAGACCGCTCGCGCGTTTCACATGGTCTGCAAGGAGCTGCGCCGCTTCCGCCGCGTCCGCATCGCCCGCGGGCACGGCAATGACCGAACCGGATGCGACCAGCAGCTTGCCGCTGCCCTGCTCGACGGAAGCGGGCCACGGCGTAAGCGCCAGAGGCGCGGCCTGCGCGGGAGCCGAAAAAGCCAGTGCCGCAAGGATCGAGGCGGTGACCACGCCTCCGGTCCGCAGCTGCCGATATCCCTTTGCCGTCGTGCCCATACCTGCCCCTCGTTTTCTTGTGACCAGAGCAGGCAACGTAACCAAAATATATCCTTTCCCGCAATAGGTCTTATTCTATTCCTGCGAATTGGGCTTGAACTGCGACCATTTGCTGCGATTGTCAGCGCGACATGACCAATGTAAAGCCATTCGCAGAGAATGGACCGAAGGGGGATCGAATGTCATTTTCCGACCGGATCGGTCGCCTGCGGGAAGACAATGCTGCGCCGCTGTACATCCAGCTCCAGCAGCTCATCCGCGATGCGATATCCGAAGGCGTGCTGGACCAGAACGAAGCGATTCCGCCCGAACGCAATCTCGCGATCGAGTATGACGTTTCGCGTATCACCGTGCGAAAGGCGATCGCCGGTCTGGTCGAGGAAGGCCTGCTGACGCGGCGGCGCGGCGCCGGAACTTTCGTGGCGTCCCGCGTGGAAAAGAGCTTCTCGAAGCTGACCTCGTTCAGCGAGGACATGGAAGCGCGCGGCAAGCGGGCCTCCAGCGCCTGGGTCTCGCGCATGACCGGGCCGGTCAACCCAGAGGAATCGATGGCGCTGGGCCTGGCGCCGGGCAGCACCGTCCTGCGTTTCACCCGCATCCGCTATGCCGACGACGAGCCGCTCGCGCTCGAAATCTCGACGATCGCGGGGTACTGCCTCGCCAGCCTCGATGTCGTCGGGGATTCGCTTTACGCCGCGCTGGAAAAGAGCGGCAACCGCCCGGTTCGCGCACTCCAGCGCCTGCGCGCGGTGCCTTTCGGGGCCGAGCACGCGCGGATGCTCGGCGTGGAATCCGGCCATGCCGGCCTCCTGATCGAGCGTCACGGCTTCCTGCGCGACGGCCGCACCGTCGAATTCACCCGCTCCTACTATCGCGGCGACTCCTACGACTTTGTCGCCGAGCTGATCGAGGGTTCATGAAACGCCGAGAATTGCTGCTGCGCGGCGCCTCCACGGGCGCCGTCGCCACCCTTCTGCCCGCCTTTTCGCCTTCGACCCTTGCCGCTCCCGCCCCGGCCTTCGGACCGGGCATGGCCGACGGGCTGCCGATGCCGGCCCCGCTTCCCGGCCCCTCGCCCCGCCTGCCCGAAACAGACCCCTCGCGCACCCTGCTCGAACGCGGCTGGCGCTTCCACGAGGGCGAGGTGCCGGTACCCGAACCCACCGACCACAACGCCACCTACCTCTCGGTCAAGGCCGGCAATGCGCGCGGCGCGGCGGCGCTGGCCTTCGACGATTCCGACTGGCAGACGGTAGACCTCCCGCATGACTGGGCCATTGCGCAGGACGTGAGCGAAAACGCCAATGTCTCGCAAGGCTACCGCCCGCGCGGGATCGGCTGGTATCGCCGCCTGCTGCGGCTGGACGAAAGCCAGAAAGGCCGCCGCCTCGAACTCCATTTCGACGGTATCGCCACCCATGCCACGATATGGATCAACGGCAGCGAAGTGGCCCACTCCTGGTCGGGCTACAGCAGCGTCATCGTCGACCTCACCCCCTTCGCCCGCTTCGGCGACGAGGTGAACTGGATCGCCGTGCGCGTCGATGCCGCCGCGCGAGAGGGCTGGTGGTACGAAGGCGCGGGGCTTTACCGCCATGTCTGGCTGGTCAGCCGCCCTGCCCTGTCGATCGAGACGGACGGGCTCTATTGCGATCCGGTCCATCAGGACGACGGCACCTGGCACGTGCCGGTGGAAGTCAGCCTGTCGAACGTCGGCGAAGACACCGGACAGGCCGAGATCGCCGCCCGTCTGCTCGACCCCGAAGGCCGCGAAATCCACCGCACGCGCGGCAGCGCCGCGGTCGCGCCGCTGGAACAGGCAAAAGTCACCGCCCAGCTCGCGCCCGGCGCGGTGAAGCTCTGGTCGCCCGACAGCCCGGTGCTCTACAGCGTCGAGGTGGACCTGCTGCACGAAGGCCAGGTCGTGGATACGCGGCGCCAGTTCATCGGCTTCCGCACGGTGCGCTTCGATCCCGCGCGGGGCATGGTGCTCAACGGCGTGGAGACCAAGCTCAAGGGCGTGTGCATCCACCAGGACCATACCGGCGTCGGCACCGCCATCCCCGACGCGCTGGCGCTCTGGCGGTTGCAGCGGCTGAAGGCGATGGGCTGCAACGCCATCCGCATGTCGCACAATGCCCCCGCCAAGGAAGTGCTGGACTGGTGCGACCGGCTGGGCTTCGTGGTCATGGGCGAGAACCGCCTTTTCAACCCCGCGCCGGACTATCTGGCGCAGCTCGAATGGATGGTCCGCCGCGATCGCAACCATGCCTCGATCGTGCTCTGGTCGGTGTTCAACGAGGAGCCGATGCAGGGCACCCATGCGGGCGTGGAAATGGTGCGCCGGATGCGCAAGGCCGTGCACAGGCTGGATACGCAGCGCCCCGTCACGGCGGCGATGAACGGTTCGTTCTACAATCCCGAGAACGTCTCCACCGTCGTCGACGTCATGGGCTTCAACTATTACCAGGGCGACTACGACAAGTTCCATGCCCTTCACCCGGACAAGCCGATCACCAGTTCAGAGGACACCAGCGCCTACGAAACGCGCGGCGCCTTCGAGAGCATCCCGGCGCAGCAGGTCATCACCTCGTTCGACAAGGAGGCAGCCTCCTGGGGCGCGACCCACCGCGAGACGTGGAAGATGATCGCCGAGCGCCCCTTCGTGGCGGGCGGCTTCGTCTGGACCGGCTTCGATTATCACGGCGAGCCGACGCCTTATGCCTGGCCTTCGACCAGCAGCTTCTTCGGCATCATGGACCTTTGCGGCTTCCCCAAGACCGCCTTCGGCATCCATTCCGCCCACTGGCGCGACGATGCCCCGGTGATCTGGCTGGCGCCGCACTGGACCTGGCCCGAATACGAGCGACCGGGCCGCGAAGGGCAGACGCTGGAGGTCTTCGCGATCACCAATGCCGAGGCCATCGAACTGCGGCTGAACGGCGAAGTGATCGAGCGCGTGCCCGCCGCCGACCGGATCATGGGCCACACCTTCCAGGTGCCCTACCGCCCCGGCCGGATCGAGGCGCTGGCGCTGCGCGGCGGCAAGGTCGTGGCCCGCGCCGTCCACGAAACCGTGGGCGCGCCGGTTGCCCTGCGCCTGACGCCCGCCCGGCAGGCGCTGGCCAGCGACGGCGAGGACGTGCAGGCGATCACCGTGGACTGCGTGGATGCACGCGGACGCCATGTTCCCACCGCCAACCTGCCGGTGGAGTTCGCTATTTCAGGCGGGCACATCATTGGCCTCGGCAACGGCAACCCCAACGACCATGCAAGCGAAAAGGGCAGCAAGCGCGCCCTGTTCAACGGTCTTGCACAGGTCATCGTCCAAGGCGATGCCAGCGGCCAGCGGCTCACGCTGGAAGCAAGCGCAGGCGGCCTGCGTTCCGCGCGTCTCAGCCTCGCCCGGGCGCCGCGCGAACCGCGCGCGCAAGTCCCGGTCGTCCCGGCGGAAATGGCGATCACCGACTGGCGCCGCTCGGCCCTGTTCCCGCAGAAGCCCGATCCGGCGCTGGCCCCGGTGGACGGCGACAACAACTCGTGGGACTTCGTGCGCCCGGGCGTGGCCGCGCCTGCGGGAAGCGCCGGATGGCGCAGTTATCGCACCCGCTTCACGCCGTGGAAGAAGGTCGCCGCAGAAGGCGGCACCTTGCACTTTGCCGGGATAGCGGGAGCCGCCGAAATCTGGCTCGACGGCAAACTGGCCGCGCGCAAGACCGATGCGGCACCTGCCGCACTGACGGCGGCGATCCCTCCAGGCCCGGGGCCGCGCACGCTGGCCGTGCTGGTGGCGGCGACCGAGGGCAACCCGAGCGGATTGGTGGGGCGCGTCTACGTCACCCCCTGAGCGACTTGAAAAAGAGAGCGGATGCAGTAACTTCCCTTTCGTAAAGGGGAACTGGCATGAACATCGTTTCCGGCTGCCTTTGGGCAGTCGCCGCTCTCGTTCCGGCCACGGCTTGCGCCGCGACCGACGCCAGGGAATCCGCCCACCGCTTCGTCGCGCAAATGGCCATCCCGGCCCAAAGCGACGAGCCGCTGGCCCGGTTCACATACCCGCTTTGCGTCGGCAGCGCCGGACTGCCTGCGGAGGCGGGCGAGGTCGTGATCGACCGGATTGCCGAAGTGGCCGCATCGGCAGGCTTGCCCGTCGCAGCGGCAGGTTGCGCACCGAACCTGATGGTGGTTTTCGTGGAGGATAGCCGGGCGGCAGTGCAGAGGCTGTCCCACGGGCGATCCGGTGCCATGATCGGGCAATCGCGCGCCGATATCCGCCGCATTCTCGAACAACCCGGCCCCGTCCGGGCCTGGATCAAGGCCGCAATCCGCAGCCGCGACGGTGACCGTCCCAGCTATTCGCCAACCGGCGTGACGACCTTGAAGACGGAGACGTCAACGCGCCTGTCGTCAACCACGCGCCGCGATATCGTCAGTTCCGTCGTTCTGATCGACCGCGAAGCCATGGCCGACCGCGACTTGCGGCAAGTGGCAGACTATGCGGCAATTCGCGGTCTCACCGGCGCGCATCTGGGCGAAATCCGCGCGGAAGGGCCGCCAACGATCCTGACGCTGTTCACGTCGCAGGGAGATGCCGATGCACCGCCCGGCCTGACTGCCGCGGACCGGGCCTTCCTCAGCGCCTTCTACACCGTTCGCGCCGATATGGCCGAGCCGCTGCAGCGCCAGCGCATTGCGGACCATATGGCCCGCACGCGCCCCGCCGAATGGGACGGGGCGCGTTAGGGCAGGTGTCAGGCTGCCATCCGGTCCAGATCGGCGGCGGCAAACAGCAAGTGGATGGCCGGGCCTTCCGTCGCGCCCACGCCGCGTACTCCAGCAGCGACCAGCGCCGCATCGTCGATCATTTCCGGATCGCCAAGCTCGACCCTGAGGCGGTTGCCATAGCGCGCCGCGCCGCGCAAATTCCCCTCGCCGCCAAGGGCCTGTGCAAGGTTCGCCGGAAGCTGGAGCTGCGCGGCGGCTTCGGTGACTGCCGGGGCCGTCACCGGCTTCGACAGCGGGGCAGGTCCCGCCGCGATGGCCTCGCGGATCTCGACCGAGACGATATCGGCAACCGGGCCGAGGATCACCTGCAGCGCCTTGTCCGAAGGGCGCACGATCCCGCGTGAACCCAGCGCCTTCAGCCGCGCCTCGTCCACCGCGCCGTGATCGGCGATGATGAGGCGCAGGCGCGTGGTGCAGGCGGAAACCTCCAGGAGGTTGCCGCTGCCGCCCAGCGCCGCAAGATAGGCGTGCCCGCGCGTCTGCTCTGCCGAAGCCTCGCTCGCGGCGGGCGCAGCGGCATCCTCTTCCTCGCGGCCGGGGGTCTTGAGGTCCAGCTTGCGGATCGCGAAAGCGAAGACACCGTAATAGACCGCGAAGTAGACGAGGCCCACCGGCAGCAGCAGCAGCGGGCGTGTCGCCTTGCCGAAGTTCAGCACATAGTCGAACAGTCCTGCCGAAAATCCGAAGCCCAGATGCATGCCCAGCGCATCGGTGAGCCACATCGAAATGCCGGTGAGCACCGCGTGGATGGCGTAGAGCACCGGGGCGAGGAACATGAAGCTGAACTCGATCGGCTCGGTCACACCGGTCAGCAGCGAGGTCAGCGCGAGGCTGAAGAACATGCCGCCCACCGCCTTGCGCCGCTCGGGCCGGGCCGCGCGGTACATCGCGAGACAGGCGGCTGGCAGGCCGAACATCATGACCGGGAAGAAGCCGGTCATGAAGCTTCCGGCGGTGGGATCGCCCGCGAAGAAGCGGCGGATATCGCCGTGGGCGCCGTCGAAATCGCCGAAGACGAACCAGAACAGGTTGTTGAAGACATGGTGCAGCCCGGTCACCAGCAGGAGCCGGTTGATGAGGCCGAACAGGAACAGTCCGAAGCCGCCCAGCCCGGTGATGCCGTGGCTCACCCCGTCGATCCCGGTGACGATGGGCTGGAATCCAAGGCCGACAAGGCTGGCGATGACCAGTCCGGCCACGCCCGAAACGATCGGAACAAACCGGCGCCCACCGAAGAAGGCCAGGTATTCGGGCAGCTTCATGGCCGAGAACCGGTTGTAGAACAGCCCGCCGACCAGGCCGGAGACGATGCCGATCGGCACGTCGAGCCGCCCGATGGCCTGGCTCTTCGCCGCCGCCACCGCTGCCGCGAAAGCCTCTTTCGAAAGCGCGGGATCGATGCCCGGCGGCACCGGCATCAGCACCTTGGCGCCTTCGGTGGCGACGAGGAAGCAGACAATGCCGGCAAGGCAGGCCGCGCCGTTGCCGTCGCGCGCATAGCCGGTGGCGACGCCGATGGAGAACAGCAGCCCGAGGTGCGAAAACAGCGCATCGCCCGCCGCGCTCAGCAGCGCAATGTCGAGCAGGTCCGGCTGGCCCAGCCGCAGCAGCAGCCCCGCAACCGGAAGCACCGCGATCGGCAGCATGAGCGCACGGCCCAGCGGCTGCAACGTTTCGAGAACCCGCCTCATGCCCCCTGCTCCTTCAGAAATTCGCGTACAAGCGCACGCACTTCGCCCGCCGAGCCGCATTCCAGCGCACGCGCGGCCAGCGCGCGGCAGCGTTCCATGTCGAGCCCGGTCACCAGCGCCTTGATATCGGGCACTTGCGCGGGCGTTGCCGAAAGCTCGCCCACGCCGAGGCCCAGCAGCAGCGGCACCGCCAGCGGGTCCGACGCCAGCGAGCCGCAGACGCCGGTCCAGCGGCCATGCCGCGCCCCTCCCTCGCAAGTGAGCGCGATCAGGCGCAGCACCGCCGGGTGGAGCCCGTCGATGGCCGAAGCCACCGCCGCATTGCCCCGGTCCATCGCCAGCGCATACTGGGTGAGATCGTTCGTCCCCACCGAGAGGAAATCGGCCTCCCGCGCAAGGATGTCCGCGGTTGCGGCGGCGGCGGGAGTCTCCACCATGATGCCCAGCGACACCGGCCCGGCAAGGCCCAGACGCGTCGCCACGCCGTCCACCACACCGCGCACGGCGCGCAGTTCGGACAGGCTGGCCACCATCGGCACCATGATCCGGCATTGTCCGGCAGGACGCACGCTGAGGATCGCCTCGACCTGCGCTTCCAGCAATTCGGGATAGGCAAGGCCGACGCGAATGCCGCGCAGGCCCAGCGCCGGGTTTTCCTCGGCCGGCATCGGCAGGAACGGCGCGGGCTTGTCGCCGCCGATATCGAGCAGGCGCACGATCAGCGGACGGCCCTCCAGCGCATCGGCAATGGCCTGGTACGTCTCCAACTGCTCACCGGCGCCCGGCGCCTGCGCTCGCTCCACGAAGAGGAATTCGCTGCGCAGCAGGCCGCAGCCTTCCGCGCCGTTCGCCATCGCCTGCCGCGCATCGGCCAGCGAGCCGAGGTTGGCGAAGACCTCGATCCGCGTGCCGTCCGCGGTGTGGCACGGCCCCCGCGCTTCGAGCGCGGCGGCGCGGCGAGCGGCCTGCAGGGCAAGCTGATCGCGAACCCCGGCGATCCGCTCCGCCGAGGCGCCGGTTTCGAGCCGCGCGGCAGCGGCATCGACCACCAGAACCGCGCCCTCGGCAATATCGTCCAGCGCGCTGCCCATCGCCACCAGCATCGGCACGCCGAGCCCGGCCGCAAGGATCGCGACATGCGACGTCGGCCCGCCGTTGACGAGGCAGATCGCCGCCAGCCGCTCGGGATCGAGCGCCATGAGCTGGGAGGGCAGCAGATCCTCGGCGATCAGCACGGCATCCTGCGGCAGCGCGAAGCCGGCGGCATCGCCGCCGATCAGCGCGCAAAGCACCTGCCGTTCCAGATCGCGCATGTCGTCCACGCGCTCGGCAAGGCGCGCATCGCCCGAACGCAGCAGGAGATCGACTTGCGCGCCGATGGCGAGCCGCCAGCCCGCGCCCGCGCTGTCGCCTTTCGCGATGGCCTCATGCGCGGCGGCGAGCAGGTCCTCGTCCTCCAGCATCACCGCATGGGCGGCGAGGATCGACGCGGCATGGGGCGGCGCGCCTTCGCTTTCCTGCGCGATCTTCGCGCGCAGCGCCGCCAGCGTTTCATCCAGCAGGCCGCGCTCGGTCGCGGGATCGCCGGAACCTTCGGAAACCTCCACCTCGCCGAGGCGATAGCGGACCGCCTCGCCCACGGCCACGCCCGGCGCGGCAACCACGCCTGTCAGGGTGCCGTCGGGCGCGATCTGCGTGACCCGGCGCTGCGCCGCCGGAGCCGCCACGCGCACCGGCTGTGCGGGGGGCTGTTCATCGGCGTGGGCCAGTTCGCCCATGCCGCTGGCGATCAGGGCCTCCAGCGCGTCGAGCACTTCGCCCGCCTGCCTGCCGCGCGCGTGAAGCGAAATACGGTCTCCCAGCCTGACGCCAAGGGCCAGCACGCCAACCGGGCTGCGCAGGCTTGCGGACTTGCCCGCGATTTCCATGCGGACCACCGCCTCGAACGACGTCGCCACCTGCCGCAGGCGCGCGGCCGGGCGGGCGTGAATGCCGTGGCGCAGCGGAACCGGCAGTTCGCGCACCAGTTCCTCGTCCGGCGATCCGGCAGCCTCGCCCATGGCAGCGCCGGTCCCCGAAACGCGGCGCAGCGCCATCACCACATCGCCCACCTTGACCGGGCCGGGATCGCGCTTCGATTCCAGCGTCCATTCCTCACCGGCGAGCAGGAGCACCGGCGTCATCGCGCTGGCCGCGCCGGTCACCACGGCATCGAGATCGAACCGCACCAGCGGATCGCCCGCCGCCACGACCTGATCCTGCGCCACCAGCGGCGTGAAACCGCGCCCGCCCATCGCCACGGTATCGACACCGAGATGGAGCAGCAGTTCCGCCCCGCCTTCAAGGCGCAGGGTCACGGCATGGCCGGTCGCCGCAAGCGAGGCCACCGTTCCCGCGCAAGGTGCGTGAAGCATGCCGCCGGTGGGATCGATGGCCACGCCGTCGCCCAGCATCCCCCCGGCGAAGACCGGATCGGGAATTTCGGCCAGCGGCGCCAGCCAGCCCTCCAGCGGAGCCGTGACGACGATGGTGTGCCCGGCGGGAGTCATGGCCCGCTCGGCAGTCATGGAAGAAACGGAGGCAGTCATAGTTTTGGCTTGTCTCCAGAAATCGATATCAGAATGCCCGTTCGCCGGCGATCCATGTCGCCTGCGGCGCCATGGCGCGATCGAGATGGACGAAATCGGCGGTATATCCGGCGGCGATCACGCCCCGTTCCGCACCGAGGCCCAGAAATTCCGCCGGCTGCACGCTGGCCATGTCAACCGCCTGCGCCACCGAAAGTCCCGCCATGTCCACGGCATTACGCACGGCGCCCGCCATGTCGAGCGACGCGCCCGCCAGCGTGCCGTCCGCGCCCACGCAGCGCCCTTCCGCCACGGTGATCTCGCGGCCGTCCAGTTCGAAGCTGGCAAGGTCCGATCCCACGCAGGGCATCGCGTCCGTCACCAGCATGAAGCGCTCGAGCGGGCGGCTCGCCAGCGCCACGCGCATCGCGGCGGGATGGACATGGTAGCCGTCGGCGATCAGCCCGCACCAGGCCGTGCGGTTCTCCAGCGCCGCGCCCACCATGCCGGGGTTGCGGTGATGAAGCGCCGACATGGCATTGAACAAGTGAGTGACCCCGGTAACGCCCATGTCGAAGGCGGCACGCGCGGTTTCGTAATCGGCGTCGGAATGCCCCATCGCGAGCACCACCCCGGCGCCGGTCAGCGCACGGGCCTGATCGGCGTGAAGATATTCCGGCGCGATGGTGAACAGTACCTTGCCGGCGCGGGGGCGGGTCAACAGGTCCACCATGGCATCGTCCAGCCGGCGCAAGTTGCCCTCGGTATGGATGCCGCGACGCTTCGCGTTGAGCACCGGCCCTTCGACGTGAATGCCGATGCAACCGGGCACCCCGGCCGAAATCGCCTCGTCCGTCGCGTCCAGCGCCGCCGCGATCACGTCAGGCGTCGCGCTGATGAGCGTGGGCAGCATGGCGGTCGTCCCGAACCGCACATGGGCGGCGGCGATCGCGGCGATTCCCGCCACGGTCGGCGCATCGTTGAGCAGCACGCCGCCGCCGCCGTTCACCTGCACGTCGATGAAGCCCGGCACCAGCCAGCCACCGTCGAGATCGACGATTTCGTCGGCTTCCGTCCCGCGCTGCGCGGCCAGGATGCGCCCCTGCTCCACCGTCACCACGGCATCGCGCGCCCAGGCGCGATCCAGATAGACGTTGCCGTTGACGAAGGCGGTTTTCATCACAGGGTCTCGGTTACCTTGCGCAAGTGGGCCGGATTGTCCGGGTCCAGCCCGCGCGCCAGCGAAAGTGCGTTCACTTGCGGGTAGAAGGACTGGATCATCAGCAGCGGTTCCAGCGCCGCATGGCCCGCAAGCGCGGCCAGCGTGCCTTCGCCGAAGGGTGCCTCGGCATCGAGCAGCGCGACTTGCGCACCGCGCCCGGCAAATTCGCGCGCGGCATCGCGCACGCTTTCGCCGCTGGCGTCGGACGTGGCGAAGGCTACGATGGGAAAGCCTTCGTTGATGATCGTCATCGGGCCGTGGCGCACTTCGGCGGCGCTATAGGCTTCGGCATGAAGACCGCAGGTTTCCTTGAGCTTCAGCGCGCCTTCCTGGGCGATGCCGAAGCCGTATCCGCGCGCGATCACGAAAAGGTTCGTCGCTGCGGAAAGCCGTTCGACCAGATCGAACGGCGCGGTGCCGGCGGCAATGGCCAGCGCATCGGGAAGCCTGCCGAGCGCCTCCGTCAGCGCGGCGTCGCCGGTCCACTGCGCGACGATGGCGGCGACCCCGGCAAGCGAGGCGATGTAGGACTTGGTGGCCGCAACGGACTTCTCCGGCCCGGCGTGAAGCGGCAGCACCCACTGCGCCAGATCGGCAAGCGGGGCGGTCTCGTCATTCACCAGCGCGACGACGCGGGCACCCGCACGGCGATGCGCCTCGACCGCCGCGAGCAGGTCGGGGCTACGGCCACTTTGCGAAATGGCGATCACGAGCACGCGGCCCGGCTGCATCTCGGCGCCGAACACCGACGAAACGCTGAGCGCGGAAGAGGACACCGGCACACCGGCCAGCGTCTCGATCAGGTATTTGGCGTAAGTCGCCGCGTTGTCGGACGATCCGCGCGCACAGGTCACCACCACCGAAGGCGGGCTGCCGCGCAGGTCCTGCGCAAGCGATGCGAGAGTGTCCTGGTTGCGGGCCAGGAACGCGCGAACGGCCTGCGGCGCCTCGGCGGTCTCGCGGGCCATGAGCGACTGGGACGGATGAGCAACTTCGGATTGCATTGCGGCGAAATCTCCTTCGCACCGCCCCCGGTCGGCGGAAAAGCGCCAGACGGGAGCGTCTGCTTACCAATATCTACATAAGTTCTATATTGGTATTCCCCAACTGCAGGCGATGCGCAATTGGTTTCGCAAGGGCAAGCGCGTTTTTCTTCCGGCACCACCCTCGCCAGCGGTCGCTGCGTGTCGCTCTACCCCTTTTAGGTGTCGTTCAACCCGCCTTGCCCACGCGCGATGGCAGCCTGCAGCCGGGACACCTCGGCAGCGTCCGTCACCGGCCGGTTTCCCTTCTGGAAGCCCAGTTCTTCCAGCCGCCCCGATGCCGTCGTCGCCGTGCCGGGGGTGCGGCAGGAGGCGTGAAACTCCTCGATTCCGGCCGCGCGCAGCGCCGGCACCGCCTCGGCCGAGACCCCCGATCCGGCCAGAATCACGATGCGCCCGGCGGCCAGTTCATGGAGATGCGCAAGCATCCGCACCCCCTCGGGCGCCCGCACCGCGCCGCCGGACGTCAGAATCCGGTCAAACCCCATCGCCACCGCCTGCTCCAGTCCGTTTTCCATGTCGTCCAGCACGTCGAAAACGCGGTGGAGGGTCAGCGAAAGCCGCGCCCCGCGTGCCGTTCCCGCCCGCCGGGCATGATCGAGCCAGGTGCCGAGAACCGCCAGGTCAAGTCCGCCCGCAGCGCCCGCCCCGATGACGATTCCCGCCAGCCCCGCTTCCGCGGCCAGATCGATATCGTCGCAGACTTGCGCGGTTTCCTGCGGCCCGTAGACGAAATCGCCCTCTCGCGGGCGGCAGAGCATATGGACGGGAATCGGCGCCTGCGCCGCCAGCCGGACCAGCGAACGCGGCGGCGTCAGCCCGCCCAGCGCCAGCGCGCTGCAAAGCTCCACCCGGCCGCCACCCCCGGCGACAGCGGCAGCAAGACCGGCGGCATCTTCGACACAGATTTCGAGCACTTCGCCCCTTCCAAAAGACATCCGGCCCCGTCACGGCCGGCGATTCGCACTGTCGGAAATTGGACATACTTTGGCCCGACGCGCCATCCCGTTCCACCGCAAAGCCAATGCCGCCAACAGCCAGCCCAGCCGCCGCAACCTCCCATTTTCCCACCATTCCCGCCAATTTTCGACCACCTTGCCGAACAAGAAGAAATTTACTGTGGACAGGAGGATCTATTTTGGTGACATTGAATTAGGACATTGGCTTTGTATTGGCATTGTCCGCAGGAAGTTATCGGGCACGCATTTCCGCAAACATAACGTCACGGCGCGCTCACGGGTTCGGGTCATGAGGAAAACTATGATGAAACTAGCACGCGCGATGCTGCTGGCGACGAGCGCCACCATGGGCTTCGCCGCCCCCGCCTTCGCACAGGAAGCCCCGCAGGACCAGAACGACCAGGACGCGATCGTGGTCAGCGGAATCCGCGGCGCACTGACGAACGCGATCAACGTGAAGCGCAATGCGGACGCCGTGGTCGATGTCATCACCGCCGAAGGCATCGGCAAGTTTCCTGACCGCAACGTCGCGGAATCGCTGTCCCACATCCCCGGCGTCAGCGTGGACCGCCAGTTCGGCATCGGCGAGCGCGTCTCCATCCAGGGCACCGACCCGGCGCTCAACCGCGTCCTGATCGACGGTCACACCATCGCTTCGGCAGACTGGGGCGGCAATTCCGGCGACGTGACCGGCCGTACCTTCAACTACTCGTTGCTGGCGCCGGAAATCGTCTCGCAGATCGAGGTGTTCAAGTCCCCCGAACCGCGGATCGACGAAGGTTCGCTGGGCGGCACCGTGATCGTGCGCACGCGCAAGCCGCTCGATCTCGACAAGAACACCATCAACGGCTCGATCGGCTACGGCTACAACGATCGATCCGAAATCGGCAATCCGCGAGGCTCGCTGCTCTACAGCTGGAAGAACGACAACGCGACCTTCGGCATCCTGGTGGCAGGCACTTACGACAGGGATTCGCTGGCCCGTGCAGGCGTCGAGTACTTCGGCTACAACAGCGGCTCGGACTTCACGTCCACCGATGCCGACGGCAACGTCACGCTGAACAACCCGAACGCAGTGCTGACCGGCGGGACCGCCGAAGACCTGGCCAACGCCCGTTATCCCTACGGCATCAACCACGCCTATTTCAAGCAGACGCGCGAGCGCATCGGCGGCCAGTTCGCCGTGCAGTGGGCGCCCAGCGACCGCCTCGAATTCAACCTTACCGGCCTTCACATCGAAGGCACCTACAACAACTTCAGCCAGTCGCAGTACGTGGTTCCGACCTGGGCCGCCGGCGCGCTGGAATCGGCAACGATCTCCAACGGGCTCGTCACGGACGCATCCTTCGGCGCGACCAACCTGCCCTCCACCAGTTCGCAGCTGGACATGAACTACCGCAAGACCAAGGTGCGGACCGACAGCTACAATCTCGACACCACGTGGAAGGCAACCGATCGCCTGACGTTGTCGGGCAACGTGGGCTGGACCAAGGCCACGGGCGGCACCAACCCCGAATACCTGATGAACCTCCAGTCCAACATGCCCTTCAGCTACAGCTACGGGCAGAACCAGACTTCGGTGACGTTCTCCACCCCGCCGACCGACCCCACCGCGTTCTTCCGCTCGGACCTGCGCGATGTCACGCTGCCGGACGGCAGCACCATCCAGGCATACCAGATCGGCGGCATCGCCACCTCGCGCCAGCGCGACAAGGAGCATTACGGCCAGTTCGACGCCAAGCTGGACGTGGACGACGGCTTCTTCAAGTCCGTGCGCATGGGCGTGAAGGCATCGGATCACGTCAACAGCCTGCGCGCCACCGGATCGCAGGTCTACCTGACCGATCCGATCAGCCTTGCCGACTACGACTACACCCTGACGCCATCGGGGCTGTTCAGCGGTCTGGGCTCCGGCGGCAACGCCAACCAGTTCGCAACGCTGCACAGCGGCGACGTCATCGACACGCTGAACAACGGCATCTACGTCGATACCGGCCTCGACGAAGGAACCTCGTTCAAGGTCCGTGAGAAATCGGCCGCCGCCTATGTGCAGCTCGACTTCGAAACCGGCCCGATCCGCGGCAACGTGGGTTACCGGGCGGTCTATACCCAGGACGTTTCGGACTATTACCTCTACACCGCCGAAAACGACACCTACACGCCGACCCGCGCCACGAACGACTATCTGAAGGGCCTTCCCAGCATCAACGTGAGCTGGGAAGTGAACGACCAGCTCAAGCTGCGCGGCTCGATCGCCAAGGTCATCGCCCGTCCGCGCTACGGCCAGCTTGCCGGCGCCTTCAGCCGCAACGACACGCAGCTGACGGCAGGCGGCGGCAACCCCGACCTCAAGCCTTACGCCTCCACCAACTACGAGCTTTCAGCCGAATGGTACTTCGGACACAGCGCGCTGCTTTCGGCCGAGTATTTCCGCCGCGAAATCTCGTCCTACATCGTGACCACCACGAGCCAGCAGGTGCTGTTCAACAACCTGACCCAGCAGAACGAGACCTATATCGTCTCCAGCCCGGTCAATGCCTCGAACGCCACCGTCAACGGCGTGTCACTGGGCTTCCAGACCCCGATCTGGGGCGGCTTCGGCATCCTGACGAACTACACGTTCGCCGACGCGAGGGGCGGCCGGGACGCCGACGGAAACGTGCTCAACCTGCCCTACCTCTCGAAGCACACCATCAACGTGATCCCCTACTTCGAAAAGGGTCCGTTCCAGGCACGCGTGAGCTGGAACTGGCGCAGCCACTACTTCACCGGCATCGGCCGCCTGAATTCGGTGGATTCGACCGACGGCTATCACCAGCTTGACGCATCGATCTCCTACAAGATCAACGAGCACTTCACGGTTCAGGCCAATGCCCAGAACCTGCTGGATTCGACGTATTACTCGTACAGCGGCACCAAGTCGGCGCCGACCGCCTTCTACAAGAACGGGCGCGTCTTCGCGGCGACTGCCCAGTTCAGCTTCTAAGTCCCGTGCAAAAGCGTGTAGGTCCTCCTCCTCCTCACTAAGATCTGCATGCACACGGGCCGGCGCCTGTCCGGGGCTTCCTGCCTGCGGACAGGCGCCGTCCTTTTATGAAAGAGGCCTTGTAGAACGGGGCCTCATAGACTGGGGATGCCAGACATGACTGCCTTGAGTCGCCGCCACCTGATGTCCGGCTCCTGCCGCCTTGCGCTGCTGGCCGCCGCCGTTCCTGCCGGCGCGACCCGCGCTCTTGCAGCGGAAGCGGCGCCGGCCGGAACCGGGACTGATGCCGTGGCCGATCCCTTCATCGGCACCGGCGGCGACGGCCACACTTTCCCGGGCGCCACCCTGCCCTTCGGCATGGTCCAGCTCAGCCCGGATACCGACACTGCGCGCTGGGACACCTGCTCCGGCTATCACCACGGCGACGCCTCGCTGCTCGGCTTCTCGCATACCCACCTTTCGGGCACCGGCATCGGCGACATGCTGGACGTGCTGGTCGTGCCCTGCCGGGGCGAGGTCCGCCTCAAGCCGGGACCGCTCGACCGGCCGGACGAAGGTTATCGCCTGCGCTACGGCAACGAGACGGCGGAACCCGGCTACTACCGGGTCCAGCTTGAAAACGGCGTGTCCAGCGAACTGACCACAACGCTGCGCACCGGCATCCAGCGCCACAGCTATCCTGCTGGAGAAGCCGGCCACCTGCTGATCGATCTCTCGCATCTCGTGCTCGATTCCTCGGACAAGTATCCGCTGATCGACGATGCGGAAATGGCACTGGACGCGGACGGCACTCTCACCGGCCAGCGGCGGGTGTTCCGCTGGGCCAAGGGCCGGCACATCTACTTCGCGATGCAGTTTTCCCGCCCGCCGAGCCGGGTGGAATTCTTCGGTGACGAAGACAGCCCCCAGCCTGCCGGCAGCAAGCAGGTCAAGGGTCGCCGCCTGAAGGCCGCCATCCACTTCGACGATGCCGGAAGCGCGCCGCTGGTGTTGCGCACCGCCGTTTCGGCCGTGGACATCGCCGGTGCCCGCGCGAACCTCGCGGCGGAGGCGACGCACTTCGACTTCGACATCTATCGCCAGGCCGCTGCCCGCGCATGGGCGGAGGAACTTTCGCATATCGAAGTGACCGGCGGCAGCGCCGAACAGCGCACGATCATGGCAACCGCGCTCTATCACGCTGCGATCGGCCCCACGCTGTTCTCCGACGTCGATGACCGCACCATGGGGCTCGACCGCAAGGTGCACCAACTCGCGCCAGGCCAGAAAGCCTATAGCGCCTATTCGCTCTGGGATACCTACCGCGCCTTCCACCCCCTGCAGACGCTCATCCGGCCCGCGCGGGTCGAGGAGTTCGTTTCCGATCTTATACGCCAGACCCAGCAGAGCCCTTATGGCCCCCCGGTCTGGCCGCTGCAGGGCGTGGAGACCGGCTGCATGATGGGCTGGCATTCGGTGCCGGTCCTTGCCGAGGCCATGGCCAAGGGCATCCCCGGCGATTACGCCGCCGCCTGGCCCAATATCCGCCGCCGCTCGTTCGACTTCACGATGCCCGTGCTCGACAATTCCCGCGGCATTCCGGAATATGACGCCAAGGGCTACGTCCCCGCAGACAAGGTCTTCGAAAGCGTCAGCCGCACGCTCGAATATGCCTATGACGACTATGCCGCCGCAAGGATCGCCGGCGCCGCAGGTGCTGCAGACGACGCCGCGCGGCTGAAAGCACGTTCGGGCAACTGGAAGAACGTGTTCGACACGCAAACCGGATTTGCCCGGCCGCGTCTCGACGACGGTTCCTGGACCGAGCCTTACGATCCGGTCGAACTCGGCCATTCGGACAAGTGGCGCGATTTTACCGAGAGCAACGGCTGGCAGGCGACGTTCCTCAACCAGCACGACGTCCATGGCCTGGCCGAGGCGATGGGCGGCCCGGCCGGTCTCGAAGCCAAGCTGGATGCCTTCTTCAACGCGCCTTCGACCCTGCCGAAGAACGCGCCGCCGGACATCAGCGGCATGGTGGGCCAGTATGCGCACGGCAACGAGCCCTCGCACCACGTTGCCTATCTCTACGCCTGGACCGGTGCGCACTGGAAGACGCAGGCCATGGTTCGCCGCCTGCTGGCGCTGATGTACCGTGCCAGGCCGGCAGGCGTGATCGGCAACGACGATTGCGGCCAGATGAGCGCCTGGTACGTGCTTTCGGCTCTGGGTTTCTACCCGGTCGATCCCGTCAGCGGCATCTACATCTTCGGCAGTCCGCTGTTCGAGGAAGCGCGGATCAGGCTGGGCAATGGCCGCGAACTGATCGTCAGCGCACCGGGCAACCGATCCGACCGCCCCTACTACGGCCGCGTGGAATGGAACGGAAAAGCACATGACCGCTGCTGGATCGGCCACGAAGAGCTCATGAAGGGCGGCAGGCTCACCTTCCACATGCAGAACGTGCCTGAATTGGGCTTCGCCCGCGACCCGCACGGCCGCCCGCCAAGGCAGGCCTGAGACGGAATCGCGCGACCTTTCCGCGATGAGGTGAGACCAATTAGCGACATATTCCGTCAAAAATCGGAAAAATCTAATGCCAATCTGAATTTTGGAATTGAATTTATTTAATACCTATGACAGCTTTGTTGCAAGGCAGGCTTCGGGAAGGGCGTGCCGTTCCGTAACTAACGAAAAATCGAGGTGGCCATCTCTGGCCGGGGGACAGTGGGCATGGGATTCTCGCGTCGCAACACCTTGGGACTTGCCCTGGCCGGATCGGTCGCGGCAGGAACGGCACGCGCTGCCGGCACCACGAAGAATGCCGTCAATGCCGCACTCGTGGTGTCGACATGGGATTTCGGCGCGGCGGCGAATGCCGCTGCCTATGCTCGCTGGAAAGCCGGCGGAACACTGATCGACGCGGTCGAAGCCGGTGCGCAGGTGCCGGAAGCGGATCTTGCCAATCACTCCGTCGGGCTGGGCGGATACCCTGACCGCGATGGCCACGTCACGCTGGACGCGATCATCATGGACGACCGCGGCCATGCCGGCGCGGTCGCCGCGCTCGAAGGCTACGTTCATGCGATCTCCGTCGCGCGGCGCGTCATGGAACGCACGCCGCACACCATGCTGGTCGGCGACGGCGCGGCGCAGTTCGCACGCGAACAAGGCTTCGCAGCGCAGGAACTGCTGACGCCCGAGGCAGAGGCGGCGTGGAAGGAATGGCTCAAGAAGGCCGAATACAAGCCGGTGGCCAATATCGAGAACCAGCGTGGGTCGGCGCTCGACCATGACACGATCGGCATTCTCGCGCGCAGCCCCGACGGGCGCCTCGCCGGCGCCTGCACGACTTCGGGCATGGCTTTCAAGCTTCGCGGCCGCGTCGGCGATTCCCCGCAGTCGGGCTGCGGGCTGCTGGTCGAACCCGGCGTCGGCGCAGCCACGGCAACCGGCGTGGGCGAGGAAGTGACGCGCATTGCCGGTGCCGCAAGAGTGGTCGGCTCGATGCGCATGGGCATGTCGGCCATGGCCGCCTGCCGCGAAGCGGTAGAGCATATCGTTGCCTTGCGCGGAGACGCCGTGAAGGACGCCCAGGTCGCATTCCTCGCAATCGACACGGACGGCCAGGTCGGAGCCTTCGCGATCCAGCCCGGCTTCACTTACGCGGTAACGGACCAGACCGGCCGGACCGTCATCCGTCCTTCGGAAAGCCTCCGCCGAGCCTGATCGCGCCCCGAGGCGCGAGCGAGCCGAGCGATTGCCCGACGTCCCCGCGGCGGAAGCCGAGCGCGTGCACCCGGCAGAACCAGATTAATACCAGGCAATATCAATACCAGGGAAGAAAAGGGGTAACGAATGAGGAAGATCACGAGACTATTGTTGGCGACGACCTGCATCACGGGTCTCGCTACCCCGGCGCTGGCGCAGAGCAATGCGCCCGACGATGCCGCCTCCGACAGCACGGCCAATTCCGCCGCAAGTGCCATCGTCGTGACCGGCTCGCGCATCAATCGTCCGAACTCGGCAGCGGCAGCGCCGATCACCTCGGTGACCAACGATGCGATCCGCGCACAGGCCGCCGTCAACATCGAGGAAGTTCTCAACCGCATTCCGCAGATTTCGCCGGACAGCCAGCAGAACTACCAGGATTCCGACGGTCGCCAGCGCATCAAGCTGCGCAACCTCGGCTTCGAACGTACCCTCACGCTGATCGACGGCAAGCGCGTGGGCACCATGAACGGCGTCGACGCCAACATGATCCCGACCTCGCTCATCAAGCGCGTTGACGTGCTGACTGGCGGCGCCTCGGCGGTCTACGGCTCGGATGCGATTGCCGGTGTCGTCAACTTCGTCATGGATGACGATTTCGAGGGCCTCCAGCTCAACGGCAACTACAACTTCTACCTCCACAAGAACAAGCGCACGCTGATCTCGGACGTTGCCAGCCAGTATGGGTTCGACCAGCCCGCCAGCGGCACGACCACGGACGGCGGTCGCGCGGACCTTTCGCTGACCTTCGGCAAGAAGCTGTTCGATGACCGGTTCCACATCAGCGGCTACGTCAATTACCGCGAAGCGGCGCTCGTGCCCTATTCCTCGCGCGAGACTTCGGGCTGCCAGCTGACCGAAGCGGTGAAGGATGGCCCGCTCAGCTGCACGGTATCGACCTACACACCCTACGGCTACATCTCGCCCCGCACCGGCGCGGCCAGCGGCGAACAGTACGTCAACAATCCCGACGGTTCGCGCACCTTCGTGCCCTATAGCACCGCGCTCGCCGCCAACCCCTATGACGGCTATTCCTTCCAGCGCGAAGACAAGCGCTGGAACGCCGGCGGCTTCACCTCGTTCGAAATCTCGGACGCGGCTGAACTCTATGGCAGCGCGATGTGGTTCCGCGACCGTTCGACCAACCCCTACCCGGCGCGCGTCTACAGCCCGACTGCCTATGGCGACGGCTCCTCGCCCTACTACGTCAATTGCAACAATCCGCTGATGTCGGCCTCGCAGGCGCAGACGGTGTGCGGCAGCTCGGCAGGCACCTCCGACCTCGTGCCGATCGAACTGCGCTACCGCTTCAACAACGTGAAGGACATCGAGGACGTCTATCTCAACAAGGGCCTGCGCGCGACCGCAGGCGTGCGCGGCCAGTTCGCGCAAGGCTGGAGCTACGACGTGGGCGGCGTTTATGCCCGCAATCGTCAGGACATCACCTGGGGCCAGCCTGACTACGACCGCGTCAACAACGCGCTCAACGTGGTCAGCGTCAACGGGCAGCTCCAGTGCGCCTCCGGCACCACGGATGGCTGCGTTCCCTTCGACGCCTTCAGCGCCAATTCCACCCTCAACACCCAGGCGCTCTACGACTACCTGACCGAGGGCAGCTTCGGCACCTCCACCACGATCAACACGCTCTACGACATGGTCGCCACCGTGCAGGGCGATCTTGGCACTTATGGCATCCAGTCTCCCTGGGCCGACCAGGGCGTGGCCATCGCACTGGGCGCCGAATTCCGCCAGGACAAGCTGAAGAGCTACGCGGACGACGTCTGGCGTGAAAACAACGGCGGCTCCGACGCCAACCTTTCGCAGCACGTCTGGGAAGGAAACGTCGAGCTTCAGGTTCCGATCATCGAGCGCAAGCCTTTCGCCGAACTGCTCCAGTTCAACGGCGCCTACAGGCTTTCGAAGTACAGCTCCAACCCGAGCGTGTTCTCCACCTGGAAGGCGGAAGCGATCTGGTCGCCGATCTCGGACATCACGTTCCGCGGATCGATCAACAAGGCGCAGCGCGCGCCCACGGTCGTCGAAGCCTACCAGGGCTCGAACATCAGCTATGACCGGATCACCACGGCCTACAACGACATCTGCGCACCGACGGTCACGTACACGACCGGCGCCAACGGCCAGCAGGTTCCCGTCTACGGCGCTCCGGCAGCATCGCGCGAAGTCTGCGCGGCGACCGGCCTGGCGGACAGCCTCTACGGCAGCCCGACGCTGGTCTGCCCGACCGACATCGGCTGCACCGTGCGCCGCGGCGGCTATACCGTCGACCCCGAAACGGCCTATACCAAGACCTTCGGCGTCGTCCTCAAGCCCTCGTTCCTGCCCGGCCTCGTCGTCTCCGTGGACCGCTTCCTGATCGATCTCGACGATTCGATCGGCTACAACGACTACGACTACTTCTCGAACGGCTGCCTCCAGACCGGCAGCGAGTTCTTCTGCTCGATGTTCGTGCGCAATGCCGATGGTACGCTCTCGAGCAACCCGGGCACCAACCCCACCACCGGGTTCATCCGTGGCGGCACGACCAACTACTACAAGAGCAAGTCGCACGGCTGGGACTTCCAGGGCCAGTACACCCTCGGCCTCGGCCGTTACGGTGACCTCGCGCTGGACTTCTCGGGCTCGCTCACCACGCTGGCGGGCGGCCAGGATTCGCCGATCCTCGCCAAGTACAACTGCGCGGGTTACTACGGCGGTCCCTGCGGCCAGCTGATCCCCAAGTGGACCCACAGCCTGCGCGCCACCTACACGACCGAGGATCGCGCTTTCAACGCCTCGTTCAACTGGCGCTATGTCGGCCCGCTGACCAACGTGAGCAACTCGGGCGACCCTGCACTGGGCTGGAGCGAAAGCTCCGAGCGCGAGACGTTCTACCGGATCAAGGCGCAGAACTACTTCGATCTTGCGATGACGTTCCGCGTCGACGAGGCCTTCTCGTTCCGCATCTCGGCGAACAACATCTTCGACAAGCTGCCGCCGCTGCTGCCGAATTCCTACAACTACGGCCTGTCGCGGAGCAACACGCTCTCGGCACGGTATGACTCGCTTGGCCGCCAGATCGCCATCGGCGCGACGGTCAACTTCTGATCGGTTCCGCCGCGCCCGGCATGCCCGGCGCGGCGGCTCCCTTCCAAGGCAATGAATGTACCAAGGCAGTCGATGAACAATAAAAAGGCGGCGCCCCGCCGAAACAGAACGAAAATCAACGATCCGGGCAAAGTGCCTGAAAAGAAGAAATTGCCGCAAGCCGAGGATACCGCTCATCGTCCGCCCGTCCTGCGGGCCGTTGCCGGCTTCGATCCCGACTTCTGAACGGCGCCCCTCCCCGGTGTTCGGCGAGGCCGATCAATGACTGGCGTCCAAAAGCGGCGGCAAGCCCGGGATGATTTCATGGGGAGAGCGGCTTCTTCACCTCTTCTTGCCCGAAATCATCCGCTCCATTTGCATTCGCTTGAAACCATGGCGTAAGTTCCGGCCATAAACTATCGCCGGAGCTTTCATGATCGATCGTCGCCGTTTCCTCACTTCCGCTTCGGCAGGTGCCGCCGCTGTTGCGGCCGGCCCCGCGCTCGCACGCGTGTCCGCGTCGCCGGCCGGTTCCGACGCTGCCCTTGCCGCCTTCATGGACAAGTACTTCGAAGTCCAGGTCGATGCCTCGCCAGAGACGGCGACGCAGCTGGGACTGGACACCGGCGCCCGCGCCGCGCTGAAATCGCGCCTGACGATTCCCACGCGGGAGCAAGAGGAAAAGGACCGGGCACTCGTCCGCACTGCTCGCGCCCAGCTTGGCGCCCTCGACAGGGCTTCGATGAATTCGCGGGACGCGATCTATTACGACACGATCGCGGCGAACCTCGATTCCGTCATCAATACTTACGCCATACCTTATGGCCAGGGTGGCTGGCCGCAGGTCTACCGGGTCAGCCAGGGCGGCGGCGCCTACCTCAACACCGCCGATTTCCTCGACAACCAGCACACCATCAAGACGGCAGCCGACGCCGAGGCCTTCGTTTCGCGCGTGAACGACTTTGCAGATGTTCTGACCGCCGAGACCGACCGGATGCGCGAGGATTTCGGCCTTGGCGTCATCCCGCCCGATTTCATCCTGAACAAGACCATCGGCCTCCAGGCCGGAATGCTGGGCACGGCGGCCGGCGAATCCACGCTCGTCCAGTCGATCGTGCGGCGCACGCATGAACAGTCGATCCCCGGCGAATGGGGCGCGCGCGTGGAAAAGCTGGTCTCCGAACGGGTCTATCCCGCCCTCCAGCGTCAGAACGATGCCTTGAAGGCCGCCCTGCCCAAGGCCGGACATGACGCCTCGGTATCGCGCCTGCCGCAAGGGGCGCAGTATTACGCCAATAGCCTGAACTACATCACCACGACCCGGATGTCCGCCGATGAGATCCATCGCATCGGGCTGGAACAGGTTGCCGATCTGACCGCCCGCTCCGACGCCTTGCTGAAGTCGCAAGGCTTCAGCCAAGGCACTGTGGGCGAACGCATGGCGGCCCTGATCGCCAACCCCGCCAACGTCTATCCCAACACCGACGCCGCGAAGGTGGAACTGGTGGCGCACTTGAACGAGCAGATGGCGGCGATGCAGGCGCTGTTGCCCAAGGCCTTTGGCCGCCTTCCCAAAGCAGGCGTGCAGATCAAGCGCGTTCCTCCCGAGATCCAGGAAGGCGCTTCGCAGGGCTACTACAATTCGCCCAGCCTCGACGGCACGCGCCCCGGGATCTACTGGATCAACCTGACCGACACCGCCAACTGGCCGAAATTCGGCCTCCCCACCCTCACCTATCACGAGGCGATCCCGGGTCATCACCTCCAGATCGCGCTCCAGCAGGAAAGCGCGGCGGCGCCCAAGCTCATGAACCTGCTGTTCTTCTCCAGCTATGCCGAAGGCTGGGGGCTCTATGCCGAGCAGCTGGCCGACGAACTGGGGGCCTATGACAACGATCCGCTGGGCCGGATCGGTTTCTATCAAAGCCTGCTGTTCCGCGCGGTGCGTCTGGTGGTCGATACCGGAATCCACTCCAAGGGCTGGAGCCGCGAACAAGCGATCCGCTATTTCATCGACAATACCGGCCGCGCCGAAGGCGGGGCGACCTCGGAAGTGGAGCGCTATTGCAGTTGGCCGGGCCAGGCCTGCGCCTACAAGGTCGGCCACAACGAATGGGTCCGTCTGCGCGAAAAGGCGCGGGCGGCACTGGGAGACCGCTTCGACATCCGGGGCTTCCACGACACGGCGCTTGCGGGCGGCGGAATGCCGCTGACCGTGCTTGAACGCGTCGTTGACGACTGGGTATCGACCAGCAGGTCATCCGCCGGCTGAACGCAACGCCATCGGACGAAGGATGGCAAAGGATGGGCAGCGGCTCCTCGGGGGCAGTCGATGAGACTGAGCCGCTGCCCGCCGCCTCCCCTAAAGACCTGCCTGCTGCATCACCATAGCGATAACAATTGTTTACATTTATGATGGCTGGCCTGCAAAGAAAGGGCCTCGCTCCATTGGGGGGAGCGAGGCCGGAGGTGGCGCCCGGTTCGAGCCCGGATCACTTCTCACCTCGATCACCATACATGGGGTATTTTTCGCTGGCGCGGGGGGTAATGCAGCGTCGCGATCGAGATGGCCGCAGCGGATTGCAACGGCCAGCCCAGCATAGGCGAAATCCCTCAGACGCGATGTAAAGCAGTGTAAATTCGCAAGCCGCTCAGTTGGCGAAGGCTTGCATGAGATGGACTTAGCCGCGAATTCACCTACGAGACCGCTCGACCCTGCAGGCCTGATCGGAAATGACGATGAAAGTACCCGCTTCACCGCTGCTCCTGGGATTGGCAGCCCTGCTGCCTGCATGTACGTCCCTGCCGAAACCCACTGTGAATGCCACAGGCGCTATTCCGCAGGCGGGCGGTATCGAACTGGTTGGCGGGCCGGCAGACGACGGCGACTGGCAGAGCGCTATTCTCGCCGATCTCGCAGCGCGGGGGTTCTCGCGCTCGGAAAGGGCGGATTATCTCGTCCAGCTCACCACGGCCCGGCTTCCCGGCGGGACAGGCCTCTTCGCGCCTCAGGACAAGGCGGACGAAAAGACCTGGCTCGTGCCGCCCACCCGGTCCCGTTCCACCGAACTGCGGGTCTATACGCTCGTCATCTCGCAGCGGGAGACGGGCCGGGAACTCTACCGCCTTGTCGGGCAAGAGCCGGTGAAGCAAGGCAGGCCCGGCGTCGAGGGCCAGCTCTTGCAGGCGTTCCTGACGCAGCTCGGCGGTTCCACCGCGACGGCAACCGCCCGGCCGTAAACGGTCCATTCCGCCGAGGCCGTAAACCTAGGCTTGTCCTTGATCGGCAAGCGGCAGGGCCAGCGTGAATGTCGCGCCTCGGCCAGCTTCGCTGGCGCAGCGGACCTCGCCGCGATGCCGCACCACAACGGTATGAACGAAGCTCAGGCCAAGCCCGACGCCATCCGTTCTTCTACCGGCGCCGAGCGGGCCGCGATGAAAGCGCTCGAAGAGCCTGTGCCTGTGTTCCTCTTCCAGTCCGGGGCCTTCGTCCACGATCTCACAGATCGCGCGCAGTTCGTTGTCATCTCCCGGCTCCTGCCGCACAGTGCAACGAATATGGCTTCCCACGGGGCTGTACTTGATCGCGTTGTCGAGGAGGTTGATCAGCGCGCGGGTCATGAGTGAACGCTCTACCCGCACGATCAGGCGCTCTTCACCGTCGGCGGTATCGATCGAAATCGATTTGGCCGTGAGCTGCGGCCAGAGATCATCGATCGCATCGATCATCATGTCCCCCAGCGCGACATCCTCCAGGGCATACTCGAGGCTTTCAGCGCGCGCGAGCTGGACGAAGCCATCGGCGAGACCAAGCGTCCTTTCCGCGTAGTGGCGAATGCGGCGCGCTTCTTCCGGCGCGATGTTCTCGCTCGGCGCCGTTTCCAGAACGGCGAGGATCGATGCCTGCGGGGAGCGCATGTCGTGAGTCAGGAGTTCGAGGATATCGTCGCGCTGGCGCTGCGCCGCCTTGGCCTCGCTTACATCCATGAACTGGACGATCCAGCCAACGAAGCCTCCATCGACGGAGCGCTGGGGCGCAAAGCGGATGGCGAAGAAATGGCCATCGTCCGTAATGGCATCGAAACTGAGCGCCCCCCCGGTCGGCATGTCGGGAAAGCGGATAGGCTCCTGGAATCCGGCCTGCCGGAAGCGGCCCAGCAGTGCAGCACCCTTGCCGGGCTCGCCGCTTCGGACCTGCTCCGGCCCGAAGAGGTTACCCGCCGATGCATTGGCGAGCAGGATTTTACCCTCACCATTCGTGACGAGGGTCGCGTCCGGCAACTGGTCGAGCCGTTCGGCGACGAAATGCTTCATGTCGCGGTTGCTCGTGATGGCGGCAGTAAGCAGTGAAATCGTCGAGGGCAGCGGTTGCCGCCCCTTCCTTGGGCGCTGCACAAAGATCGTGGAATCGGCCTCCAGACGCAGCAGTTCGCGGTGCATGAAGCGCTGCGTGATCGCAAGTTGCCGCCACCCCCAGATCGGATAGGCAATACAGAGAGCCAGGACCGCGGTCGCGGGCGGAAGCCAGATCCGTCCAAGGAGAAGCAGCAGGCCGGCGGCCGCCAGGACGGTCGCCGTTGCGGCTGCAAGGCCCAGCGCCGGGGAAACGCGCGGGAACGGGCCCATCAACAACATGAGCAGCCAGACCGGCACGACCGCAAAGCCGATCCGCGCCGCGATCCCCGCTTTCTCGATCATCAGATCGGCGAGCAGCCCGCGCAGGAACTGGGCATTGATTTCGAGCCCGGACATCGTGCCGAGGCCGGGAACGGGATAGCGCGGCCCGATACCACCGGCTGTCACTCCCACCAGGACGAACTTGCCGCGCAAATCCTGGACCGGAACTTTTCCCGCGATGAGCGATGCCGCCGGAATACGAAGCCACGGCTCGCCGGGGGTAAAGGGGATCAACCTGCCCGATCCGGGCACCTGCGCGCCTTTCCCGATGCTGCGGTGAACCTCGACCATCAGGTGCAGGCGGGAGCCGATCGGTGCCGGGGCCGAGCGCATCACCCCGTCTGCATCCACGAGGAAATCGGTAAAGCCCGTGCCCTTCGCAGCATTCCGCAGCAGCGGAATAGGGTCGACGATCCTGTTTCCTCCGCCCGGCAGGCCGCCTGCGCTGACGAAGAAGGGCAGGAACACGTTCCCTGCCCGCCCGATAGCGCCGGCCAGCCTCGAATCTCCGGCGGGCGCACCCGGCTCGGTGAAAAGCGTATCGTAGACGATCGCCTTCGGTGCCGCTTCGCTCAGCCGATCGACGAGCCGCGCATGAATGCCGCGATCCCATGGCCAGCGGCCAAGTTGCGCAAGGGCGTCGTCGTCAATCTCGACCAGCGCGATATGGCCATCCGACTTTTTGGGATCGAGTTGCAGCAGATGGTCGTAAGCGGCATTATCCAACCGCGAGAGCGCATCGCTTAGCGTCAGGACAACAGCCAGAAGGCTGACGAGCACGGCAATGATCCACCATTCGGTCTTGAGGCGAACCGTGAGGTTCACTTCGCGGCCCCGACCCGCAGTTCATTGGCAGACGACCATTTTGTGTAGACCTGCCCCTCGGCGGCCTCGATGCTCATCACCCGCCAGTAATAGGTACCGGCCGCGAGATCGGTGATGACGAAAGCATCCCCGGTCAGGCCGGTCTGGTCCACCAACGGCGCGGAACCATCGGGACTGCGCGACAGCTGGAAGCGGAAACTGGCCTCCGGAGCATCCGGCGCCTGCCAGCGGAACAGGAACTGCCGGTATCTGCCGGCACGACTTTCCTCGAAACTGGTTCGTAGCCGGTTGAGCCGGCGCTCGAAGCTATAGGTCGAGGCAAGGCCCTCAAGGTCGTTACCGTCCATGCCGGCCATGCGTACGAAATATGTCCCACGAGGCAGGCCCGCGAATTCGGCGCGCGGCACTTGCGCATAGGCTTCGTCCAGCACGTCCATGAAACCCGCATCGCGGGCGATCTGAAAGCGATAACGTGCAGCGCCGACGACCGGCCGCGCGGCGAAGACCAGTTGCTCCTCGGCCTGTACCCTGTCCGGCGACATCAGCTCTGGCGGCGCCAGCAGCGGCACGGGTGCCGCAAGCCCGTCGTTAGTGCCGAAGCCCGCCACGACGAACTGCTCCTTCTCCCGCGTCTCCCGGAACGCAACCTTGCCTTCCGAGACTTCGACTTTCGAAGCCCCGCTGGCCGGATCGTAGCTTGTACGGAACCGGGTTCCGCGCACCGATGTCATCGCGCGGGGCGTCAGGAACTCGAAGGTGCTGTGAGGGTCCGTCATCGGCGTGACGATCCCGGACGCCTGCCCCCGCTGCACGACGAAGCGCCGCTCGACGGATTCCGCCAGCAGGGTGCGACGCAGCCGCTCCACGCGCACACGGCTTCCGGGAGGAAGGGAGACGGTGGTGCTATCGGGCAGCCGCAGCGAAACGAACGAGCGCTCGCCCGTCTCGATCAGATCTCCCTCGCGAACCCTGAGCCCAACGGCCGCGCTTCGCGCGCCCACGAGCACGGCCCCCCTATAGCTCTGCACGACCGCCTCGATGGGTTCGCGGCGCAGCATGGAGCGCGGTATCTTGAGGATGCGCCCTACGGGAATCCGCCTCGGGTTGCCGATCCTGTTGAGCTTCTGAACCACCGGATAGCTCGCCGGATCGGCGAAATAGCGCCGGGCAAGGTCGTAGAGAGTGTCGTTCCGGTTGACGCTGTAAGCGACATGGGCCGGCGTCTCCGCGCGGACACCTGCCGAAGTGGCCAGCAGCGCCGCGGCAAGGGATGCGCGGCAAAGAAAACGAGAGTTCAAGTCAGGGCTTCCAGACGATAGCCATACGAGTAGATCGGCGAGAGCTTGAAACCGTTCGCCGGGCGCAGGTTGAGCTTCGTGCGCACGTTCGAGATGTGCGCGTCGAGCGTCCGCGTAGGCAGGTTCGGTCGCACGCCCCAGATCGCTTCGAGAAGGTAAGCCCTGGACAAGGCGCGGTTCATGTTCCTGAAAAGGAGCGTGGCAAGGGCAAACTCCTTCGCGGTGACGGCCACCGCTTCTCCCAGCAGCTCGATCGTTTCCGCCCGGCTGTCGAACCTGAAGGGGCCGAATGTCTCGACCGGGTTGGTGGGGGTGGGATACGCCCGCCGTGCCACGGCGGCCACCCGCGCCAGCAGGACGGCCGAGGATACCGGCTTGATCACGTAATCGTCCGCACCGGCGGACAGTCCGGCCACTATGTCCTCTTCGGCAGACCGGCTCGTGAGCATGAGCGAAGGCGGCCTGCTGTCCAGATTCTCGCGCATCCAGTCCAGTATCTGGAGGCCCGACATGCCCGGTACATTCCAGTCGAGGATCAGCATGTCGAAAGTCTCGCGGTGCATCTGATGCAGGAGGTTCTGACCGTCCGCAAACATGGCACAACTGTTGCCGCTGGCCAGCAGCGACTTCTCGACATAGCCGGCAAGGGCGAGATCGTCCTCCAGAATTGCAATCCGCATTCGCGCGTAGCCCCTGATCCGCCCCGGATTTTCCGCAGCACCATGCCCCCGCAGGTAGCATATCAGCGCGGACCGTCCTGGGCAGCAGTCCTTCAGCCGGTTTTACAAGGTTTTACAAGCGCCACAAATTTGCACTCCTTTACATGACTTTTGCCCGCAAGAGGGGGAACAGGGGCGCTCATAAAAGTCGAACAGGAGGATGGATTCCATGGTGAGAGCTGCCTGCCCGGAAGATACCGGGTTTCCGGAAAGCCGCCATGACCGCTCCTCTGCCGATGTCACTCCGGTATTCGGCCGGTTCTTCGAGTCCGTGCCTTTCGCCTTCTGCATCCTCGATCGCGCCCGTCACGTCGTCTTCATCAACCGGCAGATGGCCGCGATTGCCGGCCATACGGTGGAGGAACTCGATGGAGCCTGCGCCACTACGATGTTTCCGCAGCTCGGCCCTATGCTTGAGCGATGCTACAGGTTCGCCGAACACGGCACCCCCCTGCCCGATATCCGAATCTACTGGCGGAGCCGCACCTACCTGCTCTCGTTCAGCGTGACTTACGACGCCGAAGGGCTGGTCGCGGAACTGCTGATCGGCGCCATGGACATCTCGCGGGAAGCCCGGATCGAGGCCCGGCTCCGGCAATCCCGCAGGCAGCTCCTGTCGTCCTTGCGCACCGACCATCTCACCGGGCTGCTCAACCGCAACGGCCTGGCAAGCGCGCTTTCCAGAGAGTTGCGGTGCAGCAATCGCGAGGAAACGTCCATGGCCCTGCTGCTTGTCGATGTCGATTACTTCAAGAACTACAATGACTGCTTCGGCCATCTCGCGGGAGATCGCTGCCTGGTCGCGATTGCCCGCGAGATCGCGCGCTGGGGCCGCCGTGCCGGCGATGCCGTGGGCCGCTTCGGGGGCGAGGAATTCGTCATGGTCTTGCCTGACACGGATGCTGCGGGCGCGCTGCGGGTGGCCGAAAACTGCCGTATTGCGGTGGAACGTCTTTCCATGACCCATCCGGAAAGTCCGTTCGGCCGGATCACCGTCAGCATCGGCGTGACCGTAAACGACGGCAGGCGCGGAAAGCCGGTCGATGCCGATCATGCTGCCCGCTGCCTTGGCGCCGCAGACCGTGCCCTTTACGAAGCGAAGGACGCAGGACGCAACACGATGCGCTTCAGCCATCTCTCCGACGATCACGAAATCGCCTCCCCCAGCTTCAATCCTTGAAGTTCACAGTCCGCCTGGAAGAATAGCGCTTCCTTTTGAGCGCATATTAATGTAGGTGCCTACATATATCAGCGGGACATTCCACATGCCGAACATTGTTCACTCTGCACCAGGCGTTTCCTTGAACCGACGAGCCTTCCTGACGGGTGCCGTGGCCACCATGGCGACACCGGCCCTGGGCGCCGCGGCGGCCTTGGACATAACGGCGGACAATGGCCGATTGGATGCCTTCCTGAAGGAACAGCTTCGAAACGGCGCCTTCCCTGGCATGGCGGTCGGCATTGCGCGGGCAGGCAAAGTCGTTCTTACGCGTGGGTATGGCTTTGCCAATGTCGCGCAGCGCCGGCCTGTGACGACAGACACGATGTTCCACCTCGCATCCGTCACCAAGACCGTGACGGCCACCGCGATCATGATGCTGGTTGAAGCAGGCCGGATCGAACTCGATGCGCCGGTAAATCGCTATCTCGACTTCGAAGTCCTCAATCCCGCCCATCCTCATGCCGCCATCACGGCCAGGCATCTGCTGATGCACGTGTCGGGTATCTCGGACGAAACTTACTACAAGGTGGATTTCCGGACGGTTGGCAAGGATTCCTCCCTCCCGCTTGGGACATTCCTCAAGGACTATCTCCTGCCGGACGGCAGACACTATTCGGTTACAGGAAGTTTCTCGCCAGCGGCCCCCGGCGCGAACTATGACTATTGCAATGTCGGTTATGCGCTGCTCGGATATCTGGTGGAACGTGTCGCGGACGAGGACCTGCGCGTATTCACGCAAGCCAGGATGTTCGATCCGCTTGGTATGCGGCAGGTCTCATGGACCATCGCCGGCGTGCCCAAGGCGTTGATGGCCACTCCCTACGACATCGTCGATGATCGGATCGTCCCGACCGAACCGGTCGGTTTCCCGGATTTTCCGGTGGGGATGCTGCGCGCCTCGATTGCAGGTTTCATGCCCTTTGTCGCTGCAGCCGCCAATCGCGGAGCGGCCGGGCCCGCGCAGATCCTGACGGCGACCGACCAGGCCGAGATGCTGACCATGCATGTACCGCAGGGCCTGCCGGATTGGGTGACAGGACAGGGGCTGGGCTGGATGGAATCCAGCGCACTCGGCAAGCGGCGGATCAACCATTGGGGCGGCGATCCCGGCGTGTTCACCGCCGTCTACCTTGATCCTGCCTCGACGACCGGCGTCGCGATCTTCACCAATGGTTCGGCTACGCCTGCGAGCAAGACTGCAATCAAGGCGATCGCCGAGCGCCTCCTCACCGGGCCGTTGGCATGACGGACAAGCGCATGGATTATAGTCGTGCAGTCGGCGGAGCCGCGCTGGGGGCCCGCTTACGCAGGCTTTCCGAAAGGATCGACCGCGAAACGGCACAAATCTACGCGTCGCAGGACGTCCACTTCGAACAGCGCTGGTTCGGTATTCTCAACCAGATCGTCCTGAACGGCGCGATGACGGTCGGCGAGATTGCCGATGCGCTTTGCGTCACTCATGTCTCCGTCAGTCAGGCCAGACGGGCGCTTGAAGCGGCGGGACTGGTCCAAGCCAGAAGCGATGAAGCCGATGCCCGGCGTCGGCTCCTCTCACTTACAGCGCAAGGTGACCGGCTCGTCGCATCGCTTGCCCCCCTCTGGAAAGCGCTGAACGAAAGCGCCGAGGAACTGGATGCCGAAGCGGGCCATCTCGTACCGCTGCTCGATCGCCTGGAGGACGCGCTCGACGGGCGCCCACTGGCCGCTCGCGTCGCCGCCCGCATCGATCTCGCCAACTAGGTCTATGCCACCATCGCCCGGCCGCTCAAAACGCCATCCAGCGGCGGCGACTTTAAGGCAAACCGGGTTCTGTTTCGCCCGGCGCTTTTGGCTTCGTAAAGCAGCTTGTCGGCCCGATCATAAAGAGATGCGAAACCTTCCTCCCCGTGGAGCACGGCCATGCCCATGCTGGCAGTGACCGCACGTTCAAGACCGGTAACGGCATTGGCGACGATTGCGGGAATGGCCCTGCGCCGAAGCTCGGCCTGAATCTCGGCATCGTCGCCGCGCAAGAGCAGCACGAACTCTTCACCGCCAAGGCGGTACGCGCAGACGCTCAGGGTTGGCTGAAGCGCGCGGGCGACCGCTTTTAGCACCTCATCGCCGACAGCATGTCCGTTCAGGTCATTGATCGCCTTGAAGTGATCAAGGTCGATGATCGCCAGCGCGGTGAAGCCTTCGATTCGAAGCTGGTCGAACTGCTGCTCTATCGCCCTGCGATTCAGCAATCCTGTCAGCGGGTCCGTTTCGGAAATCCGTTCAAGCAGTTCCGCCTCGGTGCGTGCGCCGTCTCGCTCCCGCTTCATCGTGACGAAACGGTCCGCCATGCCGAGCGTCGTGAAAAGGACTTCGCAAATACAGCCGATGTAGAACAGAAGCATGGCATCGGAACTGTGCGCCCAGGGGATCACGCCGGTCACCAGACGGATCAAACCCACCACCACCATCGGCGTATACCCAACGGCCTGAAACTTCGCGGCGCGACTGCCTCGACGCAATGCATCGATCATCGACAACAGGAATACGGCAAGAACCGGCGCGAACGCCGCGGTGTAGGCGCTCGACTGGATGGGCCGCGCAATGAACGGGAATGCCGCATGAAACACGCTCAGCAACAGTGACCATACCGCGCAGTAGGGCAGCAATCGCCGCAGGAACGGATGCATGGATCCGGGCTCGATGAAGCAGTACGTGAACATCGCCCCCGACCCGATCGTCATCCCGAAGATCAACGTCGCCATCCGGCTCAATGTCATGGCAGGGGGATCGAACAACATGACCGACAAGCCCGATGACACCACGATGGTTATCAGCAGCGAAAGCGTCAGCGCCGAGTGCCAGAGGACGAAAGGCTCGCGCAAGGCCCGGTAAAACGCCGCATTGAAGATGAGCGGCATGATGAGCATTCCGGCCAGCCCTGCGAGGACCAGCAGGGATCGCATGCCCGCAAGCCCCCCTGTCGCGTCCGCCCGCGCGAGATATCCCTTCTCGAGGGTCATCCGGTGGCTGGGCAGGTCAACCGCGACGATCACCTGCCTGGTCGCGCCCGTCACGTTCGGCAAGGGCGCTATGAAGTACCCGCCGGCGACCGAACTGCGCAGGGAGTCTGCGGGAATGGAGCGGCGGCGAACCGTACCATCCCGGTCGATGGCAAGCAGATGTATCGCCGCAAGCGCGCTCCGCCTTGAAAGGAAGAATCGCGGCAGCGGCTCGTCGGCATGGATTTCGAAGCGCAAGAGTGCGCGCTCGGCATCAATGGAGAATTTCCCGTCGCCACAAGACCATCGCCCTGCCTCCGCAGCTACCGCCAGGACGTCTTCCGACATGCGACCCGACGCCCGGCAGAATTCTCGCGTTTCATGCGTGGCAGCTACGTTGTTCCAACCGGCGCCGAAGCACGCCAGCATCGCCAGCAGCAGAAAGACCGCCAAGGACCATTTTCGATAACCGCTCGAAATCATCCCCCGCGGCTAGGGGAAAACGCTTTTAATACCGTTAATCACCCGCAAGAGACCGGATCAGGGCGGCGCCGTTCATTGCCCTTCCGCGTTCGACGGCGCCCGTGCAAGCCGCTGCAGGATATCCTCCCGCCGGCGCTGCGCCTCGAACCGGGCAAGCCCGGCATCGCGCCGGAGAATGGCATAGATGATGTTGTGGCGCTCCTGCTTCCAGCGCTCGGCGCCTTCGGCTCCCGGATAGATCGGCACGCGGACATGCGAGGAATAGTGCTCCATGGTCACACGGGCGAGCATCTCCATCAACGGCCGGTCGACCATCGCGTATATAATGTCCTGCATCTCCTGCTCAAAAGCGCCCCGTTGCTCGGGCGTGTTGCAGGCGTCGATCTGACGGCCATGATCGCGCAGCCGTTCGCGAAGCGCCTCGTCAGTCGCAAGCGCGGCTGCGGAAATCAGGTCGCAGTCGAGCAGCGTCATGATTTCGATGGCCTCATGCTCGCGTGACCGGTTGACCTGGAGGAAACCCGCCATGGCCCGCCCCAGCGACGCAGCGTCGGGGCGGGCGCCGTAGTAGCCACCGCCGTTCCCGCGCTTGACCTTCAGGAAACCCTCATGCTCGAGAACGCGCGCGGCCTGCTGCACCGTCACGACGCCAACGCCCAGCGCCTTGGCGAGGTCAGGAAGGGAGCCGATTTGCGTACCGGAATCCTGTGCGAGGATCATCTGCTTCATCCGCTCGACCGCCCCGGAGACCAGGCCTTCCTTCGATGGCTTTCGCGCCATTTGCACATTGCTCCCAAGGTTCGGCCCCGCGGTGCAGGGCCATCCGCGTTCCATCCACGCAAGCCGCATTCTCTTCAAGAGGAATTCTAATAATGCATGTTTAAAAGAGATATTGGTGCCGTTACGCCGGAAATGCCCGATTGACTCGCTTATAACACACCTATTATGAACTTCGCAGAGACGGCGAAGGCACGAACCTCACGCCGCCCCACGGTGAGAGGTGTAGACATGGCGAAGCATCAGGCGGCCAATGCCGCCGTCCAACAGGTCCTTGACGCTCTGGTCGAGGAGGGCACCGAAATCGGCGTGCAGGTTGCGGCCTACCTGAATGGCGAACTGGTGGTGGATGCCTGGGCCGGAGTTGCCGATCCGGCCACGGGCCGCAAGGTAGATGGCGGCACTCTGTTCAATGTGTTCTCGGTGACCAAGGCCGTTGCGGCGACGGCGCTTCATGTCCAGGCGGAACGCGGCCCTGTCGATTACGACAGTCCGGTGGCGCGTTACTGGCCCGAATATGGCTCGAACGGCAAAGAGGCCGTTACCGTTCGCGATGCGCTCTCCCATCGAACCGGCACGCCGCAAATGCCGCCTGCGGTAACGCCCGAGATGATGTGCGACTGGGACGCGATGACCGCCGGAATCGCCGCGCTGGAGCCGATCTTCCCGGTCGGGCAGCCCGCCTATCAGGCCGTATCCTTCGGTTGGGTGATCGGCGAAATCGTTCGCCGCACCGACCCGGAGCGGCGCAGCTTCCGGGATTTCGTGGCACAGGAAATCGCCGGCCCGTTCGATATCGAGGATTTGTGGATCGGTGTCCCGGAAGCAGCCGAACCGCGCATCGCCAGGCTTGTCGATGCGCTGAACATGCAGCCGCCGCCGGCAGGTACGGTCCTCGAAAAGGCAATGCCGTTCGAGGTCCGGCTCGCGCCCGATATTTTCGAGCGGGAAGACGTTCGCCGGGCGACTATCGCCGGCGTCGGCGGGATCTTCACGGCACGGAGTCTCGCACGGTTCTGGTCGATCCTCGCAAATGGCGGCGAGCTTGACGGGAAACGGCTGCTATCGCGGAAACGCGTAGCGATGAGCTGCCAGATGCGACCGGGCGGCACGCTTCCCGACCCGGTTTTCTTCGGCATGCCGATGCCACTCAGTCAGGGCGGCTACTGGATGTATGACGGCCAGTCGCCGCTCACCATGGCGCTGGGCGCGGCCACTGCGATCGCATGTCCGGGCGCTGGCGGTTCGCTGGGCTGGGCCGATCCGGCGACAGGCCTTGCCGTCGCTTTCTGCCACAACCGGATGAGCGCGGCGGACGGCGCAAGCGCCGTGGGCAATGCGATCCGCACGGCACTGGGCCTTGTTTGATGCGGCCTCCCTATGACTATGTGATCGTGGGCGCCGGCTCTGCCGGGTGCGTGCTGGCCAATCGCCTGTCGGCCGATCCCCGCAACTCGGTGCTGCTTCTCGAATGCGGCCCATCGGACCGCAACATGCTCATCACTGTTCCGATGGGACTGGCGAAGCTGATGGGGCCCGAAAGCCCCTACATCTGGCGCTATATGGCTTCTCCGGGGGGAGGCCGCCCCGCCGAGTTCTGGATGCGCGGACGGACCCTGGGAGGGTCGAGTTCCATCAACGGCATGGTCTACACCCGCGGCGCACCCGACGACTATGACGGGTGGGAGGCCAACGGCGCGCCGGGATGGGGCTGGCAGGATATCGGGCGCTGCTATGCGGAGATAGAGCGCCATGAACTTGGCCCCGCGCCGTCGCGAGGCGGATCAGGCCCCTTGCAAGTCAATCTGTCGCCCAGCGACGATCCGCTGTTCCGGGCAACGATCTCGGCCGCGGCCGCCCTTGGCACTCCCGTCGTCGAGGACATCAACAGCGTCGAGGCAAGCGTGGCCGGCGGCTTCGGTCAGCAGCCGCGAACGATCTGCAAGGATGGCAAGCGCTTCAGCGCCGCGCGCGCCTTCCTGAAACCGGCGATGCGGCGCCGTAACCTCGATGTCGTGACGGAAGCCAAAGTCCTGTCGATCGCGTTCTCAGGCCGACGTGCCACCGGCGTGCATGTCCGCCATCGCGGACGCACGTTCAGCATCACCGCCGGGCGGGAAACCATATTGAGCGCAGGCGGCCTCAATTCGCCGGCCATTCTCCAGCGCTCCGGCATCGGCCCCGCCGGACTGCTGCGCAATCTGGGCATCGACGTCCTGGTCGACCGCCCGCAAGTCGGCCGCAACATGAGCGATCACCGCACCCTGCCGGTGCAGTACCGGGTCAGGCGCGGGGGCAGCAACAAGGGGCTTCAGGGGCTCGGGCTAATCCGTTCGATATTGACATACGGCCTGCTGGGACGGGGCCCCCTCGCCCGCTCCACCTTTGTTGCAGGCGGCTTCATCAAGACCGATCCGGCACTGAAACTGCCCGATGCGCAGATCGGACTGGGACCGTTCACCTCCGGGCGCGAAGGCGTCAGTCCCTATCCCGCGATCACGATCTACGGCTATACGCTGCGGCCGGAAAGCCGGGGCGAACTGGAAATCACCTCCAGCGATCCGTCCGCCCCCCTCAGGATCGATGCCAATTACATGGCCACTGCCTATGACCGCGAGAATGCGGTCGCGATCCTGCGTTACATTCGCAAGCTCGCAGCGCAGCCTGTCCTTGCCGAACATATCGTCGAGGAACTGATCCCCGGGCCCGGCGCGATCAGCGACGAGGAATTGCTGGAAGCCACGTTCAAACATGGTTCCACAGGCTTCCACGCCGTGGGAACCTGCCGGATGGGATCGGACGACGAAGCCGTGGTCGATCCGGAACTGCGCGTGCGCGGTACCGAGGGGCTTCGGGTCGTCGATGCCTCGATCATGCCCTCGATCACCGGGAGCAACACCAATGCCCCTGCCATGGCGATCGGTTGGCGGGCCGGCGAAATCATCCTTGCCAACCATGCTGCCTGAATGGCCGAAAGGAACGTCCCGATGAACCCGTCCGAAGTGGCCGATCGCTATTTCGAAGCCATTCGCGCCCGCGACATCGAGAGCCTGCTGGCTCTTTACGCCGACGATGCCACGGTCACGCTCCCCAACGGCAGCCTGATCGAGGGAACGGTGGCCATCCGCGCATTCCAGACTGACGTGTTCAATCGCGGCGCGCCAATCCCGACGCCCGGTTCCCATGTGTTCGGCCCGCAGGCGGCAGCCGTGGAAATCAAGGCACGCCTGCCTGACGGAAGCCTGCGCAGCACGGCGAATTTCTTCTATCTCAATGGTGAGAACAGGATCGAACGTCTTTGTATCTACGCGCAGGGAACGTAATCCCGCGCTTCCATCGCGTAGATCGCGAAAACCCATCCCCCGCAATGCCGGCTCGCGCGACGCGTGTAGCCGGTTATTTGCACGCCCCCATGCCGCCTGTGTCCTAATTGCAACGTAATTCACAAATTTTACCCCGATATTGCTAACGCCTCTCATTATCGAATAAGCGCGTGCCCAACATCGACATTGACGAGGGGTGAAATCGAAATGAAGCAAACAGGAAAGCTCGCGCTGTGCGGCGTAGCGATGATCGCACTGGTCGCGATGCCGACGGGTGCCTTTGCCGCCGAAGCAGATGCGGACCAGGACAACACGGCGGGCGAGATCCTCGTCACCGGCTCGCGCGCCGGAACGAAGACCGATACGCCGCCGATCCAGGTGCCGCAGCCTGTCACCGTCATCACGGCCGACCAGTACCTCTCGCAAGGCGCGATCAGCATCAGCGACACGGTGAAGTATGCCGCAGGCGTCACCGCCAACGCCTATGGCCGCGACACCCGCGTCGACAGCTTCGTGGTTCGCGGCATCGAGGCGCTGCAGTTCCGCGACGGCATGCGCGATGTCTACAGCTTCTATGCCAGCATCACGTCCGACCCGTACAACTTCTCGCAGGTCGAGATCGTGCGCGGTCCTGCCTCGGTGCTGTTCGGCCAGGGCTCGATCGGCGGCCTCGTCAACCTCGTGACCAAGGCGCCGACATTCGAGACGCGCGGCGAGATCAACGCGACTTACGGCAGCTATGACCGCAAGGAAGTCTACGGCGACGTCAACCTGGCCCTGAGCGACACTTTCGCCTTCCGCCTCGTCGGCCGCGCCCGCGACGCGGACACTTATGTCGATCATGTGCCCGATGACCGCGTGTTCGTCGCACCCTCGCTTCGCTGGCAGCCGACGCCTGACACCAACGTGGTGCTGACGGGTCTCTATCAGGAGGACGACACCGGCTCGACCACGCAGTTCCTGCCGATCGTCGGCACCTTCCGCCCCAACCCCAACAATGCCGAACATCTCGACCGCTACACTTTTGTCGGCAAGCCGGGCTGGGACCGCTATGACGGCCGTCTGCTCCAGGGTGGCGGCAGCATCACGCACCACTTCAACGAGAACATCACGCTGAGCCTGAAGGCGCGCTACATCGACAGCGACCTCGACTACTTCACGCACTATGCCAACAGCTACAGCAACCCGACGAACCCCTACCTCGATCCGGAAGGCCGCACGATCGGTCTCTACAGCGATGCCACCGTCGCGCGGATGAACGTCTTCTCGACGGACAACAACCTGCAGTTCAACTTCAACACCGGCGCCAATATCGAGCACAAGCTGCTCGTCGGCATCGACTACGCCTGGAACCGGGTGAAGAAGCGCGGCGGCAGCGGCTACGAGGTCATCGACCTCTACGACATCGACTACGACGCCCTCACCATTCCCGCGATCGGCGCCGACTGGACCACCTCGGGCCAGAAGCAGCTCGGCGTCTATGTGCAGGACCAGATCCGTTTCTACGACCGCGTCTCGATCGTGCTCGGCGGACGTCATGACCGCGTCGACAATCGCGGCGGCGGGATCGACAAGGCCACGACCTTCCGCGCGGGCATCATCGGCGAACTCGGCGCGGGAATTTCTCCGTTCTTCAGCTATACCGAAAGCTTCCTTCCGGTCAGCGGCATCAACACTGTAACCGGCAACCTGCTCACCCCCCAGACCGGGCGCCAGTTCGAAACCGGCCTGAAGTGGCAACCCAATGCCCATGCCCTCGTCACCGTGACGGCGTTCCACATCAAGGAACGCAACCGTGTTCTCTATGGCGAGAACAACTCCGTCACCCAGTCCGGGCAGCTCACCACCAAGGGCATCGAAGTGGAAGGCAACTACACCCTGCCGGGCGACTTCGAGCTGCTGGCCAACTACGGCTACAACAAGATCAAGGCCACCCAGAGCCTGGACTACCTGCCGCGCCAGACCGCTTCGTTCTGGGCGTCGAAGAGCTTCGGCCTGTCCGAAGACGCGCAACTGCGGCTCGGCACCGGCGTGGTCTACACCGGCAAGCGTCGTTCGGTCGGCAGTGCATGGACGATCATGACGCCCGACTACACCACGGTTGACGCTCTGGCCGAGATCAGCTGGGACAAGTGGCGCTTCTCGGTCAACGCCACCAACCTGCTCAACAAGCGGTACTATGCCTCGTGCCTGGCCCGTGGCGACTGCTTCATGGGCGCGCCGCGCAACATCATGGGCACGCTCGGCTTCCGGTTCTGACAGGAGCGACGAACGGCCTCCGGCTTGCAGCCATGCAGCCGGAGGCGCTCATGCCAATCCTGTCGCCGCTTACCCCATGCCTGCCTGCAGGAACGCGCCCGGAGCTTGACTTCGGGCGCATTTGCGCGTGCTTCAGGAATGGAAGAAATACGCGCGCCTTTTCCGCGTGACAGGTGGCCTGGGAGCACAGCATGACCGGAATGACAGTGTCCCGTTCGCCGATCTCTTTGCATCGTCTTGCGGGACCGTCGCGAGGTGTCATGCTGACGGCGGCCCTGCTGGGCTCTACGCTCATGCCTGCGGCCGCCAGAGCCGACGAACCGGACTATTGCCCCGACCGCCCCGGCATCGGCACGCCCGCATGCACGCTCGAACCGGGGCGGGCTTCCGTCGAAATCGGCATGGGAGACTGGACACTCGACAAGGACCGGCAGGAGCGACAGGACGTCTTCGAAGCGGCGGAACTGCTTGTCCGTTACGGCGTGGCCCGGCATGCGGAGATTCAGGTCGGCTGGACTGCCTTCGGCTCGTCACGCACCCGCGATCGCATGACAGGCGATGTGGAACATCGCAGCGGTTCCGGCGACGCCACGTTCGCGCTGCGGCGAAACCTGCTGAACCCCGACGGATCGGGCCTGTCGATCGCCGTGATGCCTTACATATCGCTTCCCGTTGGCCGTCAGCCGATCGGCGACGGTGATTGGGCCGCAGGCGCGCGCGTACCGCTGTCGTACGAACTTTCCGACAAGTGGAGCCTCGTCACCACGTCGCAGTTCGATGCCGCGGTTGACGAAGATGGCGACGGCCGACATTTCGCCTTCGACGAAGTTGTCGGCGCGTCTCTCAAGATCGGGGAAGCGCTCAGCGCAACTGCCGAGTATGAAGTCACTGCCGACCATGATCCGCAGGGCCACAGCGTTGCCCATGTTTCCGGGCTTTCGTTAGGATGGCAGCCCACGAAAGACCTTCAGATCGATGCCGGCGCCAACGCCGGGCTGGACCGGGACGCGCCGGACCTGGAGCTCTATTTCGGCCTCTCGCGCCGGTTCTGACCACGCTTTTCCCGGTTCACATCCAGCGGCACCCGTTCACGGTGCCGGCAAGACATTTCGGCGCCGCACAAGGCGGCGCCGAAATGCGCATCGCGATCAGCTCAGAAGCGCTTGCTCACCCCGAACTGCACGAAGCGGCCAAGGGTGTTGCCGTTGATATAGCCATCCTGCGAAGGCGTGATCGACTGCTGGATGTAGCGCGGCGGATCCTGATCGACGACATTGTCGATGTTCAGCGTGAACGAAAGGTCCTTGAATATCCCCTCGCCGGGGACGTCATATTTGAAGAACAGGTTGATGACGTTGAACGACTTGACCCGTGCCTGTTCGCCTGCAGAACTGACAGCAGGATCGAGGTCATAGCCACCGGTGTGATTCCAGGTGACCTGGGCCCGCAGGCCGCTGATCGTCGTGCCAAGCACGGTGCTGAACTTGAAACGGCTGTTGTTGGCGGCGAGCAAGTCGCTGAAGGCCGCCCCTGCGATCGGCTGCTGCTTGCGGTTCAGTTCGTAATTGGCATTGAACCCCAGATCGAATGAGCCAAAGCCCGCATCGAGGCGGTAGCTCAGCGCGGCATCAAGACCATCCAGTTCCACATTGGCGAAGTTCCGCTTGCGAGCATCGAGGATGGCATAACAGCCGGTTGGGCCGGTGCCTGCGACCGAGCACCCGGAACCCACGATCGTATCCGACTGGGCAAGGTAGGAATCGATCTGGGCCTGCGTTGGATTGACCGTGATGACCGAGCCAAAGTTCGTCCAGAAATCAACCTGATTAGTGAAATTCGGCAGATTTATCAGGTTCTTGAATTTGATATTCCAGTAAGTGAGGCTGAGATTGAGCCCCGGAACGAATGGCGGCTCGATATCGAAGCCGAGCGACCACGTGGTGGCCTTTTCCGGCTTGATATCCGGCGCACTGCCAAGCACGACCGCCACGTTGCTGTTCTGCGGGGCAGGATAGGTGCCGTTGGCAACGAGGCTGGCCGGCGGCAACAGGAATGAGAGCCCATTGACCTGGTTATAGGAAGTCACGTCGGTTTCCGGCCTGTCCGCAAGGCTCGGCGCCACGAAGGATTTACCCCACGATCCGCGCAACTTCACCCAGTTTACCGGTCTGTAAGTGACGCCGATCTTGGGATTGAAGGTATTGCCGAAATCGGAATAGTCGTCATATCGGCCGGAGAGGGAGACGGTCAGCTCGCGCATTCCCCCGAACCCGTTATCCACCCCGAAAATCGGCACCACCATTTCACCGAATGCCGATTTGGTGCTGCGGGAAAGCGTGACGACCGGAAGGTTTGCGTAAGGCGCGATGACCGTCACACCGTTATAGACGAGCCCTTCGTAACCGGTGTTTTCCGTGCCGGGCACAATGGAGCCCTTCTGGGAGCGCAATTGTTCGTGATTATACTCGACACCGCCGGCGAACTTCACATCTCCGCCCGGCAACCTGAACAAGGCGCCATCGAGGATCAATCGGCCGTTGATCAGTTGCTGGCGCGTGCGTCCGAACGATTCAAAATTGCTGAGGACATCGAGCCCCAACTGGCTGCTTGAATTGATGTCATAGGGATTGAGAAGACCGGTAGCGATAGCACGCGGAACCGCGGTGGAATTGTATTGCCCGACGATGTTCTGAGTCGTGCTTTCGCCATAGCTGCCCATGCCACGAAGTTGCCACCCCTTGCCGAGCTCCGCCGTGAACGTCGGCGTCACGCCCCAGGTACTGAGCGACAACCTCTGCTGCTCCGTGTCGTCTCCGCCGTAGGAATACGAAACCTGATGGATCTCGAACGGATTGGCCGGATTGACCTTGTAAGCCGCCATGTATGGGCTGGGTGTCAGGCCGATAAAGGCGGGACCGATGTATTGGGAATCGTAAATAGGCCCCAGATCCGCAGACACCTTGCGCTGGGTGAACCACGCCCGGACGTCGACCTTCAGCGCTTCGTTGAGGTCCTGCGAAAAGCCCGCGAAGACCGAATGGCGATTTTCGCTCGGATAGATCGGCGCACCGTCGCTTTCGTCGCACTGGTTTGCGGTGTTCGCCGTCGCCGTGGCGGAAGTATAGGGCAGCGCATAGACCGTGCCTGACGGAACCAGTTGCACGTTGCCCGGAGTGCAGCGCAGGCTCGTGATCGGGAAGGGAACGCCGGGAATCGTCTTGGTATACATCTTAACATAGTCACGATCCCGGCCGTAGATCGCTCCGTGTTCCGAATAGTTGTATGAGATATAGATCGATCCGGTGTCCCACGACTTGCCCGCCGTCATATTGGCATCGAAAGCGTGGTAGTCGTCCGCAAATCCATAGTGCGAATCCACCATGATGCCGTCGAACTTCTTGCGCGTTATGAAATTGATGACACCCGCGACAGCGTCCGAACCGTAGATGGCGGAGCCGCCGTCGGGAACGATCTCGACGCGCTCGATCACGCCAGGCGGAATGATATCGGGATCGGGGCTGGTAGACTGGATTCCCATGCCGACGATGCGGTGCCCGTCGAGAAGGACAAGCGTGGGAGAGCTGCCCGCAGTCTGAAAGCCCGGAAGATTGCGCAGGTTCGGGCGGTTTGTCGTCACGTTGTTAAAAGCGCCTGCCGGCTGCTGGAGCGAGTTGAACTGTCCGAGTTGCGGAATTGTCTGCAGCAATTGCGCGGTGGTTGTAACACCAGTCGATTGAACGGCCTCCTGCGACACATCGATGACATTGGTGCCCGCCGGCGCCACGCCGCGAATAAGAGTGCCCGTGACCACGATTTCCTGGATCTGGCGATCGGTCAGTTGATCTTTGCTGTCATCCTGAGGCGGCGGGCTATCGGCCTGGGCAAAGGCCGGGATAGCCAGGCAGAATGCAGAGGCCGCGACCCCGCCTTTCAGAACGACGACAAACCGCAAACGGCTGCTCGATTTCTTCATATTTATTTCTCTCCCGTACTTTATTTTATTTATATTTCGACGAATAAAATCATAACTTCTTGCGCATATTTCGCGTCATATCGTTGTATAATTCATTTCACCGATCAGACCCTTCGGAAGGGCGTCGCTAGAAATCGACAGCTCGCACTCTTCCTCCCGATGCTGATTGCTGGATATCGAGTCGTTTCACCGAGCCCTCCCCTGCCCGGACATATCGAGTCGGAACCGTATATACCATATAGTCGGTAAGTCTAAAGCCGTGCGGGCGGATTATTCGAGACCCGAACCTCAAGGGTTGCCTTGACCGTCAAGGCAAGATTCAGCCTTTAAATATTACCGAATGGTTGGTAGGCATCACGGGTCGATATTTGGGCAGGGGACAAAAAGCATGCGCCTATCATCTCGGATCGCTTTGTGGACCGGAACGCCGTTACTGATCGCCGCGACAGCGACGGGAAACCTCGGCAACGGCGTAAATGCGGCCGCTACGCCGACACCCCCGCCAATCGCCGCACCGTCATCGCGCGCGAATGCCGGAATCACCGATGGTGTCGCCGCCCCGAGCATGGCCGAACTGTGCCAACCTGCCGCGATGCAGGCCATTGCGGCAAAGCTGGACATCAAGGTTACGATCGGGAAACTGCCGTCCGAAGAGCAACCAGGCCCATTCCTTGAAGGCGGAACGCGTTTCACACCGGCCCGCGGCGACCTTCCGGCCTATTGCCAGGTGACCGGCAGCTTCGTGACCAACCCTGCCACTGGCAAGACGGCGAACTTCCTCGCAACCCTGCCGATAAGCTGGAACCGGAAATACCTGCAGCTTGGCTGCGGCGGGCATTGCGGGACATTTGCGGTAAGCGATGCGGCATCTCCCACCATCACCATCACCAATCAGGGCAAGCCCGGTGACAGCATCAGGAAAGGCTACGCCTCGTTCGCGACGGATGAAGGCCATGCCGGCTTCACGCAAGGCAAGTGGGCGATCAAGGGGCCTGGAGAGATCAGCCAGGATTACCTCGACGACTATCTCTATCGCTCGCAAAAAGTCCTGGCGATGATGGGCAAGGAATTCACGACCGCCTTCTATGCCAAGGCAAGCGGAACTGCCCAAAAGATCGCCTATTCCTATTTCTGCGGCTGCTCGGGCGGCGGGCGCGATGCTCTTGTTGCGGCAACCTACTTTCCCGAGGCTTTTGACGGGATCGTGTCGGGCTCACCTTATGCGAATCTCGCCAATCTCGCATTCCTGACCACCGGCGCCTCACTGGCGACGGTACGCTCGCCCGATGCGGGCCTGCCAGCATCGCTTGTGGCCCAGATCAACCCGCTTGTCATGGCGAAGTGCGATGCTGTGGACGGTGTCAAGGACGGCCTCATCCAGAACCCGATGGCCTGCGACTTCCGGCCTGAAAAGGATCTCCCGCGCTGCGCCGATAACAAACCCGGTCCCAGCTGCTTTACGCAGGCGCAGATCGAAAGCGTCAGTACAGTTCTGACCGCAGCCACGGACAAGGAAGGGCGCGTCGTTCAGCCCGGCTATTCGGTCAGCGAACTGCAAAACTCGCTCATGCTGCCGCCGGCCAACGCGGGCACTGCAAATCCCTGGCCCGATACAGGCAATCCGGCAACCGGTGCCGCCAACGGCATGGCGCTACTCGGAGACACCGTCATCCGCATCTTCTCTCACCGCAATGATCCAAAGTTCGAGACCACATCGGTACTTTCGTTTGGCTCTGGTGGCACCGGGCCCGTTACCGGTTTCCGGGTAATCGCACCGGCAACGGAAGTGGCCAGGGCGAATGCAGCGCGACGCATGGGTATCGGCGATATTCCGAAGAACGCCGCAAAACTCATCAAGAGCAATCACAAGATGATCCTGTGGGTGAACCTGAGCGATCACCTTCTTACCCCATACATGTCCGTCAACTACTACAAAAATCTTGCGAAGACGTTCGGCGGATATGACAAGCTCCACAAGAACATCCGCATGTTCATGTTGCCGGGCACCGCGCATTGCAGTGGCGGCGGGATCGGAGAAGGCCCCGGCAGTTTCGACGCGCTGAGCGCCATCGAGGCATGGGTGGAAAGAGGCCAAGCGCCCGACAGCCTTCCCGCCACGCTCTACAAGGCGAACCAGTTCGGCGTCGATTTCAAGCGGCCTCTCGGCCGCACCATGCCACTTAGCAAATTTCCCGAAATGGCGCGTTACAGCGGCGAAGGCGACGTAAAGGATGGTGCGAACTGGAGTTGTGTCCCCGGCGACAGAGGCATGCTGAGGATCGGGGAATCCGGGCGTCAGGCCGGGGTCATCGACTGACGGCTGCCTGGCGGCGGGCACCGTAACCTCGCCGCCTGCTTGGCTCAGTTGCCCCCCTGACAGTTCGCTTGAAAATTGCGTCTCTTCGGCGTCAATCGCTCTCGAAAGGAACGATCGCACGGACCGCACGCTCAAGCGTCTGCCCCAGATCGAAAGATTCCGGCTTGTCATACCAGCGACGGGCAAGTCCAAAAATCAGGGCGTAGCACATTCTGGCTGCTTCTTGAGCATCGACAGCCCAGGGAGCAAGCAATTGGCCGAAGAGATCCTCCGTCTCCTCCGCGCGCGCGAGGAACCAGGCGTGGGCAGGGTGCGCAGGGTCCATGGCGTCGGTTTGCAGGACGATGAGAAAACGCCCCAGCTCCGGAATTTCCCGGTAACGCTCGATGATCCGTCGCAACAGCCGCACCATCGCGACATAGGCGTCTTCTCCGTTTCCGCTTGACGCCTTGGTCGCCGCCAGCAGAGGCGCGACTATTACTTCCTCCCGGCTCTCGATCTCATCGACCAGTGCGATAAGCACGCCGTCCTTGGATCCGAAGTAGTGGAGCAGCCCCGCGTTGGAAATTCCGCATTTGCTGGCAAGGCCCTGGATCGTAAAACCACGGGAGCCGATCTGACCGATCTGGCGGATTGCCTCATCGATGATCTGGGCGCGACGAACCGCAGCGTCTTCGCGGTTCCCTTTTTTGATCCTGGTTGCCATCGGGCACCTTTACCGATCAGTCAGTAAAACGCGCAAGGTTTATCAAACACGACCGCTGTTGTTATCACCGGGAGGTTTTCGGTCAACGGCATTCGTTTCTCAAGATCTCGGCCAGGGCCTGCGGCCTCGTAATCATCGCCTGATGGCCGGCATCGATGCAAATCACGCGGTCCACAGCAAACCGCTCGGCAAAGCGCTCCTGCCATTCCACTGGCAATATCCCATCCTTCAGGCAAACGACATAGCTGGCTGGAACGGCCCCGTGATGATCGTACCGCCAGGATGTAAAGTCGTAGGTAGCAAGCGGCCAGCGATCCACTCCAAACTTCGCGAGAAATGCGCTTTTCTGTAAGTCATCCATATCGTTGCAGAACATCTGCGGATAACGCGCCGCCAGATCTTCTGTCTTGGGATCGAACGGCCAGCCGACTTCATCAGGCCTCGCTCCGTGCATGCCCTCCCCCATCATCGCGCGCACGCTTTGCCCGGGAAGAGGGATCGAACATGTGACGTAGACCGCCCTCCGAAACAGGTCCGGCCGCCGTTCCAGCATCAGCGACATGACTTGCCCGGCCTGGGAATGTCCAACGAGCATCGCCGGCCCCATGCCGGCGACCTCGATGTCGGAAAGCAGCTCGGCCGCGACCTCGTCCAGACCGATGCCGCCATCGAGCCGCTCTCTTTTTGACCCGCAACCCGGGACATCGACTGCAAAGGTACGAACTCCGGGAGCCTGCAGTCCCAGTGCCGCGATAGTATCGCCCCACACCCAGCTTCCCTGTCCGCCGCCGTGAACGAAGACAAATGCCGGCTCAGTCTCCAAGTCCTGCTTCTCCCGATTTCGTGCGCGAAACTATCGATGCGCTTCGCCGCGCGAAAGACGCCACAGGCTGCGCGAGCTACATACCGCAGGAGCGGGAAAGGGATCACATCACGCAAACACCCTGTCAACGAGAGGCAGGACGTGGTGCTCCGATACGTCCGTCAGGTGTCAAGGCGAGAACGCTCCCCATCAGTATCCTGACCAGGTCTGTTTGCCCGCGCGCGCCCGTTTTGGCGAAAATGCGTTTCGAATAGCCACGGACTGTCTCGACCTGCAAATCCAGCTGGCAAGCGGCCTCGGCAATGGACCGTCCTCGGCAGATTTCCAGCGCGAGCCGGGCTTCGCTTCGCGTGAGCCGAAAGAGGTCCATCAGCTGCTCGCAGCGATCGGCGGTGCCCCAACTGTCACCGTGCACATAAGCGACGATCACCGGCTTGCCTATCGGTCCGAGCAATCTGTGCGGTGCGGGCACCAGTAGCATGTCGAACCAGGGATCGCTCGAGAGGGAAACGGCTTTGGGGCTTGCCTCCAGCTGCGATGCCATTGTGCGGATCGTGGCAAGCAGTGTCCTTTCGGCAGCCCGGTCGGCAATTGTCAGCCTTCCCCTGGGCGTTCGTCCAACCACCCCGGATTCGCGAAGCAGCATTTCACCGACTGGATCGCTGTCGACGATCCCACCGCCTGCATCAAGGGCAATCCAGCCGAACTGCAGCCTGCGAATGGCCTCCTCCGCAAGCGAAGCGGTGAAGCGTTCGCGTTCAAGGACAATGTAATTGCGCAGGACGCTTCTCAGTACGGGAGCCAAAGCGCAAAGCAAGCGATCGGTCTGCACATCGAACGAGCGGCTCAGACTGACGATCGTGAGGCGCGCATCCACGCCGCCGGCTTCCCGCACACGCATCTGCCGCAGGTCCGTCACACGGTGTGTTGTCACGAGGTCGGCGTAGAACGCCTCATGTTCGCCCCGGTCGAGCGCGATAAGCTCCTCAAGAGAATAGGCTCTGCCTTCCTGCATCAACTCGCTCGCCGTCGGATTGCGATCGACGAAGTAGCGGCGATAGAGTTCGTTGCTGTCTTCCACACGCATGTCGCCCGAAACGAGTTGCAGGCAATCGTCCTGTTTCCAGCCGGGCGGCTGACACAACAGCACGACGAAATCCGCGCCGGTTTCACGAGCGAGCAGCGAAAGAAACGAAGCCCACAGGGGCTTTTCATATGCGCCGTCAAGCAGCGCCTGGGTCATTTCGCCAATGGCTGTTGAAACTTGCATGCGCTCCTGCCGCGCTTGGCCACAGCCCCCATTTGGGGGTTTTTCATCCCGGATACCTGCCTCAGGAAGTCGCAAACGACAAGCGCTGCCATTCGCAAAGACAGAGCTACGAGGCAAGCGGGAGAGTGAACCATGAGAGCGCGCCACCGCGCCACGAGGCTGTGCCGTGCTGCGTGACATCTTCGAACGTGTCCCACACCCATTCGGCCGGACCGCAGCCTCTGCACGGCAGCGCCGGCGGAAAGCCGGTACTTTCGGGCCGGCCATCCTGTTCCTGGCTGCTCCTGCGCTTTGCAATCTGACCCTCGTCATCCCTTCCTACGCCTCCAGCGGAGCGTTCTGCATGATACCTGCACATCTCAAGACCGACATCGAGGCCGACGGCCTTACGCACGTCCTGCTCGTTCGGGAGTTTCACAAGGGCGAACCGCTGGTGATTTCGGAACCGGCCTCGGCCCACACCGCCGTCGCACCCTCGGACCTTTGCCTGATCAAGCTGGTGGTGGGACCGGGCAATCCGGGCCCTGTCGGCGCGCCTTCCACTTCGCCCGGCATCGGCATCGAAGTATGGCTGCCCAGGCCCGCTGCCTGGAATGGAAGGATACACAATATCGGCGGCCTTGGCGGCTTCGACGGCGGTCAGCACAGCTCTCCGGACGCAATCGGCTGGCCCTATGCCGCACTGACGGCGGGTGGAGAAAGCGCAGTTTCCGCCAGCACCGATTCCGGCCATGTCCCCACCAATGGTGCCTGGGCCATCAATCCGGATGGGTCCCCTGCCAGGCAGCTCTGGGAGGACTACGCGCACCGGGCGATGCATGTGATGGCCGAGAAGACCAAGCAGATCGCGCGGGCTTACTACGGAAAGCCGGCGCACCACGCCTATTATGAAGGCGTATCGACCGGCGGACGCCATGGCTACCGGCTCGCCCAGCAGTATCCGGGCGACTACGACGGCATCATTGCCAGCCTTCCGGCACTCAACTGGGCCCAATGGGTTACCGCCGATGTCTATCGCAGCCTCGTTGTAGAACGGGAACTCAGCGGCCGTTACCTGACCAAGGCCCAGATGGACCTCGTCTCCAATGCAGCGATCGCGGCCTGCGACACGGTTGGCGGGCAGCACATGGGATATGTGACGGACAACCTTGCCTGCACTTACGATCCGACCAAGGACCCCGCAGTGCTGCACGTGGAAGACGGCGGCACGAATACCAGTCCTGATGCCCTTTCGCTATCCCAGGCGCGTGTCGTCAACCAGATGTGGTACGGCATGACCAGTGACGGCTCGGCACCTGATCCCCATCGCGACAACGGCGCGGGAACGGCGCTTGCCGGCCCACACAAATGGTATGGGCTGATGCGCGGCACATCGCTCTATCAGGCCTACTTCGCCAATATCGGCTACGGCAGTTCCAATGCGCACGAAGGATACGTGGCCGATCAGGTCGCGCTGGAACTGGCCAACCCGCGCCTGGCCAATCCAACCTTTCGCAATGCGTCCGGCAACGGCGAGGGGGGATGGACCGCTTTGACCTATCAGGAACTCTCCCACGCCTTCGACCGCGGGACCGAACTCGACAGCACGTTCGGCGGCCTCGCAAGCGACGATCCTGATCTCTCCGCGTTCAAGGCACGCGGCGGGAAGTTCCTGAGCTGGCACGGCTGGAACGACGAAGCGATTCCGGTCCAGGGCACGATCCGCTATTACGACCGGGTGCTTGAAAAGATGGGCGGCGCGCAGAATGTGCACGACTTCTTCCGTCTCTACCTCTTGCCCGGTGTCGGCCACATGTCGCCGAACGGCACCTCCAATCCCGATGCGCACCCACCACTCGTCGCGCCGGGCCAGTTCTATGCCTTGATGGTGGACTGGGTTGAAAACGGAAAGGCTCCCGATTCGATCGTCATCGAGACCCCGCCGGAAAGCCCGGTCAGGCGCTCGGCGCCCATCGCCCCCTACCCGCAGCAGGTGCGATACGTGAGCGGCGACCCCAACGAGGCATCAAGCTACGCCGTGCAATGAAACGCGAAGTGCAAGCCGATCGGCGGGGATGAACCGCAGCGTCATCCCGCCAGATATCCGCGTATCGCCGCCAACCCTCTTGCGGCGAGCGGGGAATGGACCCTGCCCTTGAGCCGGCCCGCGAAGATCGCGGTTGGCGGAAGCGGCATTCCCTCGATGGCGACTGCTACCAGCCGGCCATCGCGCAATTCCTCGGATATAAACGCCTGAGAGCAGATGCAGACCATATCTGCGGCCATAACCGCGTCCCGCAGGATGTGATAGTTTTCACAGACCATGCGCGAACGGCTCGGGATCGGCGGCCCGACCGGATCTTCGACAGAACTCGCCCATGGATAATCAGCCAGATCGGCAAGTTGGAGACGCTTGCGGGCAAGCAGGGGATGCCCCTGACGTACCACGCACACCGGGCGCGCATCGCCGACATGTTGCAGCTCGATTTCCCCGGCATCGGCAACATGCGGACCGGGAAAGAAGATCAGCTCGACCTCGTCGTTGGCAAGCGCCTCGATCAGTTCTTCCCCCGGCCGGACCATGACGCGAAGCTGCACATTACCGGCGCCGAAAAAGTCGCCGGAGAAGCGTGGAACCAGCTCGCTGGCCAGCAGCGGCGCCATCCCCATCGACAGCCGCCCGCTACGCCCACCAGCCAGAAGTCCCATATTGCTTTCGAAGACCCGCAACCCTTGTAGCAGAGGACGCGCCTGCTCCAGAACCTGAAGCCCGGCTGCGGTCGGCTCCACACCATGGCCGACGCGATTGAAAATCGCAAAGCCGTAGCGCTCCTCGATCGTCGCTATGCTTCGGCTCAATGCCGGCTGGCTGAGGTTCAGCTCGATCGCAGCGCGCGAGAAGCTGCCGCAGCGTGCGACGGCGAGCAGGTGCTGCAACTTGCCAAGTGAGAGGTCCATAAACAATCCGCATGGAGATACACGAATTCAGCATTAGACCTCATACCCCGCTTGCCGCAATGCTCGGTCCATAATGACAAGCGAGGGTGCTCGATGTTCAAGCAGATCTGCTTCTTCCGGAAGCGGCCGGATATGTCGATGGACGCCTTCCTCGACTATTATGAAAACCAGCATTCCCAGCTTGCGAAGAAGATGGGTGCGAAGCCCGCGCTGCCCAATGCGGTGCGCTATGTCCGCCGGTATCTGACGCCCGAAAGGAACCCCATAACCGGTGAAATCCACGATTCCGGCTACGATTGCCTGATTGAGATCTGGTGGAACAGCCGGGAGGATTTCGAAGCCTCCCAGCGCATCATTTCCGATCCCGCGCGCCTGCCGATGACGATGGAGGATGAGCGGCGCCTGTTCGCCAGCCATGCCAACCCGGTCTGTTCGGTGATCGATTACGACTCCCCGATGGGCCCTCATGGCGAACCGACACATGTCGTTCTTCGCCACGGCGATGAAACGGAGTAAATGGAATGAGCGATGAAAACATGCAGGTGATCCGCGAAGCCCGGCGCGACTGGGTAAGCGAACACCGAGAGATGTACCTTTCTTCCGGCGGGGCGAAGGGTCACATCATGGACATCACCGCCGTTGGTGGCCGTGCCTTCGCAACGCATTGCCTGGTCAAGTACGAGGGGCGCAAGAGCGGGAAAACCTTCATCACGCCCCTGTGCTACGCCGACATCGGCGGCGAAGTGGTGATTTGCGCATCGAAGGGCGGGGCTGACCATCATCCGGCCTGGTATCTCAATATCGTCGAGCAACCGGAAATCGAGTTCCAGATCGCGACCCAGGCATTCCGTGGAACCTGGCGTGAGCCAGAAGGTGCCGAACGCGAGAAGGTGTGGTCCTTCTTCATCGACTGCCATCCCTTCTACGAAACCTACCAGAATTCTACCGCGCGCGTACTGCCGCTGGTGATGTTCAAGGCAGCCGGGGAGATTCCGGTTTTCCGTCCCGATGATGCCACCGGCATCCGGACCACCTGATTTCCGATGGCCGGCACATCAATGACGAGCGAGGAAACGGCACTATCCTACGCGCGCGGCATTCCTCTTTCGCAAGAGACAGCTTGCGGCGCCCTGACGCTGGGTGCCTATCTTCAAGAGATCGTACAGCGACATGGTGCCAGTGAAGCAGCCGTCATCCATCTGGACGGCGAAGTCATCCGCTGGAGCTATGACGATCTTTGGGCGCGCGCCAACGAAGTGGCCCGGGCGCTCAAGGCCTGCGGCGTAGGGAAAGGCACACGCGTCGGCCTACTCATGACCAACCGGCTGGAGTTCCTTTCCTGCCTGTTCGGCACCGCACTGGCGGGAGGCGTCGCCACGACAATCAGCACCTTCTTCACCGCGCCGGAAATTGGTGAGGTGCTGGAAGCGTCGTGTTGCGCTATCCTGCTGGTTGAGCGGCACGTGCTCAAGAAGGACTTCGCGGCGATGCTGGGCGAACTGGAGCCTGGTATCGCAGCAGGCATTCCCGACCAATGCCTCTCTGCCCGTTTCCCGTTCCTCAGCCATGTTGCGCGCGTCGACGGGGATGAGGGAACAGGCGCGGTAGAAGGCTGGTCCTCGTTTCTGGCGCGCGGAGACACCATTCCCGACGGCGTGATCGAGGCTTGCGCCGCGGCGGTGCTCCCCAGCGATCCAGGCACCCTGTTCTTTTCGTCCGGCTCGACGGGCAAGGCAAAAGGCATAATGTCCGCTCACCGGGCGATCTGCCTGCAGCTTTGGCGCTGGAAGAGCTGGTACGGGGTCACGGACCCGCCACGAACATGGTCCGCCAACGGCTTCTTCTTCTCGGGCAATTTCACCATGGCGCTGGGCGGAACGCTCTCGTCCGGCGGTTGTCTTCTGCTCCAGCGCTGGTTCGATCCCGAAGCCGCGCTCGCCCTGATCCAGGCGGAAAGGGCGACGATGCTACTCGCCTGGCCGCACCAATGGCCGCAGCTCGAAGCCGTGCCTGGTTATGCCGAGGCCGACCTGTCCGCGCTGCACTATGTGGATGGCGCCTTTCCGCTGGCCCACCACCCGAGTGTTTCGGCCAACTGGACGGAGCCTCGCGCCTACGGCAGCACCGAAACATTCACACTGATTTCGGTCTTTCCGGCCGGCACTCCGGAAAGTGAAACAGCGGGAAGCCATGGCCGCCCCACGGCAGGATCGACCATCCGGATCGTCGATCCCGTGACAGGCCAGACCGTGCCACTCGGGCACCGCGGCGAAGTCGCGGTGAAGGGCCCCACGCTGATGCTGGGCTATCTTGGCGTGCCACTCGACGAGACGCTGGACGATGAGGGCTTCTTTCGAACCGGGGACGGCGGTTGGCTGGACGCAGAAGGCCGTCTGTTCTGGGAAGGCCGACTCAACGACATCATAAAGACCGGCGGCGCCAACGTCTCCCCGCTGGAGATCGATGCGGTGCTCCGTGATTGCCCTGGCGTAAAAATTGCGCAGACGGTGGGAGTGCCCGATCCTCTGCTGGGCGAAATTGTGGTCAGCTGCGTGGTGCCGCTGGAAGGCGCAGCCCTGTCGGCCGACCAGATCCGGTCCTTCGCGCGTAGCCGTCTCGCCAGTTTCAAGGTGCCCCGCACGGTGCTGTTCTTCGGCAACGACGAACTCAAGACCACCGGCAGCTCGAAGATCAAGACCGCCGATCTGCGCAAGGCAGTGGTCAGCCGTCTCCGATGACGAGCGGCCCGCATAAAAATAATCATTGGGAGAGCACGACATGAGCCTGGAACAGGAACTCGCGGATCTGAAAGCAACAGTCACCTATCTCAAGGATCGGCAGGACATTCTCGACTGCATCCAGCGCGAGAGCAGGGCGCGCGATCGTCAGGATGTCGATCAGATTACGGGTTGCTGGTGGGAGGACGGCGTCGACGAGCATGGGCCCAGCGTCACGTTCGCACCGGATTATCCGGAAAAGGCCAACAAGGGCCACTACACGAACTTCAACATGACCAGCCACAACATCACCAACCACATCTGCGAGCTGGAAGGTGACGTGGCGCATTGCGAAAGTTACGTGATCGGCGGCCTCTACTGGCTCGACGGCAAAAGCACGACCATTGCCATCGGTCGCTATCTCGATCGACTGGAAAAGCGGAACGGCGAATGGCGCATCGTCGTGCGTCGCTGCACGATCGAGGCCACGGCCGACTGCGACGGCACCTGGATCCATTCAAAGAACGTCCAGGGTTTCCTCAAGGGCCTGTGGAGCACGGATGACCCTTCTTATGAGCGCCCCTACACATGGAAGTCCCGCGAGGAAGGAGTTCGCTGGTGAGCGATTGCCCCACCCCTGCGCCTCTGGCCCCGCAAACACTTGAACGCATCCGCCTGAGGGAAGCCGAGATTCTCGGCAAACCGCCACGGGTCGAGACAGTGGATCGCCTGGCGCGTGCGGACGAGATCCTGGAAGCTACCGACCGGCTGCGCGCCTCTCTATTTGGGAACGTGTCGTCCCTGTCGATCGAGCAGGTTCCCCAGATCATGGTGACGATGCTGCCGTTCGGCACCTTGTGGGAGCGGATCATGGGACTGTCCATGACCGTCATGGGGCCCGCGAGCCGACTTGCCCGGCGCGACCAGAAGCTGGCCATCCTGCGAACGGGATGGCTGCTTCAGGCACCCTACGAATTCGGCGAACACGTCCATCAGTCAAAGGCCCTGGGCATCACCACCGACGAGATCGAGCGGATCACCGCCGAAGGATCGGCATCGCCGCTCTGGTCCGAACACGAACGCGCGGTTCTGCGATGTGCGGAGCAATTGCAAGCCCGCGCCTCGGTCGATGACGAGACATGGGACGTGCTGTCGCGCACGCTGGACACCGAGCAGATTTTCGAACTGATCGTTCTGATCGGCCAATTCACGCTGGTCGCCTACTTCCAGAACGCGCTGCGACTGCCGCTGGAAGCCGGCAACCCCGGACTGGCCGCCCGCTGATCGCCGCGGCCTGCCTTCTCAGGGGTTTCCGGCTTCTCCTCCAGTCACGGTAACCTGCTCCATCAGCCGGACGGGACCGATCAGCCCCGAAGGACGCAGCGGCGCATCGGCCCGGTATGTTGGCATGATCGTGTAGGCGATCTTGCCAGCGCCCTTCTGGGCATCTCCGATCAGCCGATTCATCCAGAGATCGGCGATCCGCACCTCTACCGTATTGCGCCCGGAGCGGACCTGCCGGCCTATGTCGATGCGATAGGGTGCGTGCCACAAGGTGCCGACAGACTTGCCGTTCACTCGCACCTCGGCAAGATCGCCCACTGCTCCAAGGTCGAGCCAGAGCGCTCCGGATTTCGCAATGCGGGTATCTAGCTTGAAACTCCGTGAATAAGTTGCGATGCCGGAAAAGTACCGAACACCCGCATCCGCCACCTCATTGAGGGGACGCAGCTGCGGCATGGTGATTGCGGCAGGAGCGCCCCTGCCCTGCTGGAACGTGACAGACCAGTCATTCGACAAATCCCGTAATGCGTCGAAACGCGTGCCGGGCTCGGCGCGTCGTTGGCCGGCAGACGGCTTTCTGAACACGACGAAGTAGGACTCCTCGCTTTCGAAAGGCAGGGTGACGAAAGTGCGCCCACCGTCGATCCGATAGCTGGCCGCCGAGACCGTGCCGGTATCGGCGCGCCAGATTTCCGGGATTTTTCCCACCACCCGAAAGGCCGCCTCCGTTCGCATCGCAGCCGCCTTTCGATTGGACACGAAGTACGCATCGCCATCTGCGAGAATGCGGTGGAGGAACAGGAGGTCATCGCCCGAGGCGGCCTCGAAATCCGGCAAGACATCGAGGCTGGCGAGCGCCTCCTCGACATCGCGGCTGGCGACGATCTTGCCCTTGCCGACTTCGGTCACCAGCGAGCCGGGCCATAATTTGGCGACGAGTACAGCAAATTCCTGCGGGTCTTCTCCCAGCCCCGGCGATGCTTCTGGCGGCAGTCCGACCACCGCAGCCCCGTCTTCCGCCAGCCTTGCAATCCGCCGCAGAATGGGCAACGTCATCCGGGTGCTGTTGCCGCCCAGGTAGAGTACACGGTAACGCATCCCGCCCGGAGCCACGAGGCTGCCGTCCTCCACCTTCAGCAGGGACAGCACCGCATCCGCATTGACAAAGTCGTAACCGAAGTGCGCCGGCGTGTCCGTGAAGTAGCCATCCTGCGCCTGCGGCCCTACCGGAGCTTCTTCCCCATAGAAGTAAGCGACGTCAGCGGCATAGCGCCCCTGTTGCAGCAGGAACGAACTGCGCGCGATGTAGTCAATCCATGGACGCGCCATTTCCGCCCAGGTTTCGTGTCGGGTGAAGAACTGGCCGATATGCCGCATCGAGAGACCGGGCTGCCGATCGTCCAGCGGTTGGTGCACCGATGTGTGTATCACGGGCAGGTTAATGCCGCTGGCAAACTCCAGATCGATGACGCGCCGCAGGTCGGAGGGTGCATGTGCCCAGGGGTAGCGTGTGGACGTGAAGGATTCGGCTGCGGCAAAGCGCCGTCCGTAGATGTGGGCGGTCGACGCCGCTCCGCGCAAATCCGCCAGAAGATTGGGGCGCGGACCAAGATCGCGCCGGTAGGTCCACATGGCGACCATCGGCACATCGGCGTATTGGCGCATCGCGATGTCGTCGCCGAGTGAAACGCGCCAACCTTCCAGAGATTCGCCGTAGACCTTGAGCCCGCGTTCATGCGCGACCCTCGCAATCGTCCCATAGTGATTGGACGCGTGCAGTTCGGCGATTGTCTTGCGCCAGTCTGAGAGAAACGCCTCGCTGCCGGCCCGCGAACCGACGACCACGCCCGTCAACGCCGGTAGCCATGCCCGCGGATCGTAGCCCCGCGCCTTCCGGAACGCGTCGAAGAGGCCCGGTGTGTAATTGAAGGCGCCCACTTCGGTGCTGTCGGTGAGTAGCGCTCGGACGCCCCGATTGCCCATGAGCTCGCCGCCAACCGCCGAACTGTACGTGTCCAGATAAGTATTGAGATATCGGCTTACGGCCTCCGCATCGAGCTTGTCGACCTCCAGCCCCGTCGCCTCGACCGATGCAGGACCGTTCGTTCGCCCGGTCAGGGAGTATCCCATGCGCAGGACTTTCCACGTCCCGGCCGGCGGCGTCCAGTCGAGGGTACCATCTGCCTTCAGGCGCGAGGTAAGGTCGATCACCTGGCTACCGGAAGTATCTTGCGTGCCCGATCCTCCACTTGTGCCAAGAGCGTGATAATCGCGGGCCATTCCGAAACCGGCCTTGATTTCGAACTGGTTCACGCGCTCTTGCGGCGATAAATGCAGTTCCGCCAGCTTCACCGCGCTCGCCGCGCCAGCCGAAGTCGGCCGATAGCCGAGGTATCCGGGCGCCGCATCGGCGTCGTAGGGATTCAGGGGCCCGGCGGGCCTGATCGTCAGGCGGAAGCGTTCTGCGGTAACGGCATCGAAACTGACAGTGGAAGGTGCAAGGCTCGGTACGATCTCGGCAATGTGTCGCCAGTCGGCACCTCCATGACCGACTTCCAGACTGACCTTCATTGTCGGGCCTGAAAACATGTCGGCGCTTCCCGGCACGAACACCGTCGCCGACCGGATCGTGACAGGCACCGGGTAGGTGATAACGACCATGGCCGCGCCTGCCTGCGGGTCACGCGTTATGTCGAGTGCCTGTTCGAACTTGCCGTCCGTCAGCAGCCCGGCGTCCAGCGCCTTCCCATTCGCTTCGGTAATCACCGGCAAGGGTAGCGGCGGATCTTCCCGCTCGCGCACCGCCAATGTCGCGACATCCGCATAGAATTGCGGATGGAGGCGCTGCGCGGTGCTGGCACTCGGTTCATGAAGAACGATATCCTGAAACGGACCGGTGAAAGATGGCGGAAGAGCGATTTTCCCCCGGAACCGTCGCCTTCCGCTCAGGGTCGTCTCGCTCCAGACAAGTTTCTTCATGCCATCGCGGGGAGCCACCCAGGGTCCGCCGGTCACGCTCCATCCAGGAGAACTCGCGATCGTCAGTTCAAGGCCGAGACGATCCGCATCGCCCGCCGCATATCGGAATGCATCCTTCCATTCCGGCGACATGTAGGCGAGGCGTTTGTCAACGATGACGGGCGTCGCGAAGTAGTCGATATCGAATGCCTGGACACCGCCAAGGCCGATGCGCTTCATCCATTCGAGATCCTTGTGAATGCCGGCCGTGGTGACATTCCCGTTCATCCAATGCCACCAGGTTCGAGGCCGGGATTCCATCGGCGGGTCGAGGAACCCGCGCAAGAGTGCATCGTCGCTCTCGACGATCTGCGGGATTGGCCCTCCCGGCTCCGGCTCAGCACGAGCCAAAGCCGGGAGGGCCAAGGTACCCGAACAGACAAGAAGCGCTAAAAACGTGCGCACGCCACTCTCCCGATCCGGCACTGCCGCGTTGCCGGTTTCGTTGTTCCTAGGACATCCCGCCGGCAAGCCTGCCGCGGGACAGTACGGGTTCGAGCGCCTTGTCCCACTCGGCAGCAACGTCGAACCCGCGCGCCTGGCGGAGCCATTGCTGGGCAAGCCCCTGCATCAAAGCCATGATGTGCCGGCTGTTGGACACGGGTTCGCCGATATAGGGGGTGAGCAATTGCGTCAGGAGTTCAAGCGCCAATTGCTCGCGATTGCGAAACCAGTCATGCGCCACATGCCCAACTTCCAGCGATTCCGCCTGCAGGAGCAGCACGAAACGCGTGATGACAGGATCCGCCACCGAACGGCGAAACATCTGCCGCATCAGTTCGACGATCGATTGCCAGGCCAGTGCCGGCTCTCCCTGCGCCTGTTCCACCGCCTCGATCAAAGGCATGACCGCCGCACTTTCGCGCGTCTCGATCGTCTCCAGAACCGCGAGAAGAAGGTCTTCCTTGGACTTGAAGTAATAGAGAAGGCCCGCACCGGACATCCCGCAGCGATCGGCAAGGCCGTGGACCGTCAGGCCATGAAATCCAAGCTCAGCAAACATTCCGATGGCGTTCTCGATGATGGAGGATCGCCGCTCCTGAGGATTTGCGCGACCTTTCCGCTTTGTCATGCACGGCCTCTCGCAACCGGGCTGCGCGCGACCGGGTCGGGATCGTTCACCAGATGCGGCACGGCATCGAAGATCATGTTCGGGCGTGAGCGGGCGTTGTAGCGCGGCCAGTCAAGGTGCCTGCCGGAAGGCTTTCCGGTTTTCGCAAAATCGAGCCATGCCGTCATCATCACATCGCAAAGCGCATCGACTTCGGCCCCCTCGCCGATGAAACCGACCGGAACCTTGGTTCCGAATACGAGCGGGACTTCGGTACCGTGGGGACTGCGCAGCAGGCGATCGACCACACGGGGTTCGTAGTCGATCCGGTAGAGGTAAACCGGCGCCGCATTTTGCGCCGATTTGCGATCCGCCATTACGATAGAATCCGAACGGAACAGTCTGTCCGTCATCATCGATGTCACCAGGTAGCTCGGATCGTCCTTGGGATAGGCGGCGCGATAGACATCGAACGATGCCGCTCCGCGATCACCGAGAACCGCCGCAAAGCGCGCCCGGGCATGGTCTTCGCTCATTGCGCCAAGTTCGGGATCGCTGGCCATGAAGAGCGTGGCCTCATCCTTCGCCGAACCCAGCATGAGCGGCACGTTCCTGGAGATATCGGTAGCTGCAGGGTCGAACGGATCGGCAAGGATGGAGCGGCCATCGACCATCGGCGCAAGCGTTCCCGCCGCAAGCCCTGTCCCGGCTGATGGCAGGCGGACCGCAGAAGCCGCCGCGATCACCTTCTGGCGGTCCACCTTTTGCAGTGCGTGAACATCGGCCCTCGAAATGCCGAGGCGAGCGATAGTCTGTCCGGCGATTTCCTCGGCATCGGCCTTGGTGACGAGCGAGACGATCGGGCCGCTCATCGCAACCGCCTTGTGGAACAGTCCGCTCGCCGGGCCCATACCCAGCAAGGTGGAAACCTTGGCCCCGCCACCGCTTTGCCCGAAGATGGTGACGTTCTCCGGATCACCGCCGAACGATGCGATATTGTCCCGCACCCATTCCAGCGCGAGCACAATGTCGAGCATCCCGACATTGCCGCTGTCTGCGAAATCCTCGTGCAACCCGCCGAGATAGAGAAAGCCCATGGCATTGAGGCGATGATTGAGCGAGACGAACACGACATCGCCACGCCGGGCAAGCTCGCTGCCATCTGTCATCGGGTCCAGCCCGGACCCCATCGCGAAGGCGCCGCCATGGAGCCAGACCATCACCGGGCGCTTTCTCGCGGAAGAGGCGTCCGGCGTGATGACGTTGAGGACAAGGCAGTCCTCGCTCTCCGCAAGCTGGGCATTGGTCAGATTGGCGACTGCCATCACCACCGATAGGCCTCTGGCGCGGGGATCGACCTTGCCCATGATCCCCGGCAGAGTGATCACGCCCTGGGGCGCCTTGTGGCCCAGGGCATTGCAATCACGCACGCCGGTCCAGGGCGCGGGAGCGGTCGCGGGCTGGAATCTCCGCAATCCGGTGTCGCTTCCATAAGGAATCCCCAGGAAACGGGATACACCGCCTGCGCGCGTTCCCCGCACCTTTCCCGAGGTTGTCTCGACCGCACCAGTCGGAGCCTGTTCACCGGCACCTGCCATGCCCGGCAAGGTCAATCCCACCGCGCCGGCAAAAGCAGCACCCAGCACTCCGCGTCGATCCCAGATATCTTGGTCCATGCCGGCATACATCCCTTCCCGATCATCGCGCGCGGCGCGGCATCGACAGCCCCAGCGATTTGCGCAGCTCCGGCCTGAGTGCGATCACGTAGAAGCCGCTTGCGTTGCAGGCGAACCAGATCTGCCCGCTATCCTTCACATAATGGACATGCGACATGCAGGGATCGCCGGGCTTGAAATAGGCGATCTCGCGAGGGTCGGCGGGATTGCGCAAATCGGCGATGCGAAGTCCGGCATACATGAACGGGAACAGGCCCAGAGTCGTATTGTCAGCGTCATCCACATCCTGGAAGTGCGTGGACGCCGTCCCGGCCCGGCCCACGATCCCCCCGGTGGCCTTCTCTATGGGGTTGGGCGACGGGCAGTTCTCCTGACGGTTCATCGCAAGCCGGAATTCGCCTACGATTTTCGGATTCCTGTCATCCGCGATGGACGTGATGCGCGGCCATGCCCCAGGACAGGCGCCGAGTTCGCCGGCATTCACGATATAGGAAACGCCCGCGATACGGGCACGAACAGGGGAATGCCACCCGGCATGCGGGGCCGCGCCGGCCAGCCGGAGCCTGGGATCGGGCTTGCCTTGCGCAAAGTCGCTATTGTCGAAAATGAACAAGCCTCCGGCATCTTGGCCCACCGCTGCGGGCGAAGGGAGGCCGGGCTTGGAACTGCGAAACTCGTGTTCCGCATCCGCCCCCTGCGAGGTCGTGACACCGACATAGATGCGCGAACCATCGGGGCTGAACACAAGCTCGTGCGGCGCGAACTGGAAGCTGGTGCCATCGGGACGCGTCGCCTCGAACTTGCCGACGAACCTGGGCCTGGCGAGATCGGAAATATCCATGATCTGGATGCCGCCAGCCCCCGTGAAGGGATTGAGAACGGTTCCGTATATGAACCGTCCGTCCGGCGAAATCGTGATCGTATGTACAGCCTCAGGCCACTTCACTTCCGATTTGAGCTTGGGGTCCGCACAGGCATGAACATCATAGACCGACAGCCACCCCTCCTCCTGCTCCCCCATTCCGGCAACGCCGCCATAAGTGCTGGCAGCCAGGATGGCCTTGTCCTTTGTCGTCAGGGCATTCAGGGTTTCGGTCGCGTAAATGGCGCCCTTGTCCTGCAGATAGCGGACCGTCTTGGGAGCGGTGGGTTTGCTTACGTCGATCACGGCGACCCCCGATGTCGCACCGACGGGAAGCTTGAGCAGTTGCCCATCGGGCTTGATCGTCATGCCCGAGGCGACGTAGGCGCACGAACCGGACCACGCCATGGCCAGGTTGCCCGTTCTCCCTCCAATGTCGGAATGCCCGACGACATCGACGCCTTTCGAGTATGGCACGGCCAGCACCTTGCCCGCCTCGGCCTCCATGGTCTCGCCCTGCTTGCCCGGTTCCGGACGGTCCACAGTCGAAGCCGCCTCAACCGCCTGCCACGAAACAGCCCCGCAGCCGGCGAGCAGGAGAAGACCAAGCGCCCTGCCGGTCGTATGTGCCCTGAATTTCATTTTCGGCATGTCCCCCGTCTCCTCATCCGGCGGCGCAAGCCGCTTGGACGCGCATCTCTGGACCCATATCTTATGACGTGGGCCGCTTTCCGCGCATTATCTACTGAATGTTTAGTATTATTTGTCGCCTTGGCAAGCCCGACCTTGATTATTACCGATCGTTCGGTAGGCATAAAATTAGAGCGCGGTTCCGAAGGCGCAGTTCCACCTCAACCCGCACTCAGCGCCGGCGATCAAGGAGCGGACAAATGCAGTCAGTCAACGACAATTCGGCGATCGAGGCCGGCCATGTTGCCGCTCATGATCGCGTAGCCGAGCTTCGCGCCATCTACGACAGCAGGGACGTCAGTGCGGCATGGCTGCTTTGCGACCAATGGGGTAAAAGCGCTGTCGCATATCGGGTAATTTCTCCCGACCTGAGCGCCGAAGACATCACTTACGGCGAATTGCGGCGGGAATCCGAAAGGTTTGCTGCCGCTCTTTTCGAGCTCGGCCTCCGTCCCGGAGACCGGATCGCCACGCTGATGGGCAAGAGCCGCGAATACCTGGTCACTTTGCTTGGAATATGGCGGCTGGGTGCGGTTCACGTTCCCCTGTTCACGGCCTTCGCGCCATCGGCGATCGCCATGCGTCTGAACGGAAGCAGGGCCCGCGCGATCGTCTGCGATGAAGGTCAGCGGGCGAAACTTTCGGCTGAGGGCGATGTCGCCATGCCCTCGTCGCTTCTCGTCATCAGTACTGGCCAGCCCGGTCAGGAGGGCTACAGCTTCGCCGGCATAACGGAGCAACACGAACCCGGCTTTCCGGCCGCAACACTCGGCCCGGATGCACCGCTCATCCAGATCTACACCTCCGGAACCACCGGAGATCCCAAGGGTGTGGTCGTGCCGCTGAGAGCTCTTGCGGCATTTCGTACCTATGCGGAGTTCGGCCTGGGGCTCCGAAGCGACGATGTGTTCTGGTGCGCGGCCGACCCGGGATGGGCCTATGGGCTCTACTTCGGCATCCTCGCGACATTTTCCACGGGAACCCGCAGCATCCTCCTCCAAGGTGGCTTTGCACCGGAGATCACGATGGATATCCTGTTTCGCGAACAGGTAACGAATTTCGCGGCAGCCCCCACCGTCTACCGGGCACTTCGCTCCGCCGATCTTGTCGTGAGCGAACCGCTTCGGCTGCGCTGCGCTTCCAGCGCCGGAGAACCGCTTACCCCGGAGGTCAATCTCTGGGCCAGAAGCGTGCTGGGCGTGACGGTACACGACCATTACGGACAGACCGAAGCCGGAATGCTCATCAACAATCACCACCATCCCATGCTTCATCATGACGTAAGGCCCGGTTCGATGGGACATGCGATGCCCGGCTGGAAGGCCGTCATCCTCGATCCGGAAAAGGATGTGGAACTCGCGCCGGGTCAGGCAGGTCGCGTGGCAATGAAGGTCAGCGAAAGCCCGCTGATGTGGTTCACCGGTTATGACGGCGATTCCGCGAAAACAGCCGGAAAATTCACCGCTAACGGGGAATACTACCTGACCGGTGACAACGGTCTCGTCGATGAGGACGGATATTTCCGCTTTTCAGCGCGCGAGGATGACGTCATCATCATGGCAGGCTATCGCATCGGGCCATTCGAGGTCGAAGCGAGCATGTCGACGCACCCCGCCGTCGCAGAGGCCGCTGTCATCGCCGTTCCCGACGAAGTCAGGGGCGAAGTCATCGAGGCCTATGTCGTCGTCAAGGACGGCACAGTCTCCTCCCCGGAATTGGCGACGGAAATACAACGATGGGTCAAGACGCACTATGCCGCCCACGCATACCCGCGCGCGATCCATTTCATCGATGACCTGCCCCGGACGCCCAGCGGCAAGATCCAGAGATTCATGCTCAAGCAGCGCAGACTGGAAGAATTGGGCGTTCGGGCGTGATTGCGCTACCGGACAGCGGCATGGATGCCATCGAAGCCATAAGCGGCCGTCGCTCGATTCGCCGGTTCCTGCCAAATCCGGTGGCGGAAGACACGATCCGGGAAATCCTGGACATCGCCGCAAGAGCGCCATCCGGCACGAACATTCAGCCGTGGCTCGTCCACGTGACGACCGGCGCGGCGCTGAGAAAGCTGAGCGAGGCGGTCATTCACGCGGCGAAGAGCGGTGAGCGAAGCCTCGAATACAACTACCTGCCGCCCGCGATGAAAGAACCCTATATGTCGCGCCGCAGGGCGATCGGATATGCGCTCTACGAAAAGTACGGGATCGCGCGGGACGACCTTCCTGCGCGCGAAGCGGCGATGCTGCGCAATTTCGAGTTCTTCGGTGCGCCGGTAGGTCTCTTCTTCACGATGGAGCGCGAGATGGCCCTCGGCGCGTGGCTCGATTGCGGCATGTTCATGCAGAACGTCATGATCGCCGCGCGGGCTCGAGGCCTCGAAACCTGCCCCCAGCAGGCGTGGTGCGACTTTGGCGCAGTGGTCCACCACCAATTGAACATTCCGCAGGACCATATCATCCTGTCAGGCATGGCACTGGGGCATGCGGACTGGTCCGCGACCGAGAACGGCCTTGTCAGCGAACGTTTGTCCTCAGCCCAGTTCACGACCTGGCACCGGTAGGCGGCGTGGACAGATCCGGCCCCATCGATCTTCGAGGTAAAATGGCTCCGTTTTCAGTTTAGGGCCTAGGCGGCGGGCTTCCGCATATACTGCGGCTCGGGCTGGGTTACCAGTCTCGCAAGCCAGGGACGCAGGCGCTGCTCGAATGAATCGACCAGTTCGTAGATCACCGGCACCAGCACAAGCGACAGCAGGGTCGAACTCAGGATGCCGCCAATGACGGCAATCGCCATCGGCTGGCGGGATTCCGATCCCTCGCTGATGGCAAACGCCGTCGGCAACATTCCCGCGATCATCGCAATCGAAGTCATGATGATGGGCCGGGTTCTTTGCGCGCAGGCCTCGATCAAGGCCTCCCTCATCGGTTTTCCGTCCCGTTCGGCCTCTATCGCGAACTCCACGAGCAGGATCGAATTCTTTGCGCACAGTCCCATCAGCATCAGCAGACCGATGAGGACCGGCATGTCTATTGCGAAGCCCAGCAGGCGCAGGGCCGCAAAGGCACCGAGCAGGCTGAGTGGAAGAGCCCCCATGATGACCGCCGGCTTGAAGAACCCGCGGAACAGCAGGACCAGCACGGTATAAGTCAGGCCCACCCCGGCAAACAGCGCCAGGATGAAGCCGACGAACATCTCTTCCATGATCTGCGTCGTGCCTTGATGCGCTTCGTGGATGCCGGCGGGCAGCTTCTTCATCGTCGGCAAAGTGCGAACGTCGCCCATGGCCGACCCGATCGCTTCGCCAACGCCAAGATCCGCCTCCACGCTGACACGGCGTTCGCGATTGTATCGGATGATCTTTCCGGGTCCGGCCTGAAAATGGATATCCGCAACAGCCGAGAGAGGCGCTGTATTGCCGTCCCTCGTAGGAACCCGCAATTCGGAGATCCCCGAAAGGCTGCCCCGCATCGTTTCCGGCAATCGCACACGGATCGGCAACCGCTGTTCGCCTTCCGAGAATTTGGCCACCGATGCGTCGATATCGCCGATCGTCGCGATGCGCACGGTATTGGCGAGGGTCGTGGTGTCGACATTCAGCCGGGCGGCCTCATCCGGCCGCGGCGTGATGACAAGTTCCGGCCCCGGCGCCGAGGGGCTCAGGCGCGGATCGGCAAGAGAACGAAGCTTGCGCATTTCCCGCAGCAATTGCGACTGCGTGCGCTCGAGCGCCGCTCCGTCAGCGCCCGCGATGACAACCGAGACAGCCGCTTGCCCGAAATTACCCTGATTATGGAATCGCGCCTCGGGAATGACACGGAGCTTGGGGCCGATCCGCGCCTGGAATTCCTCGGATGTTTCCGAGCGATCGCGGCGCAGGAGCACTGTCAGCGTCCCGTCGGTAAGGTCCGCCCCTCCGCCGCCAAGGCTGCCCCCCGTCGAACCGACCTGGGCGAACACGTTTTCGACATCAGGCTCGCCCATGAGGATGGTTGTCGCTTGCTGGACCGCACGGTTCATATCCTCACGCGTCGCGCCGGGCGCGCCTTCCACCGCCACATAGACGTAGTTCCGGTTCTGGGTTGCCTGAAAACCGATCTGAAGCGTCGCGGCGATAGCAATGGCCAGAACAAAAAGTCCGACACCGATGCCGGCGCACAGTTTCGGGCGGGCCAGCGCCCAGGCCAGCGCCCGCTCGTGCCGCGGATCCAGCTTGCCTCCGGCCACGGCGGAATTGCGCAGGTGGTGCGGCCTGAGGAAATAGGCCGCCATGAGCGGCGTCAGCAAACGGGCGACAACCAAAGAGAACGTCACCGCAGCCGCGACGGTGAGGCCGAATTCCTTGAAGAACTGCCCCGCCTGGCCGGGCATGAGCGAAACCGGCGCAAATACGGCAATGATCGTCGCGGTCGTCGCGATCACGGCAAGTCCGATGGCATCGGCCCCGACCAATGCGGCCTGATACGGACTTTCGCCCTTTTCGATGCGCTTCTCGATATTCTCGATTTCCACGATCGCATCGTCGACGAGAATGCCGATAACAAGCGTGAGAGCCAGCAGGGTGATGCCGTTCAGGCTGAAACCCATCGCCGCCATGTAGATGAATGTCGGCACCAGAGAGAGCGGCATGGCCGCCGCTGCGATGGCTGTCGCTCGCCAGTCGCGCAGGAACAGGTAGACCACCACGATTGCGAGAATGACGCCTTCGATCAGCACATCGAAAGTCGCGTGGAAACTCCTGCGCGTGAGGTCTGCGGTGGAAACGATCTTCTCGAATTTGACGGCAGGATGCAGCTGCGAAAGATGCTCGACCGCCTTTTCCACGCCGTCCGCCACCGTGACATCGCTCGCCTCGCTGGTCTTGGAGACCTGGATGGCGACCACCGGCCTGCCGTCAAGCCTTGCGAAACCGCGCACCTCGCCCTGCCCGTCGCCCACTTCCGCAACGTCGGAAAGCCGCACGTAACGGCCCTGGACAGGGATGGAGAGATTGCGGATCTGATCGATATCCTGCGCCGAACCGATCACCCGAACGGTCTGCTCTACCCCGCCCACGTCCGAACGGCCGCCCGGTGCATCGGTATGAAAGCTGGCGAGCGCAGTATTGACCTGCGCGCTGGTTACGCCGAGGCCCGCCATGCGCTGCGGATCAAGGATCACGGTAATCTCGCGCTCCGCTCCGCCGATGCGCGAAACCTGCCCGACACCCGCTTCGGCCTGCAGCGTACGCGTGGCCTCGTTATCGATGAACCACGCCAGTTGGGTATCGCTCATCCCAGGTGCGGAGACGGCGTAAGTGACGATCGGCGCACTATCGAGGTCGACGCGCTGAACCGTTGGCGGATCGATGCCGGTGGGCAGTTCCACCCGCGTACGCTCCACGGTCGTTCGCACGTCGTCGGTTGCCTTCTGCAGATCGCTGCCGAGTTCGAATTCGAGTGAGGTTACTGAAGCCCCAAGCGTCACCGTAGAGGAGATGTTCTTGATGCCGGGAACACCGGTGAGCGCGTTCTCGATCGGGCGGGTGACCTGGTTCTCCATTTCGGTAGGCGCGGCCCCGCTCTGGGTTACGGTAACCGTGACGATAGGCAGGTTGACGTTGGGAAACTGCTTTACCGGCATCCGCAGGTAAGCGACCGTCCCTGAAATAGTCAGGAGAATGAAGAGAAGGGCAACGGGAATGGGATTGCGGATCGCCCAGGCCGATATGCGAAGGTTCATCGAACCGCTCCTGCAATCCGTACGGTATCGCCATCGAGCGTGAAGGAAGCGCCCTTTACCGCCACCCGCGTACCTTCAGGCGGACCTTCCCTGAGTTCGACAAGGCCGTCGGCGTGGCGACCGGTGCGAACGGCCTGCCGATGAACCCGCGTGTTGCCATCGATGACCATGACACTGGCCCCATCGGCATCGTAGCGAACGGCACTTTCGGGCAGCGTGGCCACGCGGACCGGCCGCACGAACGTCGCCTTGGCAAAGCCGCCCTGTCGCAGTTCGCTGTCCACCGGCAATGCGATACGGGCTATGACAAGACCCGTGGTCGTGTCCACTCGCTCGCCGATCAGGCGTACGGTGCCCTGGAGCGTTCGGCCGGAGGCAAGGATGACCCGAGCCGGGTCGCCGACGTGTATTTCCGTTGTCGAGGCTTCCGGCAGCTCCGCGTAAAGCTCCATCAGGTTGTCCCGCGCCATTGTGAAAAGCGCGGTTCCCGAGCTTGACGTGTCGCCGGGCCGGGCCGTGCGCTCAAGGACAAGACCGGCGGATGGCGCCCGGACGATAAGGTGCGCCTGACGGACCAGCAGGTCATTGAGTTGTGCCTGCGTCGCGGCCCGCGCGGCCCCGCTGTTGCGTGCCGCGAACTTCCGCGACGCTATCGCCTCGTTCGACAATACGCCCTGATTTTCAAGCCCATCAACCCGTGAAGCTTCCTGCCTTGCCTGCTCGAAGGCAACCTGCTGCTGAGCGAGCGTAGCGCGCAGTTGTGCGATCTGGGAAACGAGCAGGCTGTCGTCCAGTACGGCCAGCGTCTGTCCCTTCCGAACCAGCGCGCCTTCCTCGACCAGGACCCTTGAAATCCGATATCCGGCGAGATCGGCTGCCACAGCCGTCTCTTCGCGCGGCACAAGACGACCTGAAGCGGACAGACCGCCGTTCATTTCGCGCATCGATACACTTGCAGCGGTCACCACCTGCGGCGGCAAGGACTGGCGAGTGGGCGCCTCGCCCTTGCACCCTGCCAGCATCGTCGCTGCCAGCAGCGGCGCAAGAGCAACCAGAACCGGCATCTTCGAAGTCATCATCATTGCGCTCCCTGCGCCTCGATTTTTCGCGCCTCTGCCGGCATGTCGGCGACCGGCTCCCATCCTCCCCCCATCGCGCGGACGGCAGCGACCGTGCCTGTAAGGAGCGCCAGCCTTCCGGCATCGCGCGCTGCGCGCGCTGCGAGCCAGGTCTGTTCGCTCTGCAACAGGGTCGTGAGGTCGGTGAGGCCGTTCCGATAGCCGCGCGCGGCACTGTCATATGCCGAGCGCGAGCGGCGTTCCGCAGTCTCCAGATCGCCCATCCTCTGGCGATTTGCCGCCAGCCTGACCAGCGCGTTCTCCATCTCGCCGAAGGCGTTCTGAACCGTCTGCTCGTAGCTGACGACGGCGGAATTGCCCCGAGCCTCGGTAACCCGCAATTGCGCCATCAAACGTGTGCGATCCAGCAGAGGGACCGCGAGACCGGCCGCCAGGGACCACAGCCCGGTGCCCCCGCCTGCTCCGCCAGTCGCTGCCGTCAGTCCGATGCCCGGGTCTATCGTGAAGCGCGGGAACAGCGCGAGCCGGTCGATCCGAACCCCCAGCGCCGCCGATTGCACCGCAAGACTTGCAGCAAGGACATCCGGCCGCCGGGCAAGCAATATCCCCGGCGTGGTCGCCGGCAGCACCGGCGGGGCAGCAAGGCTTGCCTCGATCGTGAGGCTGTCTGTGGCGGCGTCCGGCGTTCCGGTGAGGATGAGCAGCGATCGCTTTGCCGCCTGAAGCTCCGCTTCAAGCCGCGGAACTTCTGCGCGTGCTGAAGCCAGATCGCTTTCGAGGCGGTCCGCATCCTGCCCCGAGGTCAGCCCGCGTCCCAGACCGATACGGGCGGATTGCGCCAGCCGTTCGGCGATTTCGAGCCGCTCACGCGCAGTGGCGAGATCGATCGCCGCACTTCGCGCATCGAACAGCGACGAAGCGACATCTGCCGCCAGCGCCAGTCTGGCCGCATGGAAATCGAGGCTGGAGGACGCGTACTCAACGTCTGCCTGTTCGCGCGTGGCGGCAAGGCGGCCGAAGAGATCGACTTCCCAACTGGGATAGAATGTCGCCTGCAGAGTGTCGGCCCCGCCTGCATTGACCCCATGGCCCCACAGCCTGCGAGTTCCCGTCTCGGTTGCCGTGGCCGCGAGATTACCGCTTGGAAGAGTACCCGCCCGCGTGACGGACCGGGTGGCGCGCGCTTCGGCGAGGCGGGAGGCTGCAAGCCGCGCCGTGGTGCTGCGGGCCAAAGCCGTCTCGACGAGATCGTTCAACTGCGGATCGGCAAACGCCGACCACCAACGGTCGAGCGGAAATTCCTGCAACGATGCCGCGGCCGTCGCCCCGCCCGCGAACGCGGCAGGCACGGCGAGGTCGGGTCTCTGCAATTGAACCGAAGGCGCACAGGCGGACAGCACAGCCCCTGCGGTCACGAATGCCCCGATACCGACAAACCTCAGACCCATGGACGTGTCTTGCTCGCGATTCCCGTTTTTCCGGATGCGGCGGTACCAAGCGGCGATTAAATATACAATGGTGTTTCTTTAATGTTTGATACCGGATCGCGAAAACGGTTAAGTGCCTGCCAGGAGGCAGACATTCGATGACATCGCAGTCCAAGAGCGAACCGCGCGCAAAGGGGCGTCCAAGTCTGGAAGAGGCCGCCGCCATCGATCGGGCCATTCTGGACGCCGCGATCGCCGAATTGATCGAGCGCGGCGAGGCTGCCTCGCTAAACGCGGTGGCACAGGCCGCCGGATTGAGCCGCAAGACGGTTTACGCGCGCTATTCGAGCAAGAATCATCTGTTCGGAGAGGCGGTCCGGGAGGTTCTGCGCGGGGCTGCGCCGATCAGGTTCGACAGGACCGGCACTCTGGAGGACCGCATCGCCAAATATGTGGTCGCGGTGCTCGATCTCCTTGAGCGCCCTGCCGCCAGGGCATTCCAGAAAGCTCTGTCCATGCACCCGGATGCGCTTGCCGAATTGCGCGGCGAACTGACTCAGGCTTCGCAGTCCATGTTCCTGGAACCGGCCCGGATCCTCCTCCAGGAAGCGCAGCAGATCGGCGAAATCGCCGAAGATGCGGACTGCAACCAAGCGGCGCAATTCGTTGTGTCGATCGTGGTATTCAATCACCAGTTTCAGGTCGTACCCGAAGGCGCCCGGGAGTCCGCCTTATCCTTCGCATCGGGGATCGCCCGGCTGATCGTGCGCGGCCTCGCCCCGCGCTGACGCTCTTCACTGCAGACCCGCGCGAGATCCATGCCGGGACCGCGCCGCGCCTTGCCGATAAGGCCGGCTCACTCCAACCGTGCTCGGGCGCCCCCCCATCCTTGTGCGAACCATTGCCGGTAACCGGCCTCGATTGAGGGATCAGGGGCTGTCCTACCGCAACACCACTCCGAAATCTCGGTGTTAACCCCGATAGATCGCTTCCGGCGCCTCAGTCACCTTGCACACATGCGGCATGAGGACTGTCGGTGCCTGTAATCGACATTGAGCATGCAAAACCGCCTTCCGTGCTCCTGCGGGTTTAACCGAGTTTTGTGGAAAAGGGACGAACCATGAGGATAGCTTATCAGCAAATCACGCGTCGCCTGGCAGTTCGCAGTGCAGTGGCAGTCATGCTGGCCCTGACCATTCCGGCCCCGGTTCTTGCAAGATCATCGGCATCGGATATCGAGGCGAAATCGCGAGCCGCCCTGCAAGAACTCTATGCCTCCAATCCCAAGGCGGCGGCCGTCGGCAAGCGCGCCAAGGGCATCATGATCTTTCCCCACATCATCAAGGGCGGGCTGGTGATTGCGGGAGCATCCGGCGACGGCGTGCTGCTCAAGAACGGCAAGGCCACGAAATTCTTCAATATTTCAAGCGCCTCAGTAGGATTCCAGATCGGCGCTCAGGGATTTGGCTATGCCCTGTTCATCATGAGCGACCAGAAACTGGCTGAGGTCTCGGACGGCACGAACTGGGATGCCGGCTCGGATACCGGCATCGCCCTTATCGACAAGGGTGCGGCGGCTTCGCTCGATACGGCCAGCCTGAACAAGGCGATTTACGCCTTCGTCTTCAGCCAGGAGGGATTGATGGCGGGCGTCAGCCTCAGGGGCAGCAGGATCAAGGAAATCCACCCGAAATGAGGGAATATATGCCTTCTTGCTGAAGGCCATGCCTGGCAGCGCAGGACGGGGCCCATCGAAGCGGCGTGTCGATGGGCCGGTAGTTGCGGCTGCGACATCGCTCTGATCGTCAAGGTAGCATTCCCGGGCAGCGCGGTGCCGATCGTGCCGAGGCTCACTGCCTGCATACCGGGAGGGCTCGCGGCCATCTTGAGCACATCGGCTAGGTCCATCGGCGCGTGTCATAAGTGCGACATTGCGGCAACCCCCGAGAGCGATGTTGGCGATGCCCGCTTTCTCAAGGGCATCGCCTGTGTCAGAGCGTGCTGCACGAACCCCTGGGAACCCGGTGCACAAGGCGCGTATTCTGGCCGCGCGTAGCGATGGTCAGCGGCAGCGAAACCGGATCGCACATCAAGGGTTCTTGCCTGGTGTAGCTGAGCCAAAAGGGGAGGATGCAGGGGGTGGATCAGTCAGCAAGTTGGGACAGGCATGACATGCTGCGGGAGCGCTTTGAGCAGATAGCGCTCTATCGCTGGTGGCGGCGCTCCGTCGTTGGCCGGGTCGATCACGAAGCGGTGATGGCCCGCATAACCGAAGATAGCGGGTGGTCCCCGCGATATGCATTCATGGTGATGATGTCGGCGGGCATCGCCGTGCTCGGCCTGCTGCTGTCGTCTCCGGCGGTGGTGATCGGCGCAATGCTGATTTCTCCGCTGATGAGCCCGATCCTCGGGCTTGGCTTCAGCCTTGTTCTCTTCGATTTCGCCGAGATGCGCCGCTCGCTGACGGCATTGGCGGTGGGTGCCGTCACCGCAGTGGTCTTTACGGCGCTGATCGTCGCGATCTCTCCGCTGCAGGCGCCGACCAGCGAGATCATCGCCCGTACCCGGCCCAACCTGTTCGATCTTGCCGTGGCCCTGTTCGCGGCGCTGGCCGGGACTTTCGCCATCATCCGCGGCCGCGGGGACACCATCGTCGGCGTTGCCATCGCCACCGCGCTGATGCCGCCGCTGGCGGTCGTGGGCTACGGGCTGGCCACCTGGAACATGCCGGTGCTGGGCGGGGCCTTCGCGCTGTTCGTAACGAACTTCGTGACCATCGCGCTTTCCGCCACGGTGATGGCGCGTTTCTACGGCTTCGGGCATCACCTCAGCAGCCAGCAAAGCTGGACGCAGACGTTCGTGCTGCTGTTCGTCTTCGTCGCCATGGCCATTCCGCTGGGCATCTCGCTCAAGCAGATCGCAGGAGAGGCGGTGACCCTGAACCAGACCCGCTCCTTCCTGTCCGAGCGCTTCGGCGCCGATGCCCGCGTGGCCCAGCTCGACATGGACTTCGATGCCGACCCGGTGGTGGTGCGGGCCGTCGTCATCACCCCGCGCGACAGGATGCAGCGTACTGCCGCGGACCTGACGGCAAAGCTGGGACGGCCGCTGAGGCTGCGGCTGGACCAGGTGCTGCTGGAAGCAGGCGCCGGCCCGATCGAAGCACAGCGCGAAGAGATGCGCCAGGCAGGCGACGCCGCCGCGATCGAGACCCAGCGGATCACCGGACTATCCCAGATGCTGGCCCTCACCGCAGGCATCGCACCTGACAGCGTGACCGTCGACCGCGATCATCACCGCGCCATGGCGATTGCCGAGCCCCTGCCCGGCGCTTCGCTCGCCACTTACCGTACGCTTGAACGCCGCGCCGCCGCGCAGGCGGACGGGTGGGACGTGGTGCTCACCCCGCCGCGCATAGCCTACCCGCCGATCGGATTCACCGGAACCGACGACACGCTGGACGCCCCGGCGCGGGAAGGCGTGCTGGTTACCGCATGGGCCGCGCGGCGCTGGAACGTGCGCAGGCTCGGTGTTCCGGGCCTGCCGGCGGATATCCCGGAACACCCCTCGCTCATCCAGCGCAGAGCTATCGCCATTGCCGCTCTGCTGCGGGAAAACGGCATCGAACCTGTCACCGCCACAGCCGCCGGAAGCCGGTTCGCCCTGCGGAACGTAGAGGAGGCCGGCGACGAGCCTTGATCGCCACTGCGGCCGCTTCCGCCGTCAAACGACTACTTTGGCACAAGCATCATTCCGATGGTTTTGCCAAAGCTGAACAGCGGCCGGCAGCGTCAAGGCATCAATCCGGCAGCGCGCAAGGCATCCTCGATCACCTTGCGCACGGCGCCCTGTTTGTTGTTTGCCGGATGCGGGAGTGGCGCGGGGTAGATGGGGACCGCGCCAGTACTGCCGGCTTTGCTCAAGGAACGAGCCCGCGCCAGATCCGGGCTTTCGGAAAAGGTTGGCCCTGCTGCAGGTGCGAATATGCCCCGCGTCCTGTCGTCGGCAAGTCCCCAGAACATGCAAATTCGGTCCGTTGAGGAAATGCCCGCCTCCAACATAAAAGCGCCGCTCTTCCCGCATCCGTTTTCACCTGAAGTATCCAGAGGCGTGCCATGTGCCATTCCGGCTATCGAGTAAGCCTCCATCACCTCCCGCCCATCGGCGTCGCACCAGACGCGCCTTTGGTGCCCACCGATGTTCTCAATACGATCGGGATGCGGGCCGACCTCGTGAAGCGCTCCCCATTGGCCGAGGATCGCATCTGCATTGCACGCGCTGACGGTGGCATCGGCACTGCCTTGCCAGACCGAAACCGAGGGCCAGGGTCCGTTGCATTCAGAGGCACCGCGAGCGAGCGAGGCCAGTTTCCCCGTTTCCGGAATGGCATGGCCGCGCATTCGGTCGAAAGCCTGGGGGACCGATGCAGCGCAGCCGTAGGCCAGCCCGGCAATGATGGCTCCGCCGGCAAATACCTCGGGATAGGTCGCGAGCATCACCGCTGCCATGGCGCCCCCCGCCGACAGACCTGTGACAAACACCCGCCCGGCGTCGATCGGATGATCGCTTTCGAAGGCCTGGATCATCTGGCGGATCGAGAGTGCCTCGCCGCAATTGCGACGGCTGTCGCCGGGTGAGAACCAGTTGAAGCAGAGGTTGGGATTATTCTGCCGCTGCTGTTCGGGGAACAGGAGCGCAAATCCATAACGATCCGCCATTTCCGACCAGCCGGACCCGATGTCGTACCCTGCTGCGGACTGGGTACATCCATGAAGGACGACGACGAGCGGTGCCTGCGCCGGAAGATTTTCGGGAATGTAGGTGTAGGCCCGAAGATCGCCCGGGTTCGAGCCAAAATCCTCCTTGGCCCTGAGCCGCCCCCTGCTTTCCGAAGGCACTTGGGACAGCGCATGTTCTCGAAAGGCGCTGAGCCGGGCGATCGTATCGGAAATATTGCGCATCGCAGAATTCCTTGTGCAAGTGGAGAGAACGTGGACGGAGCAAAACCCATCCTTGATTTGCTGCACTGCACAATACGTGGATCGAGATGATGGGATTGCAATCCGGCTGCGCCGCTCCGACGACCAACTTTCGGAAAAATCCGATTGATCCAGATTAGTATCGCAGTGTTCCCAGGGACTTTGTCGACCTCGCGCCGTTGATACCTCGTCCCGGAGATTTTTCGTTCGGGCTGCCAACTTTTCGATAGGAACGACGATGCCCGATACCAGCCACGATATTTCGACCCTCAACAGCTTGATCGCAACCACGATCGACAGCGTCGACGGTTACACCGAAGCGGCCAAGGACAGCCACAGTGGCCGCTTCGGCTCGCTATTCACGAGCCGTGCCAGCGAACGACGGGAAGTAGCGTCGCGCCTGCAGCAGGAAGTAACCCGGCTGGGCGGCAAGGCGGAGGACGACGGTACTGTCCTGGCCGGGGCACATCGCATGTTCCTGAACCTCAAGTCGACCATGACGGGCCAGGATGACAAGGCGATCATCAACGAAGTCGAGGCAGGCGAAGATCATATCAAAGCCAAATACGAAGATGCCCTGGGAGACCGCGAACTGTCGCCCGAAATCCTTCGGCTGATCGAGACCTGTTATGCCTCGGTGAAATCCGGCCATGACGAAATGCGCGACATCAAGCATTCGATGGAGCGCTGAAACAACGGACCGGCGAGGTCTGCCTCGCCGGTCCGGCCCGCTCAGTGGGAACGCCGGGAGCTGTCTGCCTGCGCCAATTCGTCGCAACTTGCTGGACGAAGGGGAGTGATGGCGTCTTCACTCAAGGCGACCAGACCCATTTCGGCGAACGCCTTCAACCATCCCTCCATCGGCCATATGCCCCAGCGCCGATGGAACGTGCCGGCGTTGCTGACGATATCATCGAGATGCTGCAGCGGCGGATCGAAAGTCTGATGGAATTGATGGAACGCGCCGGGCCCACCCATGAACAGGAGCGGCACCCCGGCGGCCTTCGCCCGAAACCCGAAGTCGGTATCTTCGGCGCCGTAGCCGACGAATTCCTCGTCGAAACCGCCCAGCGCGAAGAAGCGCTGCCGCGTAATCCCGAAGACCAGAGACCAGAAGAGTCCCGCATTATCCTCACTGCGCACCCCCTGCCCGGGAAAGCTGCGCGCCGGATGAGGCGCCGCGCGCTTGAAGAGATCCTGCTCGTCCCATTCGGCGCGCGCCTCGTCCGGACCAAGATAGAGCACTTGCGCGCAGACAAGGGCATTGTGCGACGCCAGGACGCCTTGAACGGCGCAGATCAGCCCGCGCATGGGAATGCAATCGACATCGAGAAACAGCAGATGATCGTTACTGGCCGACCTGGCTGCGGCATTGCGAGCAGCTGCAAGAGGAAGCCGGCCGCCATCCATCCACACGACACGCGCGGGAAATGGCAGGTCCTCCAAGACAACCGGAGAGTCGCTCCCCATGTCGACCACGATCAGTTCGTCCGGAAGGACACTGCTGCGCTGAAGTCCCTTGACCAGTTGCACCAGATGGCCCGGACGGTTCCTCACTATGGTGAGCACGCTCAGGCTCATGCTGCGCGGCGTCGCCACAGGTCCAGCCGGTAATTCGGGCATCGCTCTGCGGCGATCACGTCCATCGCCGCCGGAAGCGCGTCTTGCAGCTTGGCCACGGCATCGTCGCCGCTTTGCGGGTAATCGGTCTCGCCCGTCCAATGGACCAACAGCAGGTCACCGCCGATTTCCAGATGAAGCCTGATCCATTCGGCGCTGCCCCGGATGTCCCGGTCCTCCCAGTAGTAGACGACCTCCGACAGGACCACGAGATCGAAAGCGTGGACAGGCGCCTGATGCGGGAAAGCCATTTCGGCAAAGGCGACATGTCCGTAAGGCGCGCAACGGGCGCTTGCAGCCATGAGGGCGGTGCCGCTGACGTCGATTGCCAGCAGTGACCCGCACTGCATGGCCAGCCTGCTGGTGAGGACGCCCTTGGCGCAACCGACCTCCAAGCCCTGCGCATAGACCCGCCCTGCCAGTGCGCTAAGGGTGTGATTGTACTTCGCTTGTTCGTACGGGCTGCTTTCGAGGCCCCACGGGTCTTCGTCACCCTGGAACATGCTTTCGAAATAGTCGCGGCCAAGGCTGGCCTTTGGGCGTGTCATCCTTATCTCCGCACATACAGCGTATCGCGATCAGACATCCGCTGCCGCTCGGCGGGAAGCCGGAAGCCCGGACCGTGCGAAGCGGTGAGTTGACTGCGATGCGCACGCAAAGCATGGCGCCGCCGGCCCGGCAGCATCGCTTCCGTGCGCACGGCGCGGAAGGATTGCGCAACGGGCGCATCGGCCCAGACGGTATATTCGGCCACGAGCAGGCTACGCTTCGCCATGGCCTGTGCCGCGTAGGCCAGCCGTGCCGCGGCGGCATGGTCGCAATGGGTTTCGTGCAACGCCGTCACGGCAACGGCATCGACCCTCAACCGCATGCAGAGCGCTGCCAACTTGCGAGCCGAGCGCAGAAAAGCCCGGTCTTCCGGTGCGGCGGGGGCAGCATCCTTCCAGCCCAGATGGAGCGGGTCGCGGCTTCGCCTGCGGACAAGACGGAAGAGGGCATGGGCGGCTTCGCGTTTGCGCGCGGACACGAGCCGCTGCTTGGGCGTGCCGTCGGCACCGTGCGAACCTGACCCATCGGTAAGATAGACCACACCCGCTAGCCGGCCATCGCCTGCCGTCTGGGCAATGAGCGCGCCGACGCCCAAAGTCTCGTCGTCGGGGTGCGGCGCCAGAACCAGCCATCGCTGGCGCCGCCAAGGCTGCGCGGATAGCAGCGCGCTCACCACAAGGTGTCCTGGTCGCCCCAGGCGTCCTGATCCAGCCAGGCCAGCGCGGCCTGGTCTCGGGCATGGTCAGGCCCCGCCTGCCGCAGGTAGAGCGACAGGTCGCGGGTGATCTTGTCGATCCTTTGCCCCTCCATGGCGCTGCGCGTGCCGACGATTCGTGCCGCCAGTTCCATCATGTCGAAAGCGGCCCGCTCGACGACCCCGCGGGTCATCCTGACGAACGCCGGGCCGTCCTCATCCTCGCGCGCCGCACGCAAGGCGCATTCACGCACCCAGAGGTATGCCGTTCGCACCGCTGCCACGGCATCGGCAAACCTGCCCCGCTGCAGGGGATCGCCGCGCGCGGTCTCCGTCATGGCGAGCCGTGTCTCGGCCAACAGGGCTTCCATGCCGCCCAGTTGCACGGCAGTGAAACGCCAGGCGCCTGTCGTAAAATGCGGCTCGCGCTCGTAGTCTCCGGCACTGCCCAGCAGATCCGGTTCTCCCACGACGACGCCCGCAAGATCGTAGAGCCCGCTGATGGTCGCCCGCATGCCCCGCACGCGCCATTGCGACACGTCGGCACGGGCCGGATCGTTGGCAGGTACAATCACAAGTTGCCGCAGCGCGCTGCCGGGAGCCTGTGCGGTCACGATCGCATTGGCGAGGCCGCCCGCCCCGCTGGCGAAGCACTTGCTGCCCTTGAGCGCATATGAATCGCCATCGCGGAAGGCGATGGAAACGCCGGGTTGCGGCTCGGTGGCCCATACACCGTAGAAGGCACCATGTTCCAGGTCGCGCCGCAGGCGAGCGTGCTGCCGAGCCGATCCGTACCACCCGAACAGTGCGAGCGCGTTGACGTGCCCCTCATAGAGCCGCCCAAGGCTAAGGTCCGCCCGGCCGACGATGCGCAGCACATTCATCAGTGCAAACTGGCGATCCACGGCGTTCGAAAAAGTCATGCCGCCGCTCGCCGGGGGAGCGAAATCGCAGTGCAGCCCCGCCGATACAAGGCAGCGGATGCTTTCGGCGGGAAAAGCCGGCGCCGCATCGTAGCCCGTGCCCAGATCGGCTAGACGCGAGGCGATCCCCGCTGCCCGTTCCACGGGACTAGCGGCACTCACCTTTGCAAGTGCGGATGACATCATGCGGCATGCTCCCGGCAAATCGTCGCGCCGAGCGCGAGCGTCGTCAGCCACGCCCCCGCCTTCTGCGCACCATTCGCATCGTGCAGACCGCGACGCACCTGTGAGGACAGGGCCAGCGCACGGCCGAGCAGCGCCGGCCAGTGCTCGCCATGCGGCCAATCCGGAAGGACGATCGCCGCGCCCATCGCGTGCAGACCATCCGCCGTGGCCCATTGCTCTGCGAACGGACGTTCTTCGGGAACGCACACGAAGGGTCGGTCTGCAGCCATTACCGCGCAGACCAGGCCATCACCTGCCCCGCCGACGACCACGGCAGCACGGGCGATCTCGCATTCCGGCGCTTCGACCCATCCTGCGAATTCCAGGTTCGACGGAATGTTCGCAGGGAAGGAGGCCGGTCCGATGACCCGCCAATCCCACTCGGGGCACGCGCGCGCAGCTGCGGCCAAACGCTCGCCGTCACCCGGAGCACCGCCCCGACCGAAGACCGCCAGCACCCGGTTGTCCACCGCCGGTTCGGCGGCGGGGGCCGCGGTGATCCCCGGGAAATATCGGGTTTTGTCGCGCACCCAAGGTGGGGTGGCGGGCGTATCGAGAGCTTCGTGGAACGGCGCCAGAATGGCCGCCGCGCTCCGAAACGCTTCCAGGTGCGGACCGTCGTTACGCTCCCCATTCAGCCGCAGGCAAATGGTGGGAACCGAGGCCAGACGCGTCAGCATCACCACTTCGACCGAGACGTCGACCACCATCAGCGCAGGCTGCTGGTCCGCAATCCAGGCCGCGATACGCGCCACGCGTGTACGCACGCCTGCATGGTCCAGCGGGGCGTAGTGAAGCGCTGCTGGCCGGCCGATTGCCTCATCCCGCCCATCGAAGCGGCCAGATGCGGGGCGGTCGTCAGGCAGGTCTATCCCTGACGCCCCGATTCCCGTCCCTATCAGGACCACGGGCCATTCGAGCTTTGCCGCAATCGCCTCTGCACGCGCTCGGTGTCCGGCTCCGTGATGATGCACGTAGTAGCCGATGGGACGGGCGGTCATTCCCCCATCTCCAGCACCATGTCATGCGGCATCGGCGCGAGCGAAGGCTCCTGCTGGGCGATCAAGGCGTGCCCTCCGGGGCGAGCACGCAGCGTGCGGCGCCACACGGCGCGGTCGTGCCAGTGATGCAGTGCGGGCGCTCGGGGGAGCACACCGCTCGCAGCCTGGTCGAACAAGATCTGCATGGCCGCCGCCATCCCGCCTTCAGCCCGACCATCGCGGCGCGGGGAAACATGAGTGAAGACCTCCGCCGGATGGGCAAGGCGCGCTCCTTGTGCCAATGCGGCGTTCACGAGGGCAACGTCTTCGCCTGCAGGCAGCAACGGCACGCCTCCGCACGGTTCATAGAGCGATGCCCGGATGGCCAGGGACGCTCCGGTATGGTCGCCGTGGCGCGGGGCCGGATCCCAAGGCACCGGGTCTTCGGCATCCTCGATGGCGCGGACCTCGTGCCAATAGCGGTCCCACGCCGCACGCAGGCGCACCACGGATTCGGGGAGAGGTTCGTCCTGCTCGATCTCGATCCGCCCCCCCACGATATCCGCGCCGCGGTTAACGGCACTGGCGATCGCCTCCAGCCATTGGGGAGGTGGCCGGGTATCGGCATCGGTGCTGACCAGCACGCCGCGCTCACGGGCCGGAAGCAGGGCAAGACCAGTGTCCATCGCCAGGCGCCGCGCGGAGCCGGCGTGGGCCTGACCGGGGCCGAAGGTCACGTTTTCGACGTGCAAGAGCAGCCGTTCGGCATAACGCACACGAGCCTGCTCGATCACCGCGAGACTGCCGTCATTCGTATTGTTGACCGCAATCGCCACGGGTATCGGTCGCTGCCAGGTCTGTGCTGCAAGCGCCGCAAGCAGGGTAGGCAGGCGTCCCGCCTCGTTGCGCGCGGGCACGCACACGCAGATATCCAGATCAGCCATGCCGCTCGCCACGGGCGGCGACTTGCGGATTCCTTGCGGGAACTGTGGATGGGACATCGAGGCGCATATTGCGAGCAGCGGCCCGTTCGATGCCTTTACGGTACAATGCTTCGTATTCATCGACCATGCGGCCCGCATCGCACATGCGTTCCGCCCGCCTGCGGCAAGCGCGCCGATCAAGCGTGAGCGCCTCACGCCCCGCGGCTGCAAGCGACACCACGTCGTCAGGGATGGCCAGGACACCGCAACTTGCGTCGAGAATTTCCGGAACCGCCCCGCGCGCAAATGCCGCGACCGGCACCCCGCAGGCCAACGCCTCTGCCACGACCAGACCATAAGGCTCGTCCCACATCGGGGTGAACAGAAACGCGCGGGCTCCCCCGACCAGCCGTGCCAGTTCGGTATGATCCAGATGCCCCACGTGCAGGGTATCAGGGCCCAGTTCCGGCGCAATTCTCGCGCGGTAATAGTCCGGGTCCAGGATCGGCCCCGCGATACGCAGCGGCAGGCCGATCAGACGCGCCGCCTCGATGGCGAAATGCAGCCCCTTTTCCGGGACGATTCGGCCGTACCAAACCAGGTAGCCCGCTTGGTCGGAACGGGGATGGAAAGCGAACTTGTCGATGTCGATGCCGTTCAGGATCACCTCGTCCGCCTTGGTGACATGCTCCCATTGCTCTGCCACCGACTGCGACACGGCGACAAATGCATGGTCATCGCCCGCGCACAGCCGCACGCCGCTTTCCAGCCAGCAGAAGGGCGGCGTGTGCAAGGTGGTTACCATCGGCACCCCGAGCGTATCGGCCAGCGTCACCGGCAGGTAGTGCAGCGAGTTGTTGTGAATCACGTCAAAATCGCGCCGGCGCAACTCGCTCATCAGGCTGAGATAGGCGTGGTGTTCGCGGAAGAAGCCGATGTCCTTCGCTTCGGCCTTGCCGACTTTGGCTAACGCCGTTTCGGTGCAGATCGCCTCAAGCCCGAGGTCCGGCTCCGAATGTGCCGAGGCGAACACCGTTACCGCATGCCCCCGCCCCCTCAAGGCGCGAGCGAGAAGATGCGTATGCATCTCCAGCCCGCCTGCGAAAGGCTCCACGATCGGGTAGCGCAGATGCGCGATGATACCGATCTTCAAAGGCGGCAGAACGGCCCGGCCATTGCCCGGCGACGGCGCGGTGCCGCCCCCGGGGTGAAGATTGCCGAAGATCGGGAGATCAAGCCGAGGGCCGTGCATCCAGGTCGACCTCCAGTTCGCGCGGCCAATGGCGCAGTTCGCGGCAGGCGACCACGAAGGCATTCGCATCTTCGACATGTTCGAGTTCAAGACAGGCATCGTCGAGGTCATCGGCAATCCCGGCCTTGACGAAGATCGTGTCCGCCTCGGGCGTGAAGCCGATGAACTTGCAGTGCGCGAAGGCATCGGTGACGAAATCCTTCGCCGCCGCATCCAGTGCCAGCAGCGCGGCCCCGGCTTCGGACACCACGATCGCCACGGCATCGAACAGCACCGAAGGGCCGCCATCGATCTTCTGCTTTGCAGCCACCGTCGTGCCGTCGGACAGGGTGACGCCCGCGATCCTGGGAGCGATAACCTCGTAAACGGCCCCTTCCGCTTCCACGGCCGCCAGCAGCGCCTTGAAGATCGCCGCATCGGCGCCCTCGCTGAGCAGTATCCCCAGCTTGCGCCCCTTGAAACTGTCGGGGGCGTTCCTGACGATGCTGAGCGCGGCCGAGGCAGGCAGGTCGGTTATCGGCTCTCGCGCCGCGACGGCGGCATCTGGCAGCGCGATGCCCAGGCCATCCGCTACGGTTGCGGCGAGGCCGGGATCGATGTTGAGCAGATGCGAAACCGTGCGCGAGCGGATGTCGGTCCGCTCCACCTTCGAAAGCTCGAACACCAGCGCGTCGCCAATGTGCTTCTGCTCGATCGGCATCTGGCTCACGAAGAACTGGCGGGCCTGGCTGTAGTGATCGGCAAAGCTTTCGGACCTCACACGCTGCTTGGGGCCGTCTGCTTCCTCCGCATAGCTGGTGAAGCCGCGTACCGGATCCTCGCGCGGCCCGCCAAGCGTTGCGCCCCAACTGTTGGGCTCGTAATTTGCCCGCCCCTTGGGGTTCTGCATCGCCATGTGCCCGTCCTGCTGGAAATGGTGCATCGGACACTTGGGCGCATTGATGGGAATGTGCGTGAAATTGGGACCGCCCAGCCGCTTTATCTGCGTGTCGAGGTACGAGAAGTTGCGGCCCTGCAGCAGAGGATCGTTCGAGAAGTCGATGCCCGGCGGCACGTTCTGCGTGCAGAAGGCAACCTGTTCGGTCTCGGCGAAGAAGTTGTCGACCACGCGGTCGAGGACCAGCCGACCCACTACGCGGATCGGCACAAGTTCCTCGGGAATCAGCTTGGTTGCATCGAGCACGTCGAAGTCGAAGCTGTCGGCAAAGGCATCGTCGAACAGTTGGACGCCCAGTTCCCATTCGGGAAAGTCCCCGGAATTGATCGCCTCCCACAAGTCGCGGCGGTGAAAGTCGGGATCGGCGCCGTTGATCTTCACGGCCTCGTTCCACACCACAGACTGAAGGCCTTGCTTGGGCTTCCAGTGGAACTTGACGAAAGTGGAGTTACCCTCTGCGTCCAACAGCCGGAAAGTGTGGACGCCGAAACCCTCCATCGTGCGGAACGAACGGGGGATGGCGCGGTCGGACATGGTCCACATGAGCATGTGGAAGCTTTCCGGCGTCAGGCTGACGAAGTCCCAGAAGTTGTCGTGCGCGGTCTGGGCTTGCGGGAAGGCACGGTCGGGCTCGGGCTTGGCGGCATGGATCAGGTCGGGAAACTTGATGGCATCCTGGATGAAGAACACCGGGATATTGTTGCCCACGAGGTCCCAGTTGCCTTCCTGGGTATAGAGCTTGACCGCGAAACCGCGCACGTCGCGGGCGAGATCGAACGAACCCTTGGAACCCGCGACCGTGGAAAAGCGCACGAAGGCAGGCGTACGCTCGCCCACCCGCTGGAAAACGTCGGCGCGGCTGACGTCCGACAGGCTGTCGGTCAGTTCGAAAAACCCGTGCGCGCCATATCCGCGCGCATGAACCACACGTTCGGGTATGCGTTCGTGATCGAAATGGAAGATCTTCTCGCGAAAATGGAAGTCCTCCAGCAGCGTCGGCCCCCGCGCGCCCTGCTTCAGGCTGTTCTGGTCGTCCGCGACCGGGATGCCCTGCTGGGTGGTCAGCGTGGGCACTTCGCCGCCGGCCTCCTGATGTGTTTCGCCGCCTGCTTTTTGGGGTTCTGCGTAAGCCAGTGATATCTCGGCGTCGGCTGGCACCGGAGATGCCTTGTTCGGGGATTCGCCGCCCACATCGGCCCCGGACGGATCGGTCGGGGTCAGCGTGTCGGACGATCGAGCATGCGGGTTCGCTGGCTTCTTGGCCATGGGGCATTCCTCCAGATCAAAGGTCATGCGGCAGCGCCTGACCGGCCTGAGGGCGGCACGCGAATGCGGCATTGGATGGGACTAGTCCGAAGGTAACAGTAGCCATGACCGTTCAGTTGCGCCGGCCGGCCGGATATTAACCTGCATCAGCACGTTTCGGTCCGCAGCCTTGCAACGCGCTCCCCCGCGGGAGGTTATGCCGGAAGAGAGCCCGTCTCCTATACCGTTTTGAAGGACCAAGCCGTGTTCACCGACCGCTTCCTGCGATACAAACGGGGTGTCAGCCTCTCGCCCGAAGAGCGCGCAAGGCTGGAAGCTTCGATAACGGAAGTCAGGACGATTGAACCGCGCAAGATCGTGGTTCGGGCCGGGCAAGATCTGAATGACAGCACTCTGCTGATCGAAGGAATCCTGTCACGCTACATCGACGATCGCCAGGGCTTGCGGCAACTGGTAGCCGTTCACGTACCCGGCGACTTCGTTGACCTTCATGCCTATCCGTTGAAGGTTCTCGACCACGACGTGGCCACGATGACTGCGGCGACCGTAGCGATCGTGCCGCATGCCCACTTGGACGCCATCATTGCCGAGTGCCCGCAACTGGCCCGCAAACTGTGGTTCTCGACGCTCATCGATGCTGCGATACACAGGGCGTGGCTGTTCCGCCTCGGCAGGCTCGATGCAATGGGGCGGGTGGCTCACTTCCTGTGCGAAATCAACGTTCGCCTTGTGTCGGCCGGGCTCAGCGATGGGCATCGTTTCGCGCTGGGCCTGACCCAGACCGACCTCGCCGAAATCTGCGGCCTTACCAATATCCACGTCAACCGGGTCCTGCGCCAGATGCGCGAAGAGGGTCTGTGCGTGTTCCGTTCCTCCCTTGTGGAAATACCCGATCCTGCACGTTTGGCCGCCCGAGCGCAGTTCGATCCATCCTATCTCTACATCGACGATACGCCCCTCCCCCCTGCAACCACGGAAGCCGTTCCATGACCGCACCATCATCTCCCAACCCGCCGCAGCCGCGGTCCGACCCCGGAATTGCCATCGCCGAGGACGGCCTCGTCATGCTCGACGGCCCGAATGGCGTAGCGGTGACGATGACCGCAGAGGCGGCTGCTCAGACCGGCCGCAACCTCATCGATGCTTCGCTTGTCGCCGACCGCCAGATTGCCGACAGAGCTTAGTGTCCTGTCCCGCACCGGCAAGCTCCATCGGGGGAGCGGAATCTCGTATGAAGGTGTCGGCCCGGCTACATATCCGACTGCAATGGCAAGCCATGCTAGCACCCGCAATCGGATGCCGCGTCGTTGCGCTTAAGCGTCATGCTATGGACTTGGATGTGTCATCAAATCGCATTTTGGTTTTTCTAAGTGCCGCCGATGGGGTTTTCGAATGCACCGAAGTGCGCTCCGGGCTCGGCGTTCAGTTGGGCACGATTGCGGGATCAGGTCGCTCGCATGACGCGGCGTGACGACGCTGAGGATCTGCTTCACGACGCATGGGTCAACGTCACCACCGGCTCGACCCTCGCTCGGAATGCCGATGCACTACTCGCCCGCGCTGCGACGAGCCGAGGTATCGATGCTTATCGACGCGAACAACGGGCAGGGGAAACTCTCGTGTGGTGTCCCGATGTTGCTGCGGTTGCAGACAACCATCCACTGCAGGATGAGGTGCTCATCGCTCGCGAGCGGCTCGACCGGTTGCGCGTCGGGGTCGAAGCGCTTAGCCCGCGTACGCGGCAGATTTTCTTGATGTATCGACTGGACGGCCGTAAATATCGTGAGATCGCCGAGGAACTCGGCATCAGCCAAAGCGCCGTAGAAAAGCATATTGCCAAGGCGATGGTGCATCTGGCCGAGTGGATGGAGAATTGGTGACGTGATCTTCCGCAGCAAGCCGGAGAATTTGAACCGGCAGGCGGCGGACTGGCTGGCTCGACTGCACGCGGATGACCGATCCTCCCGGGACGAGGCGGCATTCCATGCGTGGCTGAAGGCTGATCCGTCACACCCCCCCGCATTCGAGAATGCGTCCACGATCTGGGACGCGGTTGGCGGTCTTCGCGACGATCCTCGGCCTGCGCGCTTGCGTCAGCCGGACCGCATGTCCCGGCGCGCGGTCCTTGCGGGCGGAGCCGGTCTGGCCCTGACTTGCGGGCTGGGCCTAGGCTGGCAGCATGCCCTTGCGGGTGTGTACGAGACCGCAGTCGGCGAGCAGCGGCGCTTCGTGCTGGACGATAATACGCGCATAATGCTCGACACGAACACCCGGGTGCGCTTCACGGCGAGTAATTCTCGGCGCCTGTTGACGCTGGCATCGGGCCGCGTAGACGTCGAGATCGCACGGGATGTGCGGCCCTTCGTCATCGAGGCGGGCGACAGAAGCGTCGTCGCGCAATCGGGCAGGCTGGACTTGCGCCGGGACGACGATGTCGTGCTGATCACCGCGGTTCAGGGCAGCGCGCAGGTGCAGTCGGTCGATGCCCGTGTCGAGCTCTCGGCGGGACATCGCATCGCCATGGAACCGGGTCGGCGGGACCACCTCGACCGTCCCGAGATTGACGACTTGCTGGCGTGGCAGAGCGGGCGACTGGCATTTCGCGACGAAACCGTGGCGCAGGCCGTGGCGGAAATGAACCGCTATAGCCGTCGCGAACTGGTCGTCGCAGATCCTCGCGCAGCCAACCTGCGCCTGAGCGGCGTCTACCGCGTCGGCGATCCGGAGGCTTTCGCGCGCTCGCTGGAAGTTCTTTTGCCCGTAGAGATCACGGCAGCGCCGGACATGATCCGCATAACAGCTACCCGCTGAAAATTATATTCATCGGGGGGTGAGGAAAACCCCGTCCAGAGCGACGACGAGGTAAGCGGCGCTCACGATGGGCGTCCGGACGGGGTATCGGACATGACTTCTTTCAAACGGCAGCTTTGCCGATCGGCGGCGCTTGCGCTGGCTCTTTCAAGCGCATCTCTGGCGACTTCTGTACATGCTCAGGCGCGCCAGGCGCGCATCGCGATTGCTGCTCAGCCGATGGACCAGGCGCTGGAGCAGCTTGCGCGGCAGAGCGGAGAGGATATCCTGTTCACTCGCGACGCGGTGGCGCGTCTGAACGCACCTCCCGTTTCCGGTGAGTTCGATGCGGAGACGGCCGTTCGCCGTCTGATCGCGGGTACGTCGCTCACCGTCGTGCGCGATGGCTCCGGCGCGCTCATCGTCCGCCCTCTGACGGCGGCGGCCGCACAAACGCCCGAAATCGCGAACGGCGAACCGGCCCCGGCCAGTGAAATCGTCGTAACCGCGCCGTTTTCGGACGGTGTCGAGCGCTCGCTCGGCGTGAAGCGCAACGCGGACTCGATCGCGGATGCGGTCGTCGCCGCCGATATCGGCAAGCTGCCGGCGTTCAACGTGGCCGAGGCGCTGCAGCGCGTGCCCGGCGTCACCATCGTGCGCGAAGCCGGCGAAGGCCAGTTCATCAGCGTGCGCGGTCTGGGGCCGAACTTCCAGGCGGTGACGTTCGACGGCATGCCGCTCGCCTACAATGAGAACATCCGCAACTCTGGCCAGTCCGGCCGCCAGTTCCGCCTTCAGGTGCTGCCGGCCACGCTGATCGACAGCGTCGTCGTTACCAAGTCGCCCACGGCCGATCTGGTCGAGAGCGGCATCGGTTCGACCGTCGACATTCGTCTCATCAAGCCGCTTGACCGCACATCTTTCGTCGCCGCCAATGCCTATGCAGGCTATGAGGAACGTACCGATACGGTAAATCCGAATGGCACGATCTCTGCCGGCTGGCGCAATGAGGACAAGACCTTCGGCGTACTGGCGGGCCTGTCCTATTCACGTCGCAAGATCCAGTTCGATCGCCTGCGCATGGGATGGCAGGATGCCGAAGTGGAAGGCCTCCGAACGCTGCGGGTCCCCGGCGATGCGCAGCCCTATCTGGAGACCGAGGATCGCGAACGCATCAGCGCCGTCGTCGGCCTGCAGTGGCGCCCGTCCCCTAGTTTCGAGATCGACGTCGACGGCCTGTTCTCGCAGTTCAACAACGAGACGACCGAGCGCCGCCTTACGTATTACATCCCGAGCCAGCTTTCGCGGCTCGACCTGTCTACAGCGGTGGTCGAGGACGGCAGACTTGTTGCAGGCACGATCCGCGGCGCGCGCGTTCGCAACTACAGCGAATACATGGACCAGTCGCACCAGAACCTCCAACTGAACACCACGATCAAGCTGGACCTCGGCGACTGGCATATCGAGCCGCGCGTCAGCTATGCCCGCGCCAGCAGTGACCTCGATACGCCGATCCAGCGCGTGCAGTACCGCACGGCCAGCGGACGGGGCGGCAATCTCACGTTCGATTTCAGCGGCGATGTCCTGAACAAAGGCCGTGTCACCTCACTCTATACCGATCTCGACCTGACCGATCCCTCGCTCATGCCGTTCGAGAGCTTCGCCGTCCGCCCGATCAATTCGATCGACGAGGACAAGAGCTTCATTCTCAACGTCTCGCGCGAGATGAATTTCGCTGTCGGGGGCATCCGCCTGTCGAGGCTGCGTTTCGGCGGGCAAGTCTCGGACCGTTACCGCGACTATCAGCGCCGCGATCGCAACAGTGCGAGCCTGCGCGACGGGTTCACACTTACCGACGCCTTCCTGCAATATCCGGTGCCAGGTAATGCCTTCGACCAGTCGATTGTGAACCGGCAGGCCTGGACCAACGTGGACTGGGCGCTGTTCAACCAGGCCTACACGCTCGGTAGCGAGTATGACGGTGTCAGCCCCAATGCATCTGATCTGGAGCCTACAGCCGCCGACCTTCAGAACTCCTACCGCATCGGCGAGAAGATCCAAGCGCTGTACGGCCGCATCGATTTCGAATCCGATGTAGGTGATGTGCCGGTCTCCGGCAATTTCGGCCTGCGTTACGTGCGTACCGAAACCGAAGTGCGCGGCACCGCCATAGCGCCCGTCCCGAACGGTTCGGGCGGCGTGACCACCGAAGTCCTGCCCACGACCACGCGCGCCACTTATGGCGAGTTCCTGCCCAGCGCCAATGCGATGTTCAAGTTCTCGGACAATGTGCAGTTGCGTCTGGGCGTGGCGCGCACGATGACGCGCCCGTCGCTCTCGGAACTGCGTAATTCGATCAACACGAACAGTGTTACCGTGACGAGCATCTACAACCAGGGTGCGGCGGCGCTGGATGATCCGACGCTCAACTTGCAGGCGTCGGGCGGCAACCCCAACCTGCGCCCCTACACCTCGTGGAATTTCGACGCATCGTTCGAATGGTACTTCGACAAGTTCGGCGCGTTCACGGTGGCCGCGTTCCACAAGGACATCAGCAACTATATCGCATCGGACTTCGAGACGCGCACGCTGGCTTTCGCCGTCAACGACGGCTCCACGCTGCCGGTGGATATTCTGGTGGCCACCCCGACCAACGTGGGCGACGCGGCGATCTCGGGCGTCGAGTTCGGCTATACCAACAAGCTGCCTTTCGGCCTCGGCGTCACTGCAACAGCGACCTTCGCGACCTCCAAGCTGGAGTTGAACACTACGGGCGTCGGCATCCAGTCGGCCGGAATCCAGGGTGTGTCGGACGTCAGCTACTCGATCACGCCCTTCTTCGAGACCGGGCCGTTCGAGATCAACCTCAGCTACACGTATCGCAGCAACTACATGACCGATTCCGGCGCCAATGTGACCTCGCTGCCCAGCCCCGAGGATGTCGTGGCATATTACCAGAAGGGTTTCGGCATCGTCGACCTTGGCGCCAGCTACAAGATCAGACCGAACATTGAAATGTTCATGCAGGCCGTGAACGTCCTCGACGAACGGCAGGTCTCCTTCGCCGGAAGCAAGAGCGAAGTCAGCGAGATCCATACGTTCGGCCGGACGGTGAATTTCGGCGTTCGCGCCAAGTTCTGATCCTGCTGCCCCCACGAATTGCGGGGACCGTGCCGGAGTTTCGAACCGGTCCCCCGTATTCCCATTGAAGGCCTATGCGATCGATGATGCGTTCAGGATGGCTTCTCGCCCCGGCTATCACCATGGTAAATGTCATGCCGGCCTGTGCCGAAGAGGCGGCTCAAAGACGCTGGCTAGCCGGTGATCATCATGTGCACAGCATCTACAGCGCCCGCTATGAAGCGGATCCCGAACATCCCGAGCGCGTGCCGGAGCCCGTCATCGGCGGCGATTCTTCCCACACGATCCTGCAGAACATTCAGATGGCGCGTCGCTTCGGGCTGGACTGGATGGTCGCGACGGATCACGGCGGGCCCGGGCATTCCGCGCTCAACCATGACCGTGCCTGGCCGGATGTCGTGGCGGCACGCAAGGCGGTGCCGGACATGGTCCTGTTCTACGGCATGGAATTCGACGTTCCGGGCGGAGAGCATGCCAGCCTGATCCTGCCGACCGATGCCGCCGAGCGCGCGATGCTGCGCGATATCGAATCCCGCTTCGGCAAGCGCGAGGCGTTTCCGGCCGATCCGACCCGCAACACCAAGCCTCAGATGATCGCAGCGCTGCGATACATGGCCGGTCTTCAGCATCCGCCGGTGCTGATCGGCAATCATCCATCGCGAACGGCGACAGGCCATGGCGAATGGGGCCTGCATACGCCTGCCGAGTACCTTGCTTGGCAGAAAGCCGCTCCGAATGTCGTGATCGGCATGGAAGGTGCACCGGGGCATCAGGCTGCCAGGCCGGAAGCGGGCGCGGACAAGGCGCATGGCTCGCGTGGTCTGTACGGCGGCTTCCCGACCATGGGTGGTTTCGATCAGATGGTCGCCCGGCTGGGAGGAGCATGGGATGCACTACTGGGGAAGGGTATGCACTGGACCATTACCGCCAACTCGGATTCGCACGGGCATTGGCGGGAAGGCGGCGCGGACTTCTGGCCGGGGGAATATTCCAGGACCTGGGTCTTCGCCGAGCGGAACGCCCCAGACATACTCGATGGACTGCGCAACGGGCGCGTCTTCGTAACCACCGGCAATTTGGTGGACCGACTGGATGTGACGGCGGCGGTTGGACCGAGGCCGTCACGGGCGGCGGCGATGGGGGAAACCCTGATGGTACACAAAGGTGATGAACTCACCATCACTATTCGATTCCGCCCCGCGCCCCCCCATCACGCCGCCGGGCAAGTTCCCAAGGTCGATCACGTCGATCTGATCGCGGGTGGCGCTTCCGGCGTCGAGGGGGATCGCAACCGCAGCACTCGGCTCGTGAAGCGCTTTACGTCGCGCGATTTTCGGGCCGACGGCGATAGTCTGATCGTATCGCATCGGATGAAGGTTTTAGAGGGAATAACCTATCTGCGAATTCGCGGCACCAACACGCCGCAGGGCGAACCCGAGCCTGACTTCGTCGGAGAAGATCCCTGGCGTGATCTCTGGTTCTATTCCAACCCGATCTACTTTGCCCAGAAGTGAATCGCGCAATACCGTAGTTTTCACCTCGTCCGGTTGAACGTGTGGGCCTCAACTGAAAAGCGCGCCCAAACCTCTAAAGCCCCAATGCTGCGGCATTGCCGGACGAGGCCGCCAAGTCGGCGCTCGATGCGAGGCGTTTGAGATGGCCGTCTAGCAGGTTCAGGGCAACGCTGGCCGCCGCTTCCTCGCGCGTGTTGACGAGGAACAGGTCGCTGGCGCCCATCTCGAAGCGGCGCCGCTCCGCAACCGCCATAGTATCCGCTCGCTGCTTTTCCTGCTGGGACAGGGCGATAAGCTGCGTCGCGGCATCGAAGGCGATGGCGATGCCGTCCACTTCGGCGCGGATCTGCTCGTCCAGCCAGCGCGCGCGGGTCTGGTTGGCATCGAGTTCCGCCTGCGTCTGCATCAGCTTGCCGCGCGCCGTACGCTGTTCGAGCGGGACCGAGATCTTGATACCGAAACGCACGTCGTTGCCGCTGCGCGAGGCGCCGCCGGGACCGATATCGCCGATGTCGCGCGCCACTTCCATGTTGAGGTCGAGGCGCGGCAGCAGGGCATTGCGGTCGAGCGCGAGACGATCCTGCACCAGCCGGGTCTTCAGGTCGGCGACCAGCAGGTCCGGCCGCTGCAGATCGTGCGGTATGGCCGTGACGACCGGATCCGGCAGGGAGGCGGGCAACTGTTCGCGGCGTGGGATCGTGGGATTGCCCTCACTGTCGCGCCAGTAGAGCGAGAGGGCATTGGCGGCGGCGGCCATGGCCTGCTCGGACTGGACGACCATGGCCTGACGGCGCAGCACCATCTGGTCGTTCTCGGTCAGGACGATACGCGGGCGCAGCCCGGCCCTATAGGCACGATCGAGGCCTCGCTGGCGTTCCTGCGCAAGATCGAGGAGATGACGATAGACCTTGAGCCGCTCACCGCTCGCCACCCAGTTCAGGTAAGCGTCGAGCGCCTTGCGCTGCACGCCGATGGCCACCATCTGCCGCTCGGCATCGGCCACTGCGCGATCGGCATCCGCCGTCACCCGGCCGAAGCGGCGATCGTCGATCATCCGGTCGCGCAGCAGGGAGAACACCGCACCAGCGCGGATCTCGCCGAACTCGTTGGTGTAGTTCTTGTCCTCGTAGATCGGGAACCGGCCGCTGGATGCGCGGTAGCCGCCATAGATCTGGCCGCCCCAGTTCTCCAGCGGACGCGCCAGTTTCGCATCCGCATAAGTGCCGCCGTAATAACCGACCAGCCGCGATCCGCCCTCGGCGGAGAAGACCGTATCGAACGCACCTTCCGCGGTCAGCCGTTTGGCATCGGCAGCGCGGGTGCGGGCCAGCGCCTCGATGATCTGCGGCGATTGCCGGGCGGAGTTGGCGAGCAGGTCGTCCAGTTGCAGCACCGGCGCATCGAGCGGCGCAGGCCGGGGCAAGGGCGCGATTTGCTGGGCTACCCCCGGCGCAGCAAGTGCGCAGAGACCAGCAGCCAGCGACCACAGGGAAAGGCGCTTACTTGGCATTGCCGCCTTCCTTTTCCGCCGAGCCGCCGTTTCCGCTCACGCTGCCCGCATAAGTGCCCGCTTCGAGGGCACTCACCGGATATTGCAGCGGGAAGTCGTTGAGCAGGCGCCAGAGTTCATAGCCGCTCGACACGGTATCCATCATCACCCAGCCGCGTACTTTCGCGCCTAGGCGCACGAACGGCTCCTTCGGCCATGGCCGCGCGCCGGGCTTCTGCTCCACCAGCACGCGAAACAGTCCGTTGGCCGAAGCGGAAACGTCGATGGCCCGCACCTGCCCGTCGAACATGCCGACCGCTACCGAGGGCCAGCCGCTGAACTGGATCGCGGGCCAGCCCTCGAACTCCATCCGCACCGGACGGCCCGGATGGATCAGCGGCACGTCGCGCCCATCGACGTAGAGCTCCACCACGCGCACCGCCTGTTCGGGTGCGAACGTGGCGATCACATCGCCTTCCTTGACCATCGTGGCATTGTCGCCGCCAAGGATGCGCAGGATTCGCCCGTCGCGCGGGGCATGGACCATCTGAACCGACTGGCGGTTGATGTTGATGTCCAGCCGGTTGCGGTCGGCCAGGCTCTTGGCGACCTTGGCGCCGTAGTCAGCCACCTTGATCTGCGCGAGTTCGAGGTCGCGGCGCGGCGCCAGACCTTCGCCGTAGAGCTGCTGCATGCGCCCGACGTCGCGCTGGGCGACGCCCATCGCCTGGCGGGTTGCGGCAATCTCGGCATCGACTTGCGCGCGCTCGGCCTGGAGGCGCGCGATCAGGTTGGGATCGTTGTCGGCGATGCGGGCAATACGGTCGCCCTTCTTCACCAGTTCGCCGTCGGTCACATACCATTCCTCGACCCGGCCGGGGACGAGCGCGGTGATGTTCTGCACGCGGTCGCGCGGGTCGAGCGCGATGACCGAGCCGTTGCCGTTCGACGTCTGCTGCCAGGGCACCAGCAGCAGGAAGGCGACGACAATGGCCATCGCGATCAGCAGTATCCAGGCAAGCACGCGCGCGGGACGCGGCGGACGCAGGCCCTGGAGGGTCTTGAAATGGACGATATGGTCATCGCGGAAGGGCATGGAAACCTCCTTTCGCGGAGTTACGGGCGGCGGCGAAAGCCGCGCGGTCCTGTGTCAGCAATTGGGAATCCCGTCCAAGCCAGAGCATGTGGTCGAACTCGAAAGCATCGGGGCGGCAGGTGAAGACGATGATCGTCGTCTCGCGGTCGTCGAGCTGGCGCAGCGCCGGGCGCAGTTCCTCCACCGGCACCATGTCGAACAGGCCCGAGAGAATGAGTACCCGCGGGCGGGCCAGCAGGGCGCCCGCCAGCTTGAGGCGCATGGTCTCGGCGCGCGTCAGCGGCCAGCCGCTGGAGGACAGCAGGCAGTCCATACCGCCGTCGAGGCTGACGATCCGGTCGCCCAGCCCTACAAGATCCAGCACGTCCAGCACGCGCGCCGGGTCGGCCTGCGGATTGGCGAGGCGCAAGTAGTCGCGGATGGTGCTCTCGACGATGTCCGTGCGGTCGAGCACGATCACGTCGCTGCGCAGACGGTAGATGTTGAGGGCGGCGATATCGGCACCGCCCAGGGTGACGAGGCCCTCGTCGGGGCGGTAATGGCGCTTGAGCATCCGGCTGAGCAGCCGGTCGATCCCCGGATCGCTTGCCGCCACCGCATGGGTGCCCGAGGGAATGTCGAGATCGAAGCGGGCGCGGTCGCCCCCGGCTGCGATCGCCACCCGGCGCAGCGACAGGCCCCCGTCGCGCGGCCGCGCATCGCCCTCCCCGCGCGGAGCCATGTCCTCGACCGGAATGGCATGGAACAGCGAGAGTTCCTCGACCGCCGCAACCAGGTCGTAGAAGGTATCTAGATATGGCCCGAGCTGCGCGGCGCCGTAGAACACGCTCGACAGGATCAGCTCCGCCGCGACCAGCTGGCCGATCGAGAGCTGGCCGCGAATGACCAGCCAGCCGCCCAGCGCCAGCAGCGCCGCGCTGGCCAGCGCATAGAGCAGCAGCAGCGCCACGCTCTGCGGGAAGGTCGCGCGAAAATGCTCGCGGTGCGCATCGACATAGGCCGCCGTGCGCATTTCCGACATGTCCATCGCATAGTCGAGATGACGGCTTGACTTGTAGAAGCCGTTGGAGGCGCCCACACTTTCCAGCCAGTGCGCGGTCTCGTACTTGCGGTGGCTCAGCGCCACGCCGCTTTCCATCGCGCTGCGCGCCCAGATCTTCCAGATGATCCAGACCGCCAGCACGAAGAGCAGGTTGAAGGCCAGGAATACCGGGTGGTAAAACGAAGTGACGATGAAGCCGATCATCGCCTGAAAGAAGATCGTGAAGCCGCCGATCAGCAGGGAGGGCACCGCTTTCTGGACAGTGGCCACTTCGAAGAAGCGGTTGAACAGGTCGCTGCGGCGCTCGTCCTGGAAGAACGGGTTCTGGGCATGGACCGCCTGCAGAGTGATCTCGGCCACTGAACGCGCGAAGAGGCGGCGACGGAAAATTTCCATCACGTAAGTGCGCAGCGCGCCGAGCAGCGACCACAGCGCCAGCAGGCCGAACAGCACGGCGGCCAGCGTGAACAGCGGCACCGGCAGCGCCGTATTGGCCACCGAGTTGATCAGCATCTGCACGGAGATCGGCGTCGCCAGCGACAGCAGGCCGATCGCAGCGCCGTAGATCATCGCCATCGTCATGAAAGCGCGGTCTGGCGCCAGCACGCCCCGCGCCCAACCCAGGAATGTGCCCCAGTCGATCCGCTGGGGAGAATGGCCTGCCATCTGTGAAAATCCCTTTTCGCGCCCGTCATCGTCGCGAAGGGCGCAGGATGGTCCGGAGCTGCGGGCCTGAACCCGCGCCCTCGGACTACCCGGCGCGTCGTGAGATAGCGCGGCGGGGGCGCCTCTACAGACGGCGACGTAAAATTGGATGGACTGAAAGTTACATTTGGTTGCGCAAGCGATTTTGTTCATCGCGAAATGAGGGGGCTTTCGAAAGAAAATTCCTGGAAATCCGTTCCGATCCTGCCGCTAGCGGGGATCGGCGCCAGCTCTGGCTGCCCTGTGCTGTCGTTGCTCGGTCCGGCGCTGACCGTCCCACTGTCGGAGAAAGATATCCCAACAGGGCAGATGTAATTTTAAATGCTCGGACTGGTGTTTTTCAAAGTGAAATATGCCATTTTATCAACATTGCATGATGTGTTTGCCATTCGAAGATATGGTGGAGGCGACAAGGCACTGGTTTGCGGGAGAAGCTTTTGATGCCCAGGCACATTGATCGGCACCAGGGTGACTCGCTCCATGACGATCTTGAAAGCCCCGCGGATGAGGCGTCTTACGATGGCCTGTCCATTGAGCTTCCCGTCAGTTTCATCGAGGAATTGTCCGCCTCTCAGGGCATAGACGATATCATGAACGTGATAGCGCGCTGGTCACGCGTAATTTTTCGGGCCGACCGCGTCACGATCGCACTGCCGGGCGCGGATGCAGACCATCTTCGCCTGGTCGCTATGGAAGGCAATGACGCTATTCCCATTGATATGCCCGTCCCTGTTTCCGGTACCATGGTCGGGCGGGTCTTTGCCCAGGGGAAGGCTGAAATCTGCCCGGATCTCTCCTTGTTGGACGATTGGGATTGCAAGATCCTGAGCGACAAGGGTTTGAAATCATGCCTCGATGTGCCCTTGCTTAGCGGATCGCGCTGCTTCGGCACGATCAACATCGGGCACTGCCAGACATATGCGCAGGACGTGGAAGACATGATGCGATTGCAGGGGATGGCGCATTGGGTCGCCACATCTCTGCGCATTCATCATCAGATTATGGAAATGCAGACACTGGCAGATATCGATCCATTGACGGGTGCCCTGAATCGCCGCGCCTTTGCTCGAGAGTTCGCGGCCCTGTGTGCAAACCGGCATGAGGACGGCAGCGGGGAGATGGCTCCACTCGGCATTGCCATGATCGATCTCGATCATTTCAAAGCGATTAACGACCGTCACGGGCATGCGGCGGGAGACCGGGTGCTCATTCATGTCAGGGATGCGCTGACAAGTAACTGCGGCGAGCGCGATTTGATTGCGCGCATGGGGGGCGAGGAATTCTGCGTGGCGATAACGGGCATGAGCAAGCCGAAAATGCTGGCGCTGCTTGCCCGTTTCACCAAGGCCATAGAGTCCATCTATATTCCTGAGGCGGATCTCAATATCAACGTCACGGCAAGCGTCGGGGCTCTGCTGGTGCAGGGCAGAGTGGAGGATCAGGAGCAGTTATTGTCTCTGGTCGACAGGGTGATGTACCGGGCCAAGGAAACCGGCCGAAACCGGATTGTATTTCACCAATAGTGTCGCGCGGTCCGAGGGCGCAGCATCGGCAAGGCTGCGATGGGCTTTGCTTGCGGATTACGCCGTCGTAAACTCGTCACGCGATATGCAGCACGAACAGAAGCGTGAGGCTGATAGCGCCCAAGCCAAGAAGCGAGAGTACCACGGCCGCTGTGAGGCGCCCCCCGGCTCTCGCTACGCTCAACACATCCACGCTGAGGCCCAGGGCTGCCATCGATACCACCGTCAACAGCGTGGCGACCTGGCCCATCGGGGCGACCATACCGATCGGCACCACACCGAACGAACGGCACGCAACTAAGCCCAGGAAGCCGATGATGAACCACGGTACGAGATGGGCAATTCCCGGTTGCTTCGTCTTGGTGCCAGCGGCGGCTTGCTCGCCATTTCGATCTGTCCGGGGAGGGAGCTTTGGCGCGACAAAGGAAAGGGCGAGGCAAACCGGTCCGAGCATCAGCACTCGCACCAGCTTGACCAAGGTGCCCATCTGGACGGCGATCGCGCCCAGCGGCGAAGCGGCCGCGATCACTTGCGGGACAGCGTAAACGGTCAGCCCGACGAATGCGCCGAAAGCGAGCCCGCTCATTTCGAGTCCGATACCGATCAGCGGCAGGCCGAGCACCACGATCACGCCCAGAACGGCGGTGAAGGCGATCGACGCGGCGACGTCGTCGCCGTTCGCGTCGATCACCGGCGCTACAGCCGCTATGGCGGAATTGCCGCATATCGAGTTCCCGCACGCAACCAGCAGCGCCATGCGAGGCGGCAAGCCGAGCAGGCGACCAATTCCGAAGCTCAGGAGGATAGCGGCGACCACCACCCCGATAATGCCGAAAAGGAGGCCGGTGCCGGCAGACAAAATCATCGTGGCGCTAACCGATCCACCAAGCAGGACCACTGCAACTTCGAGTGGATATCTGGCACTGAACGCGATCCCGGAATGCCACTTATCGCTGGGGTTCCACAAGCTCCGCACGGCCGTGCCGACAAGGATCGCTAGTACGAGCGCCTCCAGCCACGCCTTGCCTGTAACTGCCCGCTCGGCAGCCTCCAGTGCATAAGCGGCTGCCGTTACGGCCAGGCAGAGCATGGCACCCGGCAGTACGGTGGGGCGCTGAATGAGGGGCAAGTGGGACAGGGCCTGGCGATCATGAGCGAAAACAGCCATTGCGATCTCCTTTCGCAGATCCAGCTACGGCCGATCGATCAATCAATCCAACCCGGACTTTTTATCATTCCGATCGTTAAATCATATTGATTGTGGTATGCGTCGTTTATGACTCTGGAGCAGCTTCGCATCTTCGTCGGCGTGGCCGAGCGTGAGCACATGACTGCTGCAGCCCGCGCGCTCAACGTTACCCAGTCGGCAGCTTCGGCGGCGATTGCGGCGCTGGAGGAGCGTCACGCGATCAAGCTGTTCCATCGTGTCGGGCGTGGCATCACGCTGACCGAAGCCGGGCGTCTGTTCCTGGCCGAAGCCCGCGGCGTACTCGCGCGAGCGACCGCTGCTGAGACGGTTTTAGAAGAATTGGGCGGTCTCAAGAGAGGATCGCTGCGTGTCGTCGCCAGCCAGACCATCGCCAATTATTGGCTTCCGCCCTTATTGGCGGTGTTCCAGCAGCGGTACCCGGCACTCGGTGTGGAGTTGACGATCAGCAACACCCAGCAGGCGGCGGTTCATGTCCATGACGGCAATGCCGATCTCGGCTTCGTCGAAGGCGAAATCGATCATCCGGCTGTCGCCCACTGGCCCATCGGCGAGGATCGGCTGGTGCTCGTCCAGTCCCGGCCGTTCACGACCGAACCGATCGACGCGGATTGGCTTCGAAAGGCTCGCTGGGTGATGCGTGAAAAAGGGTCCGGCACGCGTTCCACCCTCGACAGCCATCTGCGCGATCTTGGCATCGATCCGGCATCGCTCGACATCGCACTCGTGCTGCCCTCCAACGAGAGTGTCCGCACCGCCGTGGAGGCAGGCGCGGGCGTCGCCGTTCTGTCCTCGCTGGTTGTCGCGCCGGCTATAGCCGCCGGTACGCTGTACAAGGCAGGGATAGAGTTTCGGCCAAGGCCATTTTACGGCCTCAGACACAAGGAGCGGTATCGGACGAAACCCGCAGATGCATTGCTACAAATGATCGAATCGCAGCGCCGAGGCTGACCGTTCCCGCCCTTGACACCGGCGGCTTCAGCTTTCGGGCGGCAGGCATCGCTGCAGCACCTGCAGGAAGAGGTCCTGCGGCAGGGAGAGGGAATGTCCGACGGGCCAGGTGATCCCGATCTTGCGCACCGCTTCGGGGAAATCGGACGATACGGTTCCGAGCCGCTCGTGTAGCGATAGCTTCTGCCGGGAAGAGTATGTCAGAAGTCCGACCGCATCGCTTTCCAGGACAAGTTTTTCGGCGAGCGGGAAAGTCACCATTTCGCAAATCTGGGCTGGCGGTGTCATGCCGCGCTCGAGCAGGAACGCCTCGAAGAACTGCCGGGTCGGCGTGCCGTGCGGACCGACGACCCAGGTTTCGCCGATCAGGGTTTCAAGTTCGGCATGGCCTTCTGTCAGCCGATGCCCGGGGCGGGCGATAATCGTCAGGTGTTCGTCGAGAAGCGGGGTTTCACGCAATGCGCCGGGCGCTGCCGTTCCGCGCAGTGGCCCCAGCATGAGATCGATTTCGCCGCGGCGCAGGGCATCGGTGAGGGCCGTGTAGCTTCCGGTCACTGCCTGCAGCCGTAAATGGGGATGCTCGCGGATAAGGACCGAGAACGCCTCCACCACGACATCCTGCTCTGAAAATGGAAGGAGGCCGATCGCGACGCGTCCCGTCACCTGATCGGCCAGAGCACCCAGGTCCGTCATGATCTGACCGGCTTCCTCGCGCAGTTCGCCGCGAAGGGTTTCCAGTATCGGAACGCAGGGCGTTGGGGCCATGCCCGAGGCGATGCGGATGAAGGGGGCTTGCCCGATTGCAGCGGCGGCTTGAGCCAGCGTTCGGCTGATCGTTGGTTGAGAGACGGAAAGGTAATCGGCGGCCATCGAGGCGCTTCCCGTGCGGCGGACAGCGTTGACGACATCGAGAACGAACCAGTTGAGATGGTAGCTGAGATCGCCGGCATGGGCGCCAAGCGCATTCAGATCGCGGCTAGCCTGTACGATCCTGGTCATCATGCGGCGTGCATGGACAATCATGATGGCCCCGAATGATGTCGGCTCCATGCCGTTCCAGCCGCGCTGGAACAGCTTGCGGCCCAGCGCTTTCTCGGCGTCCGCAATCTGGCGTGATAGGCTGCTTTGGCTGATCGCCAGTTGTTCGCTTGCGCGGACAAGGCTGGCATGTTCCGAGACGGCCACGATCGCGCGCAATTGCTTGATCGAGATGAGCGGCTCGGTTTCATGGGCCATAGCGCCCACCTGCCAGTATTATACCTATTTCGCAAGTCTGCTTCTGCAAATTGCATAAGCGAGGCTGCGGGCGATTCCGTAGGTCCGTGCCGAAGCAAAGCGCAGGTTCGCCAGCCCGAATGATCTGGCGCTGCGCAGTGGAGAGGCCATGCAGGACAAGTACCTGGACGCCGTCATAGTGGGGCGGCGAAATCTTACAGACCGTATCTCGGAGTTTCTCATCGGGGCCGCCGATGGCCGCCCGTTACCGCCCGCCGAAGCCGGCAGCCATGTGGAACTGCGCTTTGGCGGCAGCGAGGGCCGGTTCCTTCGGCACTATTCGGTGGTCGGCGCACTCGACGCAGGTGCAGCGCCCGAACCGTTCTGGCGGATCGCCGTCCAGCGCGAGGACCGCTCGCGCGGATCGGCGTTCATCCATGGCAATTTCGAAGTCGGAACGCGGCTGCGCGTATCGCGCGCGCTGAATGCCTTTCGCCTGATCCGCAACCTGCCGAACCACCTGCTTATCGCCGGCGGCATCGGGATCACCCCGATCTTCGCAATGGCACGTTCCCTCGGCTCCCGGCAGGAGACGTTTTCGGCGGTTTACATCGGCCAGGAACGCGGGGCCATGGCCTATGTCGGCGAACTGGAATCGCTGTGCGTCGGCCGCCTCGCGGTGATCGAAACCAAGCGGGGCGGGATGCCCGATCTCAAGGCGCTTCTCGCCGCGCAGCCCGAAGGCACCCAGGTCTATGTCTGCGGTCCTTCGGGAATGATCCAGGCGCTCGTGTCGGCCGCAGAGGAGCTTTGCTGGGATCCGGCGCGCATTCGATACGAAGTGTTCAACGCGGCGCACAGGCCCGATGATCAGAGCTTCGAGGTCCGATTGAAGAATGGGGCAAGGGTGCCGGTTGGTGCCGGGATCACCATCCTCGATGCACTGGAGGCCGCGGGTGTCGAGACTTACGCGGACTGCCGGCGCGGAGAATGCGGGCTGTGCATCGCCGATGTGACCGGTTGCGACGGCGCGCTCGATCACCGCGACCATTTCTTCAGCGACGAGGAGCACGTCGCGGGCGGGCAGATGACCATCTGCTGCTCGCGCATCCGCGGCCGCGTGCTCGAACTCGATCTCTGATCCTTGGACAACAGGACGTATCCATGACTACGACCAACCCCGAGGCACCCGCCCGGCAACGCACCGACAACGAGATTTTTGCGGCCATGGAGCCGCAGGATTCCGGCTCCTTCGCCAACAATACAACCCCGCTCATCCGCAATTGCTGGTATGCCTGTGCGCGCTCGACCGAGATCGGACGCACCCCGCTTGCGCGCAAGCTGCTGGGCGTGGACGTCGTGCTTTATCGCACTCTGGACGGCGCGCCAGTCGCTCTCCGCAACCGGTGTCCGCATCGATCCTTCCCGCTTGCGAAAGGCAAGCTGGTGGGTGACAAACTGGTCTGCGGCTATCACGGCATGGAGTTCGGGACCGATGGTGTCTGCGCCAAGCTGCCCGCGCTCGCCAACGTGCCGGCCACCGCTGCGGTGCGGACATTTCCGATTGCCGACCGCGGTCCGCTGACCTGGATCTGGATGGGTGCGCCCGATCTTGCCGACGAGGCGCTGATTCCGGACACCTGGTGGCTGAGCGATCCCGAATGGGGCACCGTTTCCGGCGATTTCCATATCAATGCCGATTACGTCTCGATGCATGAGAACCTGATCGACCAGACCCACTTTCCCTTCCTTCATCCCGACACGGTAGGCACGCCTGAATATGCGCGCTCGAAGCTGAGCGCTTCTACCGAGGACAACCAGGTGGTGATCCGGCGCGAACTGCTCAATTCCTCGCCGCCGGGTGTCTACGGCAAGCCTGCACAGATCATGGACAAGCGCGTTGACCGCACCTCCGAGGCGCGCTTCGTTTCGCCTGCCTTGCACACCGCTTATGCGCGCGTCCGCGTCCATGAGCCGGATGAGGGCAAGCCGGCGCTCTATCGCTACAACATCACCCACGTCTTCACGCCCGAGACGAACGATTCGATGCACTACTGGTGGTTCAACTCGCGCGACTATCTGCCGGGCGATGCGGATATCGATGGCTTCATGCTCGAAGCGCACACGCAGGCCTATTCCGAAGATGTCGAGGCACTGCAGTGGATCAACGAGGTGGTCCGTACCGACGGCGAGGAGCAGTTCGACCTGAGCTTCGCGCCGGACAAGCCCGGCCTGATGGCGCGGCGGATCATGTACCGTCTGGCGATGGCCGAAGCGCGCTGATCCCGATCGCGACGCGGATGCACTTTTTCTGAGATTCCGGAGCTCCCATGGCAACCATCATCGGTGCGATCGCCACCTCGCACACCCCGACCATCGGTTTCGCGCTCGACGCGAACAAGCAGGAGGATCCGGCCTGGAAGCCAATCTTCGAATCCTATGCGCCGATCGGCCGATGGATCGAAGACCGCAAGCCCGACGTCCTGCTGATGATCTACAACGATCACATCACGTCGTTTTTCTTCGATCACTATTCGGCGTTCTGCCTCGGCGTGGATGACAGTTACGCTGTTGCGGACGAGGGCGGCGGGCCGCGGCCGATGCCGCCCATCGCCGGACATGCGGGCCTCTCTCGCCACATCGTGCAATCGCTGATGACCGACGAGTTCGATATGAGCACGTTCCGTGACAAGGGACTGGATCATGGCATCTTCTCCCCGCTTTCAGTGCTCCTGCCGCACGATGCGGCGGGATGGCGGGCGAAGATCGTGCCGCTGCAGGTCGGTGTGCTCCAGTTCCCCATCCCGACGGCCCTGCGCTGCTGGAAACTGGGGCAGGCGCTGCGCCGGGCGATCGAGAGCTATCCGGAGGATATAAAGGTCGCCCTCGTCGCTACCGGCGGTCTTTCGCATCAGGTCCATGGCGAACGCTGCGGGTTCAACAACACGCCGTGGGATGAGGAATTCCTCGAACTGTTGGAAAAAGACCCGATCGCACTGACGCGCCTCACCCATGCCGACTACGCCAGGCTCGGCGGCATGGAAGGGTCCGAGGTCATCATGTGGCTCATCATGCGCGGCGCGCTTTCAGCGAGTGTGCGCAAGGTTCACCAGAGCTACTATCTCCCTTCGATGTGCGCGATTGCGACCGCGATCTACGAGAACGAAGCGGCGCCGATGAGCGAGGCCCAAGCAGAGCAACATCGCCAAGCGATGGATGCCGAGCTTGCGGGCGCGAACCGGCTGGAGGGAACCTATCCCTATACGCTCGATCGGAGCGCTGGCGGTTGGCGGGTCAACAAGTTCCTGCATGGCCTCATCGACGCCGAGACCCGCGCCGCATTCCAGGCGGACGAGGAAAGCGTACTGGCCCTTGCGGATATCACCGATGAGGAGCGTGACCTGATCCGCCGCCGGGATTGGCGGGGCCTGATCCACTACGGCGTCGTCTTCTTCCTTCTGGAGAAGCTGGCGGCGATCTCGGGCGCTTCCAATCTGGACATCTATGCCGGCATGCGCGGGCAGACGGTGGAAGACTTCCAGAAAACCCGAAATCAGCAGGTGACCTACTCGGTCGCCGCCCCGGTCGGAAACTGACCGACCTTTCAACCAGGCAGAACAAGTCCGGCGGGCTGGCCACGCAGAATGGCCTGCGCCGGTAATGGGAGAATACGATGGAAGATCCCCGCGCGATCATTGCGCGTGAGCCCATGCATTACCGGCAGGTCCTCACAGTGGCGACCGCCACTGCGCTCAACGCACTTGACGGTTTCGACGTGCTCTCGATCAGTTTCGCTTCGCCCGGCATCGCTCACGAGTGGGGGATTACGCGCGCCGCGCTCGGGTTCGTCCTGTCGATGGAATTGATCGGCATGGGGATCGGCGCATTCCTGCTCGGCAATCTGGCAGATCGGTTCGGCCGGCGTCCGACCATTCTGGGCTGCCTCGTCATCATGGGCACCGGCATGGCGCTGGCCTCGCTTGCAGGCAACGTTACGATGCTTTCGGCTTTCCGCCTGTTCACCGGGCTCGGCATAGGCGGAATGCTGGCCGCGACCGGAGCGATCGTGGCGGAATGTTCGAACGCGCGCCGTCGCAACCTTGCGGTTGCGATCATGGCGGGGGGCTATCCGATCGGCGCGATCGTTGGCGGGAGCATCGCCTCCGCCCTGCTCGCTGCGACCGGCCGCTGGCAGTCGGTCTTCGAGTTCGGCGCACTGGCGACACTGTGTTTCATCCCGCTGGTGCTGTGGCTGGTGCCGGAAACGATCGCGTTCCTTGTGCATAAGCGACCGGCAAGGGCGCTGGAGAAGATCAATCGCACTATGGTCCGCCAGGGCCGCGCGCCGCTTTCTGCATTGCCGCCGCGCGATGTGCAGGTCGCGGGCACCGGCGTCGCCCAACTGTTCGCGCCTGGAATACGCTCGATCACGCTGTTGCTGACGATGATCTACTTCGGCCACATGATGAGCTTCTACTTCTTCGTGAAGTGGATCCCCAAGATCGTCGTCGACATGGGGTTCGCGGCGGCGGCTGCAGGCGGCGTGCTGGTCTGGGCCAATGTCGGGGGGGCGCTAGGTTCGCTCGGCGTCAGCCTGCTAAGCCAGCGCTTCAGTGTGCGCTATCTGGTTGCGGCGGCGATGTTCGGCGGAGCTGCGGCGCTCTGCGTGTTCGGGTACTGGCCGACGACGCTGGCCAGGCTGTCCATCATGGCCTGCGTGGGCGGCTTCTTCACCAATGGCGCGACCGCCGGACTCTACGCCGTGATCGCGCAATGCTTCCCGGCCCATCTGCGGGCCGGCGGCACCGGGCTTGTGATTGGCGCCGGCCGGGCAGGCGCTGCGCTCGGGCCGGTCATTGCCGGGTTGCTGTTCACGTGGGGTTGGTCGCTTGGCCCTGTCGCCGTGATGTTGGCCTGCGGAACCTTGCTCGCCGGCATCGTCCTTCTGACCTTCAGATATCGCGAAAGCACCATCGCCTGAACGGGCTCCCGCAAAACCGGGAACTGGCCAGCAAGAATGAATTCGAGGCCGGGCTCATGGAGGCCCGGCCCAGGGAGAGTCGCATCGTGAATACGCAAAAATCACCCGAAATGCGCCGTCTGCGCGTTGCCTTGCTGGGCTTGGCTGCCACCGCGCTGCCTGGGGCCGCGCTTGCACAAGTCTCGCCGGCGCCGGTTCCCCTTGCACCTCCTGTGCCCGAACCCGTGCCGGGCGGCGTTCCCGCTCCCTCCGGCATGCCGCAAAGCCTGCGCTGGACAGAGGACTGGAAAGCCGCCGCCGACCCCGAATATCGCAGGAAGAACCCGCTGGAGAGCCTGCGCCACGTCCCGGTGATCGGTGACGACGTCTACTTCTCCGTAGGTGGGGAAATCCGCTACTACTACCAGAACTGGTCGCACCAGAGCCTTGGCGCCAACGCGGACGACAAAAACGCAAACCTCGGACAGCGGCTTCGGCTCGTCACCGACCTTCACGTCACGCCTTACCTGCGTATCTTCAGCGAACTGGGGCACAACAGGGAATACGACGCGACGCTCAAGACACCGCCCAATCATGACAAGCTGGAATTCCAGCAGATATTTGCGGACGTCACGATTCCCATTGGCGAGGATGCACTCGTTACGATCCGTCCGGGCCGGTTCGAGATGCCGCTCGGTAATGGCAAGCTCGTCGGCCTTCGGGACGGTACCAACGTTCGCTTTACCTATCAGGGGGTGCGCGGAACTTTCATCCTCAAGCACAAGCTGCGGATTGACGCCTCTGCCGTTCGGCCCATGCAATTGTTCGAAGGGTCTTTCGACGATAAGGCGAACCCGGACCGCCACTTCAACGGCGTGACCATCTCGGCCGTCAAAGGACTGATCCTGCCGGACACGCAGATCGACATCTATCACTACGACGTGTTCAATAAAGTCGCGAAATTCGCGCTTCTGACCGGCGAGGAGCACCGCCGGAGCTGGGGGATGCGCATCGGCGGCAAGAGCGGCGCGTGGGACTACGACGCCGAAGGGACGTACCAGACCGGCAGTTTCGCCGGAGATCATATCCGGGCGTGGGGGTTCAACAGCGACTTTGGCTACAGCCTGCCGAAATCGACACCGCTGCAGCCCCGGCTGGGTTTACATTTCGATGCGTTCAGTGGCGACGGTAAGCCGAACAACGGCTCGCTGGGCACTTTTGCGCCTCCTGCCCCGCGATTGCCGCTTTTCGGCGATGCCGGTTTCCTGAACTTCTCGAACATCGTCGATCTCTACCCGAACCTGACGGTCAAACCTGCCAAATCGCTCACACTCGTGGCAGGTCCGGAGTTCTTCTGGCGCGAAACGAAAAACGATGCGACCTATCAGGGGCCGACAAACTATCCGGGCATTCGCCCCGTCGGCTCTTCCTACATCGGCACCGGGTACAATTTCCAGGCAGACTGGAATGTCACCAAAAACCTCAGTTATCGCCTGTTCTTCACGCGCTGGGTCGCCAGCGACGCCTTCCGGGCCGGCGGCGGCAAGAGTTCGAATTACGTCGGCGTTTGGCAGCAGATCCGCTTCTGATCGCGACGGGATCGCAGGTTGCCGTTTCGCCGAACACGCCGCCTAGTGGATCGGGCATGATGATCATTCACCGCTCCCCCGTCGTCTCCTCCATTCTGTGATGGGCTAACGCAACTCAAAGCCCGCAAAGAACTGAGCAAAATCCACTAGCAACACCGCTCATTTTACGATCGTTGTCGCCAACATAGCGGCCGTTCATCACCCATTTTGGTGTTCTGAAAGCCGCCCTCCGTTCACCGAGACGAAGGTGATCCTGAAACTGCCGGAGTGGAAAGCTCGCGATTTTCGGCTTCGGAGGGCCTGGCTAAAGAAACCAGACACCTCCAGCGTTCAGGTTACTCATGATGCATCGGCAGCAACCGCCCGATCCTGCCCTCGCTTTCAAAGGAATCCTGATAGCGGTCATTCCCGACAATCAGGAATGGCTCATTTGGCCGAACTGATTCGATTTCTATATGGCCTGAGCCGAAACAGCGGGCGCTTCCTCCCGAAATAGTTTGGCGATCAGTTGGCGGGTATGCCGCCCTCCAACGTCACTGGCGATGTCGATCATCGGTGCCGATGGGTTTTGGGAAATGCGAAGCTGTTGCAGTTCCAGCACCTCTTGGTCCTCGCGGAATGTCCGCGCCGTCTGCTCAAAGACCTCGTCAGGAATACCGTTGTCCAGGATATTCGTGGCCATGGACCAGAAATAGTGGGTCGTCGTGGCCGTTTCCGGCGTAATGCCGTGAAAACCGCGCATCGAAAACCCGCTCTCCTGATTGCCCTCGTAGGCGCCAGTCCCGGCGTCGCAGGCTCCTGTGTGAATCCTGATATTGATCGGCGCAAACTCAATTTCTTGCCAACGATCGATGCGCCCCTTGAAACCAGCAGCATCCACATAAGTCGGAGGCGGGACAGAATCAGGCATGTGGCGAACAACGCGCACGCCATTGGCAAGTTTTTCTGACTGCGTCTTCGTCTTGAAGTGCAGTTCGGGGTTACCGCCGATGGTGTTCGCGTGAATGTATGGCAGATGCGACAGGTCCATCAGGTTGTCGATCAGCAGTTGCCAGTTACCCTTCACCGGAAAATGAGCGCTTCGCCATGCGTAGGCCGGATTTTCATGGATTGGGTAATCAGGAACCAGCGCACTGTCCGCCCGGTCGGCAGCGCCCATCCAAATCCAGATGAGCCCCTGCTTTTCAACGATGGGATAGGTCCGGACGCGCGCCGTTTCTGGAACTCGATCTTGAGCAGGAATGCGCGTGCACTTGCCGTCACCACCGAACTCCAAGCCATGATACGGGCACCGAATGCTGCCATTGTCGACCACGCCTGCCGAAAGCGGCATGGCGCGATGGGCACAACGATCCTCCAGCGCGAATGCGGTACCGTCCAGCGAACGCCACAGTACGACCGGCTCATCAAGGTAAGTACGCCCGACGCGATCTCCCGGTGCCAGATTGCTGCTCCAACCCGCAACGTACCACAAATTCTTTAGAAAAATTGCATCGGCCACGGCCAGATCCTCTCTCGTTATGAGGATACGATAACGAGGCACCTGCCGATTTGCAGGACTGTTTATTCTGATATAGCTTATTCCTGAAACGGATAACCTCAGTGAACTACAGACATTTCGACCTCAACCTCCTCATCGTTCTTGACGCGCTTCTCGAGGAGGGCGGTGTGAATGCGACAGCCCGACGCCTAGGGATGAGTCAGCCCAATGTCAGTTTCGCATTGAGTAAGCTTAGGGCTCAGTTTGAGGACGAGCTGCTCATCCGAGTCGGCAATACCATGCAGCCAACCGCTCTTGGACAATCGGTGCGTGAACCGCTGCGCAAAATGCTGGCTTCCCTTGAAGATGAGATATTCGCCCAGCGAACGTTCGATCCAACATCTTCCGATCGTCGCTTCACCATCAGCACATCGGATATCGGGGAGCTGGTTTTTCTCCCCCGCCTCATGTCCGAACTGGCAGTACGCGCGCCCGGCATCACCCTTCAATCGCGGTCGATGGCTCCGGACGAACTGCAGGCAGCTATGGCGGATGGTGCGGTGGACCTTGCTCTCGGCTATTTCCCCGATTTGGATGGCAGCAATTTTCTGACCCAAAAACTGTTCGACCATCCCTTTGCCTGCATCGCACGCGCCGACCATCCTCACGCGAACGTTGGCTGGTCACTGCAGACTTACTTGGGCCTCGGGCACATCGTCGTCGCGCAGCGCGGTCGAAGCCAGGAACTCTTTGAAGCGAAGCTGAGGGAAATGGGTCTATCACGGCGAATCCAACTTCAGTCACCACACTTCATGAGTGTGCCGCTGCTGGTAGCTGGGTCCGATCTGATCAGCACCGTCCCGGCTGCGGTCGGGGGTATCTTTGCGACGATGGCCCACCTCAAGGTCATCGCCCCGCCTCTGCCGTCGCCGATGATCAGCCTTCAACAATTCTGGCACCGCCGGGCCCAGGACGATCCCGCCGTTTTGTGGCTACGCCGGCTTATCGCTGAACTCTTTCTCGGCCGCGACCCATCCCCGACGAGTGCCTAGGTCACAAACCTGTGTGAACCGGCCGTGATATCGACTGGACCGTTCGGCAAGGCCACAGTCGCTCGTGAGTTGCTGGGGACGACAATTTCGAGAACGCGGCCTTGGCGTGTTCGGCTCCAACGCGTCTCGACCCGCCCGCGCACGGTTTCCAGAGTGGCGCCTGCCGATGGGATGCGATCATCCATCACGGGCGAAACCGCAAACCGTGCGAAGCCAGGCTCGATTGGGGCGATTCCGGCGACCCGGCGGTAGAGGAAGCCGCAGACAGCACCGAGCGCATAGTGGTTGAACGAATTCATCGCGATGTCACCGGTATCGCCGTTCCAACGTTCCCAGATGGTCGTCGCGCCGTGGTCGGCCATGTAGCCCCAAGAGGGATAGTCGCGGCGCAGCAGAAGATCCCAAATCAGCTTTTCCTCGCCAATGCTTGCCAAAGCATCGAGCGCCAACGGCGTTCCCAGAAAGCCGGTGGAAAGGAGCGTACCCCTACGGCGGATATCGGCCGCAAGCAGCGCGCCGGCTGAGGCGCGTTGCTTATCGGTCAGCAGATCAAGGCTGAGCGCCAGGACAAAGCTGCAATGACTGCCGTTCCCGACAGTCCCATCTTCCGCAACGAATGCCTGCCGGAATGCACGCCTGGTCTGTTCGAGCCGCGCCTGCCAGCGCCCGGCCTCATCGGTGCGCCCTGTCCATTTCGCCATTTGAGCGACCTGTCCGATCGACCTGGCGAGCATCGCAGTGGCAATCAAAGCCTTCGGCGTTGTTTCATCCATCGGACTCTTAGCATCAAGCGCCAGCCAATCGCCGAGATCCGCACCTCGATCCTTTGCCCAAAGGCCATCCGGGTTCGTAGCCAGAATTCCGTCGAGGTAGGACGTCATAGCTTGCCAGTTCTCATCGACGATCGTGGCATCGCCGCTGTGCAGGTAGCTGATGTAAGGCAGCATTACGCCGGCATCTGCCCATCCCGGTGTCGCTGATGGCGTGCCCCAGCCCAAACCGGCCGGATTTGGAGCCCACAACGGAAATGCGCCGCTCTTGCCTTGAGCATCGCGCATGGCGCGGCAAAAAGAGCGGGTGAAGCCGCTGGTATTCATGTTGAAACTGGCGGTATCCCAGAATACCTGCGCATCGCCCGTCCACCCCAGGCGTTCGTCACGTTGAGGACAGTCGGTCGCAATCCCCATGAAGTTCGAGCGTTGGCTCCAAAGGGCATTGAGCCACAATTTTTGCACGCGCGGCTCTTCAACCCGGAGGGTGCCGATTTCACCAATATCACTGGAAAGGACAAGGCCTGTAACCATCGTCTTGGCGATGATATCCAGACCTTCGGTCCGAGCGTACCGGAAGCCCTGGTAAGTCAGAACGGGAGCAAGCACTTCATTGCCCCCCCTGAGAATGTAGCGGTCCTGCGCGCGTGCAGCGCGCAAGTTGCGGCGATCAAGATCTCCGTCGCCGCCAAGCACCTCTGCGTGACTGACCGTGATCACGTCACCAGCCTTGCCGTCGACTCGTAGCTGCACTCGCCCCGCGAAATTCTGCCCAAAATCGACGACGAAACGCTTTTCGCCGAGTTTCACAATCGATTGTGGCACAAGCTCTCTGATCACTCGGACGGGTTCGGAAATGGCCGCCGAAAAGGAAAGCTGGGGATCCGGCGCTTCCCATACGCTTTCCCAGCCAGTGTCGTCATATCCCGGCGCATTCCAGCCATCAGGCAAGAGACGAAGGTCTTGATCTTCGCCCGCGTAGTTCTCCGACATCGTGAGATGCGAAGTCTTGTGTCGCCAATCGCCGTCGCTGACAACGCGCTGGATTGCCCCGTCATCACCGAAGATCTCCAAAACCGCCTGGAACCGTCGGGGCGCTCCCAAGTAGGGATACCGCCCCTCCGGAGCTTGATAGCTGGCGAAGTTGCCATCCCCCACCAACGCGGCGACGACATTGTCTCCCTGACGCAGGAGGTGGGTTACATCATAGGTTCTGACAGGAACCCGCTTGCTGTAGTCGACCGGTTCAGCTTGCAATTCATCATCACCGACACGGGCGGCGTTGATCCAGAAGCGGTAACCGGCAAGCGCGGCAACGTGCAGCCGTGCTCGCGCGATTGTAGCCTTGCTTGAGAAGTTGCGGCGCAGCATCCGAGCAGGCGTCGGCGGCCACGGGAAGTTCGGCTGATTTTCCGCCTTGTCGGCCATGCTCCAGACCGTTTCCGTTGGCATTTGAGTTTGCCAACCACTGGCGATTCTTGCCTGAGCTCCGTTCTGGGTCGTCACCCGAACAAGCGATGCGAGCATCACCGTTGGCTTCACGAAAAAGCCAGGAACAGGTGCGACCAATGCGCTGAGCAGATGGTCTCCTTCGCCCAGTTCCAACTCGAATTTGGCTGCAGGAGCGCCGCCGAAGGCATTGGGATCGCGCGCCGGCAGGGTGAGTGGTCTGCCGTCGATTGCTAGCCTGGAAAGCGCGCCGTCGGCGACGATTGTAACTACTGCCGGCCCCTTGCCACTGGTAAAGGGAAGACGGAAGGCTCGAGGCTTGTCAGTTCCTGGCGATGACCCAAGCACCCATTCGGGGGCCGCCAAACGGTCGATACGCTCATCCATGGCCTCGGCAGCCAGCCATTTTCCGGTCCAGTCTGAAGCAACAATGTAGCCCATTTCCCACGTTGCAGACGTGCTCCAAGCGCGCTGTTCCGCTGAGTTCCAGCAGCAAACCTTCCAATGGCATTGGCGGGTGCTTGCGAGTTCGGCACCGTCATATCGAATTCCGGTCGAAGCGCTGCCTTCTACGCGGCCACTGTCCCAAAGGTCCCCGCGACCGCTGGCAAGAATTGCAGGCGATGAAGCGACCAACACGCGCCAAGCCTTCTGCTCAGTTCCGGCGGGACCCTCCATTCGCCACGACAAGGCAGGGCGATGTTCGCCGATGCCAATCGGGTTCAACCGTCCGGCGGTTTTCAGGTCGACGATTTTCATGGCCTGCGCCGCTAAAGCAGAACCCGGGCGTGATCCGGCCGCCGTCGTTGCAGCGAGTGCCCCGGTTACGAGAAGCGAGCGGCGATCGATGTTCGGCATTGGTCTCCTCTCCAACCGGGGCCTTGGGCGGTGTGCCGCACTTCTGGCCCCCGTTCAGTTGCGGGCGCGATCAGATTTTGTTGGTTCTGGCGTAGCGGCCGAGATGCGGCCCGCTAGGCTTGATCGTGCGCGCGAAGGTCTTTCGATCAACGGCAACCAGGCCGAACTGCGCGGTATATGCCCGATTCCATTCAAAGTTATCGAGCAAGGACCAGTGAATGTAGCCGCGAACGTCGGTACCGGCATCCATTGCCCGGCCAAGTCCAGCCAAGGCGCGATCAATATAGGCGATTCGGCGGTCATCGTTGTTGGTCGCAACGCCGTTCTCAGTGACAATGATGGGGCGGCCGGTTGCTTCGGCGACCCATTTCACGGTGACTTCGAGCGCTTCGGGATAGAACTCCATACCGGTCTGCGTGACTTCTGCGCCGGCAGGTGGCGGAATATCCGCATCGGGTCCGACAACAGCGCGTCCATACGTCTGAACCCCCACGAAATCGTCCTGGGCCACTGCGTCAAACCAAGGCTGGTACACTTCGGCAATCTTGCGCTGAAGTGCACTTTCACCCGGCAATGCCTGTTCGTCGGCCACTGCAAGGCTGAGACCGATTTCCACGCTCGGGTGCACCGACTTGATGGCCTCGCGACCGCGATGGTGGGCTGCGATGGTGTTCGCGAGGGTTTTGGCAGGGTCCGAGGTCAACGTGGAAGCGAAGCGATCGGAACCGATCATCTTGGCCGCCTGCTGATTGCCCATCGCAAAATACTTCATCGCCTGGCGAAACTCCGGTTGCCAGGAGAGTTGGGCCGCCAGGTTCGGTTCGTTGAACGTCAGGGCATGACCATAGCCGGTGCCCAGCGCCCGGGCTGCTGTCTCGCAGAAGCGGCCAAACAGCTCAACGCTTTCGGGATTCTCCCAACCACCGTTGCCTGCAAACCAGCGAGGTACGGTGAAATGCGAGAATGTGATGATGGGTTTCAGCCCCAGCTCCAGGCAGGTATCCACCATCGCTCGATAATGTGCGAGGCTAGCCAGCGACCATTCGCCCCTGGCAGGCTCGATGCGCGACCACTCGATCCCGAAGCGATAGGTGTTCAGGCCCATTCGCTTGACGAGCGCGATATCTTCCCGCCAGCGGTTCCAGCTGTCACAGGCATCGCCGGACGGTTCGGGGAACGAGCTGGGCGACAGATGTTCCGACACCCAGCTGTCGCTGTTGATGTTTCCGCCCTCGACCTGATGGCCTGCTGTGGCTGCGCCCCACAGAAAATCACGAGGTAGTCTGCGCTGCACTCGCGGAGATGCGCCGAGAAGGGGCGATGCCCCCGCGAGTACCAGACCGGTGCCCGCCGTTTTGAGGATGTTGCGGCGGGTCATGCGATCAATCACGCGCTTTCCTTCTTCAGAACTTGAACTGGAGGCTGGCGCCGATGGTGCGAACCGAGTCGAAGCCGAACTGCTGCGGGTAGGTAGCGACGCCGGCGATCGCATCGCCCGAGTCCAGGCCGATGAAATTCGGATTGTATGCGCTTGTGCAGTTCTTGCAGAAGATCGAGATCCGCATGCCGTTGTCGAGGTTTAGACCGGCGCTTGCCCCGATCATGTCGAGCCTCGGGACCTTTGCCCCCGGAGCGCGGTTGATCAGGTAATTGATTGACGAGCGATGATACCAGTTCGCCTCGATAAAGGGATGCACGGAGCCCGAAGTCTGGAACTCGTACATCGCTTCGAGGGACGATGTGAACTTTGCCGAGGTAGGTGTCCGGCGGCCCTTGGCGTTGAAAGAAGAACAGCCCTGTCCAGGATAGCACTCGGCGCCAGGAAAGTTGCCGAACTTCGAATCCAGCAGCGTTCCCGAAGCGTTGATCGACAGGCCATCCACCGGCGTAGCGTTGATGGTGGCCTCGATGCCCTTGGTCGTGACCGATGCGGCGTTTTGAACCACGAAGGCCTGCAGATTGGTATCGAGCGACTGGACTTGATAGTTGTCGAACTTGGTGTGGAAAGCCGAGATGTTGAACACAAGGTGGCGATCGAACCAGCTCGTCTTGAAACCGATTTCGCCGGTGTAGGACTTTTCGGGCCGCACAACGAGGTTTGCGTCCGCCGTTGCAGCGGTGTCGTTAAATCCCGGCCCCTTATAGCCGCTGCCGTATGACCCATAGAACATCACGTCCGGCGTGAAGTTGTACTGGCCGCCGACCTTCCAGCTGAAATCCGTGTGACCATAGTCCTGATTGAAGCTGCCAGGAACCGCCAGCGGAACAAAGTAGGCGTCCTGGACCTGATCGAGGTCGATCGAGATTTCATCACGAGTCACGCGGCCGCCAGCAAAGACCTTGAGGCCGTCGGTGATGTTATAGGTCAGCTGACCGAAGGCGGCGTAGCTGTCCGTCTTCATGCTGTAGATGTAGTCGCGGCCAAGGAAATAGCTGTTCGAGTATGGGCAACCGGTGGCCGCCGATCCACCGACGCAGAACGGGAAGACCGGCAACAGGAAGCTGGGCATATAGTTGTTGCCCGCGATCTGGCCCTTCTGATCGATTGTCGAATGGAAGTAGTAGAGACCGGCCTGGCCCGAGAGCCGGTTGCCGGCCGGCAATGCCACGCGCAACTCGTTGGAGAACTGGTCATAGTTCGCATGCGACCAGTTACGGCTAGCACCGTCGAGGTTGGTGAAGTCGGTATCGAGCTGGCTGTCGAAATTGTAGAATTTCCACGCGGCGATGTTGCTGACGACTATTCCGTTGGGAGCGGTCCAGGTTAGCGTTCCCTGTGCCCCGCCCAGCTTGAGGTCGCGCCAGTAGCCACCATCGCCGCCGAATGCGAAGTTGTTGTCTGCAGGAGTGATGCCGGTGATAGCCAGAGCGTCAGTGTTGACGCTGCCCGCACCGACAGAACGATAGGTGCGGTCATAGATGCCCGCGACGCCGTGGGATTCAGCGTAGTCGCCGATCACATAAAGCTCGAGCGATGGCGAGATTTCCTGGAGATACTTGGCGCGAACGCCGTACTGCTCACGATTCAGGTCGTTACGTACGTTCCTCAGCCCCACGAACGTCGTGCCGGGTTCCTCCCACGAATAGCTGCCATTGATCCGCAGAGCTGCGCTGTCGCCGACGGGTACGTTGATCGTCTGGCGACCGATCATTGACCAGGCAGAGCCGGTTTCGTCGGGGGTTTCACGGCTGTCCAGCTCGAGATTGGTAATGCTTTCGAACTTGTTGAGCCTGGGCTTCGTGGAGACCACATTCAGCAGACCTGCCGAGGCGTTCTTTCCGAAGAGCAGACCTTGCGGACCGTTGAGCACTTCGACACGTTCGACGTCATTGAACATGCCTTGCGCCAGAAATGGGCGGCCAAGGTTCACGTCGTCGAAGGCGGTCGCAACGGAAGAATCGATCGTGGTGGCAAAGGCCTGGGTGCCGACGCCACGGACGGCGAAGGTATTGTCACTGCCAACCTGCAGGCTTGGCGCAGCAATCGCGATCTGGCTCAGATCATTGATCTGGCGCGCCTCGAGAGCGGCCGAACCCAGCGCGGTGACACTGAGTGGCACGTCTTGCAGGCGCTCGGTACGGCGCTGTGCGCTAACGATGATTTCTGCGACCCCGCCATCGTCCTGAACGGACGCTGTGTCCTGCGCGAAGGCCGGACCTGCTGTGGCGCAGAGGCTGACGCCGATTAGGAATGCTGTCTTTCGCATCGAAATACCCTCCCATGTAATTGCGCCAATTGCCGACGCTTGACCGGGCTGATACGGATTTAAGATACAAACGGTCAAGCATGAATGTTTTTTGTGGCTGGTGATCGCTCCAGTCGTTGGTTAGCGCTTGCCCAGGGAGATCGACTTGTGACTTGGCTTGCTTCGAACACCGATAGGATCGGTCAGTTCTGGACATGTGGATGACGATGACGGTTAAAAACAAGGTTCGGCGCACGCAGGAAGAGCGGACGGCTCAGACCCGGCTTGCGCTGCTTGAAGCGGCAATCGAAGTCATTCACGACGTCGGATATGCGGCAGCCAACACGTCAATGATCTCCGAGCGGGCTGGCGTTTCCCGAGGGGCTATGCTCCACCACTTTGGGACGCGAGCGGCGCTAATGGCTGATGTAGTCCGCCATGTATTCGACAGCGAAATGGTCGAATACGAGAGGATCAGGCAATCGACCGGCCTTGGAAATCGCTTGGGAGACTGGCCGAAGGTGCTCTGGCAGGTCCTGGGCCGCCCCTCCGGCCTAGCCGTTCTGGAGATCCTTCAAGCAGCGCGCAGCGATGCACACCTGGAAACGCTTGTGGTTCCTATGCAGGAAGAAGTGGAAGCGCGAGCTCTCCAAGTCATGCAAGGCGCTTTTGGCGGAGACATGACGCTTGCCCGGACAGTGATGCGCCTGATGGTATGGTCGGTGCGGGGACTGACTATCGCCGAAAGGCACTTGCCCGTTTGCGAAGAGAATGTCGCTGCAGTCGAAATGCTATCCCGCCTGCTCGAACTGGCAGCGCCAGACGGCAGCATGGAGAACCTGCCCGCGGTTCTTGCACGAAGTTAGGTCGTCAACTAGCCTTCCTGCCTTCCATTTTCCGCCACCTCGGCGAACAGGCGGTTCTTGAGCCAGAGCATCCCCGCATCGGTCAAGCGCGCTGCGTGATACTGAACCATCTCCCGCATCAGCGGAACTTCAATCGGAGCCGGGCGGATTTCCAGCAGCAACAACGGTGCGAAGACGCGGGCGAGCCGCTCGTGCATCAGCGCCCAGGAGATTCGTTCCGGGAAGCAGTCAGGGCACGATGGAGATCGACGGAGCGGTCACCTCGATCCGCCGCTGGTCATCCACGGTCATGAAGTGCTTGTCCGCGAACGTCGCGACGCCGGTGATTCTTACCGCCACATGACCGCAGGAGTGGAATGCCTCCCGCGTCATTTCGCCGGCGAAAACCCTGTTTTCCCGCCATCCCACGACTACGTGGCGTTCTTCGAACAGAAGCTCGCTGGGATGCTCAGGGCTAAGGAACTGTTCGGGCGTGATCTGAAAATCCAGTTTGCCGTCTTCGAGGACTGCGCTTATTTCACGCGTGGGCAGTTGGATGTTGAACCCCACACCCGGCGCTTCGCGCTTTAGTTTTGGTAGCAGCGGTCCAAGCAAGACGGTCGAAAATCAGTCCGATACACCGATCTCGAAGCGTCTGTCCGACGTGCCCGGATCAAATGCCGTTGCGCCCGAGATCAGCACACGCAGATTGCGGACCGTTTCGGAAACCATTGGGACCAATGCGAGAGCGTGCGGCGTTGCGATCATGCGCCGACCGTGTGCGACCAGCAATTCATCGTTCATGGCCTGCCGCAACCGGGCAAGTGCGGCGCCATTGATGACTGCGTGAGATTGGCCCGCTGGGCGGTTCTCGTGACATTGCGCTCCTCCAAAAGGAGCTCAAAAGCGATCAGGAGATTGAGATCAAATTTGTCGAGGCGCATCGCGCGCGCCCCTCTCCGCAGCTTCTGCATTTTATGGACGGAGCACAACTACCATTTTTGTTTGTGGAAACTGACAAAAACAAAAAATTTGATCTGTTATTTATCGAACTGCATCCCTCTCCCCACAAGAGGCCGCACCAAGCGGCAAAGGGGAGAGAAAGACATGCGTCAGGCACTTCTGCTGGGCACAGCACTTGGATTCGCGCTCGTATCGAGCCAGGCATTTGCGCAAGAGAGCGCTCCAGCGAATTCGGCCCAGGCCACGGCAAATGACAGCGAAGCGCCGGCGGGTCTCAACGAAATCGTGGTCACTGCGCAGCGCAAAGCGGAGAGCGCTCAGCGCGCCGGCATCGCTATTGACGTAGTCGGCGGGGGAGACCTGATCAAAAGCGGTCTGACGCAAGCAGCGGGCCTCGGGCAGCTGGTGCCTGCGCTCAATGTCCAGCAAAACGGCGGTGCGAACGCGGTATTCTTCTTGCGCGGCGTCGGCAATTTCACCGTCAACGGCTACTCCGATCCAGCGATCGCCTTCAACTATGACGGGGTCTATATCGGCCGCCCGACTTCGGCGACCGGCGTTTTCTACGACCTCGAGCGAGTGGAAGTTCTGAAGGGCCCACAGGGCACACTCTACGGGCGAAACGCTACAGGCGGCGCCGTCAACGTGATTCCCGCCAAGCCCAAGCCAGGTGAATTCTCGGGATTCGGTGACATTTCCTACGGGAACTATGACGCCCTCACACTGCAGGGTGCCATCAACGTACCGGTCGGCGAAGACGGTGCCATGCGGATTTCGGGCAGCCTGACCCGACACGACGGCTACCTTTTAGACGGCATGTCGGACGACAAGACCGGTGCGCTACGCGTGCAATATCTGGCTGAACTGACGCCAGATCTCACCGTTCGCGTGGCGGGCGACTATTCGCATACGGGCGGCAAGGGCGTCGGCGCTGCCTACCAGGGCCAATATGCCTACAACTTTGGTTCGACGGGATATACGTTCGTTCCGTCAGGGCTGAGCAAGTCGACCGGGCTGCTCGATCCCGCTTCGCAAGCCTATCGCCAGACCCTGTTTCTTGGCCTTTCCGGCCGGACCGCTGATCCGCTCGATACAAACCTCTATCAGGACAACAGCTATTATGGCGTCAATGCCGAGGTCACGTGGCGTACGGGCGCGGGCACGCTGACGGTTGTTCCGGCCTGGCGCTATTCGGATCTCGACAACAGCTTCGGAAACCCCGGCTTCATCGGCTACATCCAGGAGAAGGATGAACAGTTCAGCCTGGAAACGCGATTTGCAGCCAACCGCGTAGGCATCTTCGACGCCATTTTGGGCGCATACTATTTCGACGAGAGCGTCGACGGAAACTACACTTTCGCCCAGCAGGCGCTCAACGCCTACCAGGAATTCAAGTCCGATACCCGCTCCTACGCTGTTTTCGGACGACTGACTGCCAATCTCAACGATCGCCTGCGCCTGATAGGTGGCCTTCGCTGGACTCGCGATGAGAAAGACTTCGACGGCACTGCCGACGTGTTCCTGGTAAAGTGCACCCGTACGGTGAACTTCGTACCGAGCTGCCCGACGGCGACGCTGCTGCCGGTGACCGACAGCTTCACCCAGCTTCCGGCGCCGTTCATCGTACCGCCGCCTGGCGGGGTCACGCCCATCGGTTCCTCGGGGGCGCTCCTCATCCGCGCGCAAACGGTCGTCGATCAACCGCTCAAAACTTCGAAATTGACGTGGCGTGCAGGCGCAGAGTTCGACGTGGCACCCAACTCGCTGCTCTACGCGAGCGTCGAAACGGGCTATCGCTCGGGCGGCTTCTCGATGTCGGTCGGATACGAAACGTTCCAGCCGGAATATATCACTGCCTACACCCTGGGCATGAAGAACCGCTTCTTTAACAACCGCCTCCAGTTCAACGTGGAAGCCTTCTACTGGAAGTATCGCGACCAGCAGGTGAACCACACCGGCATCGATCTTGCCGGCAACCAGGGGCAGTTCACCGAAAATGCCGGTCAATCCACGATCAAGGGCGCGGAGATCGAGACCCAGTTCCTGGCGACCAGAAACACGCTGCTGTCCGCCCAGGTTCAATACCTCGATGCGCAGTACAAGGACTTCGTCTACCGCGAACCGATCGGCGCGACGCCGCCGCTGACATCGTGTCCATACGCCGCGAGCACGACTTCGCAGGGTCAGTACGAGATCGACTGCTCCGGCCGCCAAGCCTATCAGTCTCCCAAGTGGACGATCAATCTGGGCGCCCAGCAGACGGTCGACATCGGCGATTACAAGATCGTGCTGTCAGCCGACACCCAGTACAAGACGAGCCGATACGTCGCCTTCCAGTACATGCCGGAGCAGCGGGTTGGGGACACTTGGACCAGCAACGCCAACATCACGTTCTCGCCGCAGAATGATCGTTGGTCGATCGGCGCATTCGTTCGCAACATCGAAGACAATCGCGTCATCACGGCCGGACTGACTTACAACGCGGCTTCTGCGTCCACCATCATCACGTCGCCGCCGCGCACTTATGGAATCCGTGCGGGGGTGAAGTTCTGATGCGCCTCGGCCTCATTGCCTTTGCGGTTGCTTGCACAACTGGGATGTCCCCCGCCTTGGCGCTTGCCAACGCGGGGGCAGAGCCGGCGGCGTCGGGGGACGCCCCGGCCCCGGCCCCGGCCCCGGTTCCGCCTCAGCATGCCTCCACCAGCTGGTTTACCCTCGGCACCATGGGAGGACCGATTGCTTCCGGTCCACGCAGCCAGCCTGCGAATCTCCTGGTGCGCGGGCGGGATGCTTACTTGATCGATTGCGGTGACGGCGCGCTCGAGCGGCTTGCCGCTACCCGTATCCGCCTTCAGCAGGTCCATGCCGTTATCCTGAGTCACCTGCACTTCGACCATACCGCAGGGCTTCAAGCCGTGCTGGGTCTGCGCTTCCAAACCGGCGTGGAAGATAAGCTGACCATCTACGGCCCACCTGGCACGCGTGCGGTGGTGGACGGCCTCCTGGCATCGATGAAGCCGGCAGTGGAAGCGGGTTATGGGCTGCCTGGCGAACCCAGCGCCAATCCTGCCAACAGCGTGGCAGTCGTCGAGTTGACTGACGGCTCCACCTTCAACCTGGAGGACGTGGCCGTCACAGTCCGGCAGAACACCCACTATTCCTTTTCGGCAGGCTCTGCGGCCGACCGGCATTTCAAATCGCTGTCGTTCCGGTTCGCAGCACCAGACCGCACGATCGCCTACACCGGGGATACCGGCCCAAGTCCTGCCGTGGAACAACTGGCCAAGGACGCAGATCTGCTGGTTTCCGAAATGATCGACGTAGATCGCACCGTGGCCAACGTCCGCCGGAACAGCCCGGATATGAGCGTTCGCGCGATGGTAGGGATGACCCAGCACCTTTCGACCCACCACCTAGCACCCGAGCAGGTCGGCGAACTGGCCGCGCGCGCCGGGGTCAAATCGGTGGTCGTTACACACATCGTCGCGCCGACAGCCAGTGCGGGGGATCTCCTTGACTACCTCGCCAGAATCTCGGCGACCTATCGCGGCCCCACCGTGATTGCCGAGGATCTCGACGAGTTTTGAGCATCTGCCATTTCGAGGAGTTATTGATGCAGAATCTGAAAATTCTCGTGGTTGGCAGCAGAGAGGCGTGCTCGACACGTTTCTTGATGCCGCCCGCGGTTTCGATGCCGTCGAGATTTTTCTGCCAGATGGTGCGAAAGTCGCCCGCGTCCCAACGCCCGCATTGGTGGAAGGCAAGCCAGCCAACGTGGGCATCGGTCGCCGCGCACTCCAGAAAGTTCTAGGCGACAGCGCCGTAGCGCTCGGAGCGGACATCCGTCTGGGCGTAACAGTGGAGGCGTTAAGTCAAGACGATGCCGGTGTATCGGTCAAGTTTTCCAATAGAACTGAGGAGCGATACGATATCGTTGTCGGCGCGGACGGTGTCTATTGAGGAGGCTTCTGCGGCACTTCATGGCACCAAGATTGACCAACTTGTTTCGCGTTCGCAAACGGGGGCCGAAAACGGCAAAAGCCCCCGGCCATTGGGCTGGAGGCTTCAAGTCGTACATAATCGGTTGCGGGGGTAGGACATTTTTAGCGGAATATGTATTTGATTCTAAAGTTTATTTTTAATTTCTTTAATTTCTACACCCCCCAAAATACCCCCACTCGTCATTGCTTGCGACCAATCGTTCTCCCAGAGCGCCAAATCGAAAAGGGCTGCCCGAGCAGATCGGGTCGGCCAGAACAGCTTTGAGTATTTTAGTTATGGCCGCTCCATCAATGCACTGACCGCCGACATAGCTGACACTCAATGCCACATCCGGGCATCCTGAAAGCTGAACTCCATTAACCGAAGCGCGAGCGAACGTGAACGACCTCCATTGGGCTAACATGGCGCGTGCTGCGCTCAAGCTGTCCCATTGGATGTTCCCAATCGGGAGGCGGACTGTGAGCTATTTTTCAGCAGCGCCCTGCTGCTCGGCGAGCGTCGCAGCGCGATGGCCGTAGCTGAGGACGCTGGTGATCCGCCAGATGCCGTCCTGTTTCGCCCAGACCATCACGAACTTGGCGATACCCTCGCATCGTCCTGTAGCGAGTTCACAGAAGCGGTGTTCACCTTCCTCAATCGCGCCATAATCCTTGATCGGATAGACGCGAAACGTGGCTGGGATCAGCTCGCGCTTCACCTTTCCGCAAATGTATTTGCGCACACCATCTACCATCGCGTCACGCTCGAACGTCGCACCGCCGGTGTCGTGATAGAAGGCGACCTTGGGGTCGAAGTATCCGGAGAAGGTCGGCAGGTCGCAGCGGTTGTAGGCGTCGAATACCCTGGCATCGAGGGCGCCGATCTCCGTCGTTAACTGATCGGCCGGAGGCGGCACGGGCGCCGCGAGCAGCGCTGTGGCAACGGCGATGGCGGTCATCATGCTCATGCTCCTGTCAGTTCATCTGGCCGCGGAGGAATGCGATCAGCCTCGGATCGCTGCCGGTGCGTTCGAGGATGGGCAGGATGACCCGCCATCCGTTGTCACTGTTGGTCAGGATGACTATCCCGTCACCGCTCGCGCGATTGATAGCGGCGAAGGTGAAAGCCCCGGCATCCTTGCCGGTGTGGAGCATGATCGTCTCGCCAGGAAAGCCGAGAAGCTGCCAGCCTAGCCCGAAACCAGTCCAAGGCGGACAGGTGGTTGCCTTCGCTCCGACGCATATGTCGGGCGTCAGGTCGGCCTGCGATCGGTTGCGCTCCGCCGCGATGGAAGCGGTAATGCCCCGATCATTGCGGACCTCGATTAGGAAGCGCGCATAATCGCGCGCCGTTGCATGGGCCAGGTCGGCAGCATTGAAGCGCGTTACCGGCTCGACGTGCAGCAGCTTGCCCGTTTCGTCATAGGGCACTGCGAGTGGCTGGGTCGCTCCTTGAGCGGATACATAGCCGGATGCACGCATATGGGCGGGGGCGAACAGCCACCGCTCCGCAAGCGCCTCGAACGACTGCCCGGTGCGACGCTCTGCGTAGCGCGCCGCATATTGATACCCTTCGCCTGAATAGCCGGTGGTTGTGCCGGGATCATAATCGAACGCCAGCCCCTTCGCATCGCGCCAGTTCGGCAACCCGCTGCGATGGCTCAACGACATGCGGACCGTCAGCTTCGTCCGCCGGAGATCGGACGACAGATCGGGGTCGCTCCAGTAGCGATCCATCGACTCATCGAGCGACAGCTTGCCGGCCGATACCAAACGCAAGATGACTTCTGCCGTCAGCGGCTTCGTCAGCGATGCAAGGTTGTATGGTGTGGCGATGGTCGCCGCTCGGCTTGGGCCAGCCATGCCCCATGCGCCCGTCGAGACGATCCGCCCGTGGCGGATCAGCGCGACCGACGCGCTCTCCACGCGCTGTTCGCGGAGGGTTGTGGTCATGTCCGGCAACAATGCATTGGTTCTGGCTTCTGCCATCGATACGCAAGCCAGAACCGCAATAATGACGCTCGGAGCTATCCGTTTCAGCACACCAACTGTATTACTCATGCGCAACAGTTAGCGAAGTGGATGTGCGGCAGCAACACGGATTGCTCGGCTGTATCGTCCTGCGTGCGTTGGGAAGGAAAGCGAGATTCCCATTTTATTACCATCGTTTATGGGACGCAACTGCTCTAAAACCGTCCACGATCTTCGGCTTGGGAGTTGCCCAGGTCGACAGTTCAGCATGCATAGTCGCGACACCAGCGTTCGAGTAGAATGACCGCTGCCGACCGGAGCTGCCGTTTGTCGAATGCTTCGCGAATGGCGGGCTTGTCCCAGACCCAGTCATAATTTGAATGACCGCTTCCAAGCACGGCAAAATCTCGGTCGGACGGCTTGGATGGGGCGCGTAGCTGCCAAGCCCCTGCCCTGCACTCCCGATCCAAAACGCCGACAGACCTGCCGTTCAGCGCATCACTTGCCAACCCTCAAAGCAGCCTTCCGTTCACCAATCTTCACCCTCTTCTGAACAACCTAATTTGGTCGATAGCTGACGTCTTGGCGGCGTTGGCTGCCGACCCAACCCAGACGCTTGGCGCCAAAACGTCGTTTGATAAGTGCTGAGGTTCCGCCTTACAACTGCAGGGCGGTATCCGGCGAGCAGGTCAGCTGCGCGCAATTTTCGGTAAATCCAGTGCCTGCTGCGTTATCTTGCCAGTCACGGTGAGCTTGTGGGCTGTTTGGAGTTATCGCAGCATCTTGCGCATTGCAGCCTCGACATGACCATCGATTGTGCCCGCGTCACTGTGGCTAATAACGCCAATCTGGTCCCGGTTTGAAGGCCCGGTGGCTGGGCGGGACGACGCTGATTTATGAGAATCTGACGGTCGTCATGTTCCACGTCGCATGTGGTTGTATCGAATGACGGCTCCCTTGGCCTCGATGTCATGCATGACGAGGTTCTTTCCGGTAAAAAAGATATGAAACAGTGGCGAGCCGGTCGAGCGACCATGCCCCGCCTCCGCGCGCGATGAGCGGAAGCAGGAGCCCTGCCCAACTCAGGTGCGTCGGCCAGGCAGCGGGATAGACGAAGATCTCGATCACGCATGTCATGCCTAACAGCGCGAGGGCCGCAGGCCGGGTGAATAGACCCAGCACCAGCAGCAACGGAAAGAGATGCTCCGAATATGTTGCGAGGCGGGCGGCCGTCACCGGATCGATGTAGGGCAAGGCGTATTCGCTGCGGAACAGCTCGTAGGTGCTGTCGGTAATAGAGAGCACCCCCTCCACCTTGGTCCGACCCGACTGGAAGAATACGGCAGCGATACCGAATCGGGCAACGAGGAGCAGTGCTGCATCTGGCAGAGCGTCCTGTACACCGTCTCGGGCGCGGCGGTAAATCTGAAGGGGGGATGCCATAGTGATCCTCTCAATCGAGGGGCAGCGCCGTCCGTAGCGAGGCGGCGCCGTCCTTCTCAGGCTTGCCTATTCAGGCCTTGGGGCTCAGCGATCCCATGCCCTTGGGCGTCTTGATCGCGGCGCAGGTTCCGGCTTTCACCAGCTTCCAGGCGTTGCCCTGGTAATCGACCTTCGAAGTGCCCGCGCAGCTGGTCCCGGCTCCAGCCTTGCAGTCGTTCTTTCCAGCCTTGGCGACGCCGTAGCACTTTTCCATCGGTGCCTTCGCGCCATCCGCGGCATGAGCGCCGGCAGCGGTGAGGGTAAGGGCAAGAGTGGCAGCGAAAGCGGCATGAGTGCGGTTCATCGGAAATCTCCTCGAATGGGGTGTCTGAAAGACTCTTCAGGGCCGCATCGATGGATCGGCGGTCCATGCCGGGACTTACGCAGCGGGTCGCAGGCCGGTTACACAGAGTTCGGCAGAAAGTTTTCTGATGGATGTACGCTCGGCGTGTAACCTTGCGCCACCATGCCGCGTAGACATGTGCTGGAGGCCGAATGCAGGCGAGCGAAGCACAACTCAGACACTGGATGACCGCAGGTCTCGATGGCGACGCCGCGTCGCACGAGGCGCTGTTGCGCGCGCTCGTGCCGCTGTTGGGGGCCTTTTACCGTCGCCGGATGCGCGACGCACAGGACGATGTCGAGGATCTGGTGCAGGAAACGTTGATCTCGGTACATGGCAAACGCGCGACTTACGATCGCGACCGGCCGTTCAGCGCCTGGCTCTACTCCATTGCCCGCTATCGGCTGATCGACCATTTTCGCAGGCGGCGCCTGTCGGTGTCGATCGAGGATGTAGAGACGATCCTGATCGTCGAGGGGTTCGAGGATGCGGCATCGGCGCGCATGGATGTGGACGCGCTGCTCTCCACCCTGTCCCCCAAGCAGGCGCGCGCGATCCATGATACGCATGTCGATGGCCTCAGCATATCCGAAGCCGCCGCCGGTGCCGGCATCGGGGAATCCGACGTTAAGGTATCCGTGCATCGTGGACTGAAGGCGCTCGCCGCCCGTATCCGGGGAGAGCGGACATGAAGACCGAAGACCTCATCCGTTCCCTCAGCCGCGACGCGCCGCGCGTATCGCGAAGTGCGATGGGCCGCAGGATTGGGCTTGGCATCGTGGGTGGTGGGCTCGTCACGGCGGTGCTGGTAGCGAAGGTTCTGGGCATCCGGCCCGATCTCCACACCGCAATGCACGGCTTCTCGTTCTGGATGAAGTGGACCTACACCGCTTCGCTGGGCATCGGCGCAATCGTTGCCGTCATTCGCCTGTCGCGCCCGACATCCTCCGGCTTGCGCGGATTGTGGTGGCTGATCGTGCCGGTCCTGCTGCTTGCCGGGATCGGCATCGCCGAGCTTGCCGCCACCCCGTCGCGCGAATGGCTCGGCATGTGGCTGGGGGCGAGCTGGAAGGTCTGTCCGTGGCTGGTGCTGACGTTGGCAATGCCGATCTTCATCGGCCTGCTGTGGTCCTTCCGCCGTCTCGCGCCCACGCGCCTGCGCGAAGCGGGCGCTGCTGCGGGACTTGCGGCAGGGGCATGGGCAGCGACGATCTATTGCCTGCATTGCCCTGAAGTATCGGCGATCTTCGTGCTCACCTGGTACAGCCTGGGCATCCTGTTGGCCGCACTTGCCGGTGCCTTTCTGGGGCCGCGTCTTCTTCGTTGGTAGGTGTGTGTAACCGGGGCCGACGCACCTGCGTAGGAGAAGGGCCAATCCGGCAAATCTACCTACAGGAGAGCATCATGACCCCATCCAAAAGCACTGCCACCGCAGGTTTCGCCGCCATGGCCGCCCTCATCGCCCTGTCCGGCACCGCAGCCACCGCGCCTGCCTTTGCCAAGAGCAGCGCCAAGCAGGTCGAATGTTTCGGCGTCAACGCCTGCAAGGGCCAGTCAGACTGCAAGACCGCCAGCCATGACTGCAAAGGCCAGAACGACTGCAAGGGACAGGGTTTCAAGTCCGAGAGCGCCAAGCAGTGCGCAGCCGATGGCGGCAGCCTGACCCCGCCGAAGTGATAGAGCGGCCCGGCCGTCGCTTCTGTCGTTGGCCGGGCTATTTTTTCAGGAGCAATACGATGTTCGCGACCCACCGGTTCGGCCTTGGCCTGCGCAAGCCGCACTACAGCGATTTCCTGGACGGCGAAGCAGCCGTCCCGGTCGATTTCGTGGAGGTGATCTCGGAGAATTTCATGGTCGATGGCGGGCGCCCCCTCGATGTGCTGCGCCGCGTTCGGGAGCGTCATCTGGTGGCCCTGCACGGCGTCTCGATGTCGATCGGCTCGGCAGATGGTCTAGATCTGGACTACCTCGGGCGCCTGCGCTCGCTGGTCGATGCGATTGATCCGCTGTTCGTCTCTGATCACCTGAGTTGGTCGCGAATCTGTGGCTTCAACTCGCACGACCTGCTGCCGCTGCCCTATACGGCCGAGGCGCTGGACGTGGTCTGCGCTAATATCGATCGGGCGCAGGACTGTCTGGGCCGCACGATTCTGATCGAGAACCCGTCGAGCTATCTGGCACTTGAGGGTGAGATGAGCGAATGGGCCTTTCTCGCCGCACTGTGCCAGCGAACCGGCTGCGAGCTGTTGCTGGACGTGAACAACATCTATGTCAGCGCCCGCAACCACGGGTTCGATCCCGTCGCTTACCTTGCAGGCATTCCGGCAGACAGGGTGCGTCAGATCCATCTGGCCGGCCACAGCCAAGGCCGCGAGCTGCTGATCGACACCCACGACAAGCTGGTGCCGCCGTCGGTCTGGTCGCTCTATGCCGAAGCGATCGCCCACATCGGCCAGGTCGCGACGATGATCGAACGTGACGACGCGATCCCCCCGCTTGCCGACCTGCTGGCCGAACTGGACACGGCACGCCGTATCGCCTGCGATCCGGCGAGGAGGACAGCATGAGCCTTCTGGCCCTGCAGGCAGGATTCCGCGAGTGGCTCACCAACGAAGCGCGGCCCGCTCCTCTCTGCGCAGCCCGGTTCGAGGCCGGCTTAAGCATCTATCTCAATAACTACCGTGCCCAGCTGATGGACTGCCTGCAAGAAAGCTATGGCACCGTCCACGCCTGGCTGGGCGATGCCGCTTTCGAGGCTGCGGCAGCCACGCATATCGACCGCGCCGCGCCGACCAGCTGGACGCTGGATGGCTACGGCGCGGACTTTGCAGTCACGCTCCGGCGGCTCTATCCGGGCGATCCGGAGGTCGCGGATCTGGCTGTTCTGGAACACGCGCTGGCACAGGCCTTCACCGCGCCGGATGCCGCTCCACTCGATCCGGCCAGTCTGGGCGCGATCGAGTGGGATCACGCCCGGCTGCACTTCGTCCCCAGTCTGACCCTGCTGACCACGACCAGCAATGCCGCCGCGATTTGGTGGGCCCTTTCGCAGGGCACGGCGCCACCGGCAGCGCAGCCGCTTCCTGAACCGACGACGATCCTCGTCTGGCGTGAAGGGTTCACGCCGGCCTTCCGCACACTCGAACCGGCCGAAGGGCAAGCGTTGGCAGGCCTGCCGAAGGGGGGCACGTTTGGCGCATTCTGTGCCGAATTGGTGGCGCATGTTGGGGAGAAAGCAGGCCCTGCAATGGCAGGCGCCTACCTCGGGCAATGGCTGTCCGACAGCATCGTTGCCGAAATAGCTGACGCCAAACTGTAACTCGGCAAAGTTGCATTGCGTAGGCCTTCCTTTAAAGGAAGGAGCTATTATCGCGGATTTGAGCAGATTGACGACTGCCGCACTTTTCCTTCAGGGAGACGGGACCGCGGTGCCACTTCGGCTGATCGTCGGCTTCGGCTTCTTGGAGCATGGCTGCCTCTAACTGTCGCGCTGGCCGGAGCACTTCGAGACGATCCTTCATGGCATGAGCGGCAGGATCGCGTTCGGAATCTTGGGTAATATCTCCTGCAACCTGCCATTCTTCAGATGATCCATTACCTGATAAGCAAACCTCCGGACGATCCCGTGGCCAGAAAGAACTACGTCGATGCCGGCTTGCGTGCTGTTGACCGAGAGGTGCGGCCTGATCGAACTCCTATGTCCGTCTACAGCGCCGCTTACCGGTCTTTCCGTCGCTGATCTTTCTAGCCTTCGTGCGTCCAGATTTGTTTGCCCATTCAGGATTTTCGAGACGGGCCGTGAAGAGATCGGTGGATCCCGTGCAAAGGTTTCGGGAAAACCGCGAACTCCGATCTCGGCACTGCTTGAAGTTTCAAGGACAAGCGAACGTTGTCAGTTTCAGAAACCATGACCCTTGCGTCATGCTCTTCCGGTCTGCAATAGCGACAGCCGGGAGTTCGCCATTAATGGCGGCAGGTTTTGTAGCATCGGTCGGGCCGCCGTTGCATGTCAGACCATGCCCGGAGTCCGTCTGGCCCTCGCTCGCCTCAAATCCCCCAGTGCGCTTCGTCGTTTTCTCGACGGTCAGGCCAATGCCGGCCTGATCCTAATGGCGATGGCAGCGCTTGCGCTCGTCCTCGACAATTCGCCTCTTGCCCTGGACTATGAGGCAATCCTGCGTTTTCATGTCGGACCACTTTCGCTGGCGCATTGGATCAACGATGCGCTCATGGCGGCGTTTTTCCTGCTGGTCGGACTGGAAATCAAGCGCGAAATGCTCGACGGGCAGCTCGCCTCGTGGCCCCGGCGTCTCTTCCCCGGCATCGCCGCGCTTGGCGGAATGCTTGTCCCCGCATTGCTGTTCTTTGGCCTCAATAGCGATGAAACGGCACGCGGATGGGCCATTCCTACTGCGACGGATATTGCTTTTGCGCTGGGTGTCATCTCGCTGCTCGGCACCCGTGTTCCGGCATCGCTAAAGGTATTCCTTGCAGCCTTGGCGATCATTGACGACCTCGGTCCACTGCACCGGCTCGAAAAGGCGCTGCACGTGCCGGTGGGCTTCATCATCGTCCCGCTGTTCGCGCTCGTAAACGCAGGTGCCCCGGTACTCACCCTGCCGCTTCGCGCGCTTGCCGAGCGGTGACGCTTGGCGTCGCAGTGGAGTTGCTTCTCGGCAAGCCGATTGGCGTCTTCGGATTTACCGCGCTTGCTGTCTGGTTTGGTCTTGTCGATGCGCCTGCCCACGCAAGCCGGATGCAGATGCTGGGGGTTGCCCTGCTGTGCGGCATCGGTTTCACCATGAGCCTGTTCATCACGCTCCTGGCGTTCCCCGGTGCTCCGATACTCCAGTCAGAAGCGAAAATCGGTATACTTGCAGGCTCCCTCCTCTCGGGGCTGGCCGGCTTCATCGTTTTGCGCCTGGCGCACCGGGAAATCCCGGATCAGGCGTAAAGGAGCGAGAGGGTTAGCGCGGCGCAGCCCACGACGAGCGCAACCAGCGGCGCACCCATGTGCGGGTAGTCGCTGAACCGGTAGCCTCCGGGCCCCATGACCAGGAGATTGTTCTGATGACCGATCGGCGTCAGGAAATCCGACGAGGCGCCGATCAGCACCGCCAGCAGCGCGGCATCTGGACTTACATGCAGGAGGTTTGCTGCATCGATCGCCAGTGGCCCCGGCCTGTCCGATCGGATCAGGAATGCATGCAACGCTATGCCGATCTCCGTTAAAGTCCGCTGGTATCAATCCCGTGCGATGCGATGCGTGGATATTTATTGGCTCCGCTCGCATGGCCCAAGTGCCGCCAGAACCATGCGATAGTCCGCGTAAGCTTGCTGTTTGGAGGGGAAAGCGCCCGAGACGTAAGCACTTTGCGGAGGTGACGCCGGAAGGAAACAGGCAAGGTTGTACCATTCGAGCGTGTCTTTGGTGGGGGGATGCAGATCGCCTCCCGTCAGTTCCGAAAACGAGACACCCCAGTTTTCGGGCTGGCCGGGCATGTGACGCACGGCGATGGTCACCGGACCCTTTTTCGTATCAAGGAAGATCTGCGTGCGACCCTGCCCCGCAAGATTTCCGGGAACATAGCCCAGTTCCCTTACACCGGTTACGGGGGCTGTCTCACGCGGCGAGACCAGCGCACGAAGTACCCCGCGCAGGCGGCTCTCCCGTTCCGGGGACCAAAGCTGCTGCGCGGCGGGTTCCACCAGCTTGATCTCTTTGGGTCGACCAGGCACGCGCGATGCGAAAAGGAAAACATCCTTCCCCATCCAATCGGTGGCGCTTTGCGCTGAAGCTTCGGGCAGATCGACCAGATACTGCAGCGAACCACCGATCCCGTTCTTGCCGTATAGCAGCGCCCGCGTGCTGGCTTCGGCATAGTAGCGACGATGATTTGGCAGCCGTGTGCCCGGTGCAGTGCCCGCTACGGGCTTCAATTGCGTTATCCGCGCAAGCACGACAAGGTCGGCCTTTTTCGAGAGCTCTACTGTGTCCACGTAGGTTCCCTGGTCCGCGGAAAGGGAACGGACCTGCGCACGCGAGGCACTGGATATGAGCGAGCAGGTGGCGGCCGCCAGGCCGATCAGCAGGATTGGGAGGCGAGCGGGCATAGTTCAGGGGTTCCGCTGAAAGGATACAGGGGTGGGCGAGAGGAACTTGCCTTCAGGGCTACGCCCTGGACCTCGCGAGAGAAAGGCAAAATCTGCCCCCGTTGGCCGCTGGAAAACCCTCAGCCCGAATTCCGGCATGACTGCGAGCAGATGGTCGAAGATGTCGGCCTGGATCGTTTCGTATTGCGCCCAGACCGTAGTTGTTGCGAAAGCGTAGATTTCGAGCGGAAGGCCATTCTCGCTGGGCGCCAACTGACGCACCAGCAGGGTCTTGTCGTCGGCGATATCCGGCCGCGCTTTCAGATAGGCCAGTACATAGGCGCGGAAAGTGCCGAGGTTGGTCAACCGCCGTGCATCGAGCACTTCGCTGGGAGCATGCTCCCGGTTCCACCCCTGCACTTCGTCCTGACGCTGCCGGAGATATTCGCGCAGCACACCGAACCGCGCGAATTTCGCAAGGTCGGCCTCACCGAGAAAGCCGATCGAACTCTGGTCGATCATCAACGCACGCATGATCCGGCGGCCGCCGGACTCGGACATGCCGCGCCAGTTACGGAAGCTCTCCGTAATCAGGCGATAGGTGGGGATCGTGGTGATCGTCTTGTCGAAATTCTGAACTTTCACGGTGTGCAGGGCGATGTCGATCACATCGCCGTTGGCATCGAGTTTGGGCATCTCGATCCAGTCGCCCACGCGGACCATGTCGTTCGAACCGATCTGCACGGACGCGACGAGCGAGAGGATCGTGTCCTTGAAAACCAGCATGAGAACCGCCGCCATGGCGCCGAGGCCCGACAAGAGCAGTAGCGGCGACTGGTTCATCAGCGCCGCCAGCATCAGGATCGCGGCTGCGGCATAGACCAGCAGGTTGGCCACTTGGACATAGCCTTTGATCGGCCGGTTCCTGGCATCGGGGCGGCGCTGGTAGAGCTCGTTGCCGAGAGTCAGCGTCGCCGTGACGGCAAGGGCAAGCGTCAGGATGATGATCACTGCGCAAAGGCTGTGGACGAGCGAAACGAACTCCATCGGCAGGCCAGGCACAGCGGCGATGCCCACTTGCACGATCACGGTCGGCAGGATGTTCGAAAGGCGCGCGGCGATGGCGCCGACATGGCGGGCTTCCGCTTCGAACGGGCTACGCCCGAGCAGGCGAAGCACGCCCTTGAGCACGATCCGCTTGGCGATCCAGTTCGCCAGGGCCGCACCGGCCAGTAGCGCCAGCAGGGCGATGCCCGTCTGCATCCAGGGCTCGCTCGCCCAGGGCAGGTCCAGGGTTGGAAAACGGAAAGTCGATGGGGATCGGGTAGGCAAGACGGTTCCTCAAAAGGATCGATACGGCGACCTGTTCAAGTCCTTGGCAGTGGTTTTCCGGCGCTCTCGGGTGTTAATTCCAGCGCGAGAAGACCGCAGAGGCAGGCCAGTATCATGACGTAGGCCGGTATGAGCGGGTTGCCCGTCACATCGATGAGCCAGGCGTTGACTACGGGCGCCGTGCCTCCGAACAGCGAGGTAGACAGGTTGTAGGCCAGCGCAAAGCCCGCAAATCGTACCGAGGTGGGGAAGAAGGCCGGGAAGGTCGCCGAAATCGTGGCGAGTTGGGGCACATAGAGCAGGCCGAGCAGGACGTAGCCGATCGCCGCCTGTACCGGGCCGATGCCCATAAGATGGTAGAGCGGGATGACCAGCAGGGTGAGCCCCAGCAGCGATGCCCGCCACATCGGTTTGCGACCGATCCGGTCGGACAGGGCACCTGCAAACGGGAGCAGGAGCATCATGAACAGCATGCCCGAGATCGGCACGATCAGAGCCGTGTCGGTGGCAAGGCCGAGGCGGCGCTCCAGATATGTCGGCATATAGCTCAGCAGCGTGTAGTTGACCACGTTGAGGGCGATGACGAGGCCGCTCATCGCCAGCAGGGGGCGGCGATAGCGGGAAAGCAGGTGGCGAAGTCCGGCTGGTTCCGCCTCTCCGCTCTCGCGCTGCGCCTCCGCTTCCTGGAACAGCGGTGTCTCCGCCATGCGCGCCCGCAAGTAGAGGCCGACCAGCCCCAGCGGACCGGCCAGCAGGAACGGCAGGCGCCAAGCCCATTCGCGCATCGCCGTATCCCCCAGCAGCAGCGAGAAGCTCAGCATCAGCAGCGCGCCGGCGCTGAAACCGGCCAGAGTGCCGACTTCCAAGAAGCTGCCGTAGAAGCCGCGCTTCTCGTCCGGGGCATATTCGGCCATGAAGATCGCGGCACCGCCGTATTCGCCGCCGGTGGAGAAGCCCTGCACCATGCGCAGGACCACGAGCAGCGCGGGTGCCCAGCCGCCGATAGCGGCATAGGAGGGGATGAGGCCGACGCCGACAGTGGCACCGGCCATGAGCAGGATCGTCAGGCCGAGCACGGCCTTGCGGCCATAGCGGTCTCCCAACGGCCCCCAGAACAGGCCGCCCAGCGGACGCACCAGGAACGAGATCGCAAAAGTGGCAAGCGCGAATAGCGTCGCCTCCGCCGTCTCGCCGGGAAACAGGGCGGCGGAAATGTAGCTCACGCCATAGGCGTAGATACCGTGGTCGAACCACTCGGTGGCATTGCCGATGGCGGATGCGCAGATGGCTCGGCGCAAGTCGCGCGGTTCGGCTCTCGCTGTTACGGCGGGCCCTGTTACGGCGGGCAGTATTCTGGCGGGCGGATTCAATGACGGCTCCCTGTTTGTCCAGACTCGTCCGGTGCCGCGGATGTTTCCGGGGCGAGCGGATCGAGCGAAGCGGCCAGCGGCGAGGTGCGCGGCAGGCCGATGTAGCTTTCCTGAAGGTGGGCGGGCACGGGGTCCGACTTCGCCTGCCGCAGCAGTGCGAACGAAGCCGCGGCGCTCGCGCAGGCGGCGATGAACAGGAACAGTCCTGAAGCCCCGGTCAGGGACACGGCCAAGGATCCCGTGGCCGGTCCGGCAGCGGCGCCCAGCGAATAGACGAGCACGAGACCGCCGCTCGCCGCCACGCGCTTTTCCGGCGCGAGGTGATCGTTGGTATGGGCCGCGCACAAGGGATAGAGCGCGAAACTCAAGCCTCCGAACAGGGCGCCGAGCCCGAGCAGCAGCATCCCCGCCTGCGCCGTGAGGGCGATCGCAAGCGCGGCGGCCAGCGTTCCGGCGAAAGCGAGCACGATCACCTTGCGGCGGTCGATGCGGTCGGACAGCCAGCCGAGCGGCCATTGCAGCACCACGCCGCCCAGGATCACCACGCTCATGAACAGGGTGGTCTGCGAAAGATCCATGCCCAGCCGGCGCGCGAACACGGCGCCGAGCGCATAGAAAGCGCCGAGCATCACCCCGGTCAGCCCGGCACCGACCATACCGAGAGGCGAGGTTTGGTAGAGTTCCCGAAACGGCAGCGGCGCGAAATCGCCGGTTTCGGGCGCGGCGATACGGGTCAGCAGCACTGGAATCGCCGCCAGGGAAATCAGGATCGATCCCACCAGCAGCGGCACTGCCGGTCCCCCCGCTCCCAGGCGGATAAGGAACTGCCCCGCCGCCTGCCCGCCGTAGAGCATGATCATGTAGCCGGCCAGCACCATGCCGCGACGATCGGGTTCGGCGCGCTCATTCAGCCAGCTTTCCACGCAGACGTAGATCCCCGCGAGGCACAGGCCATCGAGGAAGCGCAGCGCGCCCCAGAACACCGGGTTGGTGTGGAGCGCATAGGCCAGCGTATCTGCGCTGAGCAGCGTGACGAAGGCCGCGAAGGCCCGGATATGGCCGATGCGCCCGACCAGCGCGGGCACACGAACCGACCCCAGGGTGAGGCCGGCGAAATAGGCGGTCCCGACGAGACCGATCGCCAGCGCACCGCTTCCCGCCCGCTCCAGCCGCAACGCGACGAGCGTGTTGAGGAACCCGCCGCCCGCCATGAGCAGGAAGATGGCGATCAGCAGGCTGCGGACGGGAAGGATGGCCTTTAGCATGATGATGCGGCGCCCTTTCCGCCAAAATGCGGAAAAGGGCGCGTTTTCCGGTCAGGCCGCGGCGCGGTCGGTGGCGGTGCCCGCCTCGACCAGCGCGGCGTGAAGGGCACGGACGGCTTCCTCAAAGTCCGGCGCCGCAACGATGAACTGGACGTCCACGTTACGGATCTGGTGCTGGAGCGCGACGAGGCCGATGCCCGCGCTGTCCAGTGCGGCAAGAGCGCGGGGCACCAGTCCGGGCTCCGACAAGTCGGTGCCGATCACCGAGACCATCGCCACTTCCTGCGCGGTCACCACCGATCCGGGCCACTGCGCGCACAAATCGTCGACGATCTGCGCGGCCTGTTCGCTGCCGGTGCCGCTGAGGTAATGGGTGATGGTATTGGCGTTGGAACTCTTGCTGACGATCCAGGCGCCGTGGCGGGTCAGCGTTTCCAGGATCGCCGCGTCGTAGCCCTTCTCTCCCACCATGTCCTGCTCGAAGAATTGCAGGGCCTGGACCGAAGCGAGCCCGGTGACGATCTCCACGCGCGGTGCCTTCGAAACGTAGTCGCCCTCGATCAGCGTACCCTCGTCATGGCGTTCGAACGTGTTGCGGACGCGCAGCGGGATACCCGACTGGCGCAGACCCCTGCCCGCACGCGGATGGATCGCTTCCATGCCGAGGTTGGCGAGCTGGTCGGCCACGTCGTAGTTGGTCCAGCCGATCTTGCGCGCCCGGCTTTCGCCGACGAGACGGGGATCCGCGCTGGATAGATGGAACTCCTTGTGGATGACCGCCTCGCGCGCGCCGGTGACGACGGCGATACGGGAGAAGGTCATCTCGGAGTAGCCGCGGGCATAGCGGCGCACCATGCCGCCTTCGCAGCCCGCGTAGCCGGTGACGATCGGCATCTCGCGAGAGAGATCGATCGAGGCGAAGGCGGTGCGGATGCGTTCGTCGAGATCGACCAGATCGTCCTGGCTCCAGACGGAAAGATCGACGAAGACGGCATTGACCCCGCGATCGCGTAGGAGCAGCGCCGTCGAGTGCGCGGCATGGGCCTCGCCCAGACCGGCCAGCATTTCCCGCAAGGTGGCGATCTGCTCCGAGAGGCGGAAATGGCCGTGGCGGCGCAGGCGGTCGAGATCGTCGAGGCAGGATTCCAGCGCGGCGATCCGCTCTGCAACGAAACGGTCCACTTCCTCGCGGCTTTGCGGGCGCGCGAACATTTCGGCATTGCGCGCCCACATGGCGCCCAGCACTTCGGTCAGCGCGGTGCGCCATGCGCCCGGCGTTTCGTTGCGCACGAAATGGCCGTGAACGCCCGGCTCGCCGCTCTTCTTATGCTCGAGCAGCAGATCGGTCATCCCGGCATAGGCCGAGACGACGAAAATCCGATTGTAGAGATCCGCGCCCTTGCGTCCGGCGACCAGTACGTTCTCGAACACGGTGGAGGTGGCGGCCATGGACGTGCCGCCGATCTTCTCGACGCTGTGCGTTCCCGTCATGCCGCTACTCCTTCGACAAGTCCCTCGATTGCGCCGGAAATCGGCACTACCGGTGAGAAATCGCGCGCAGCGATGAATTCGGGACGCGGCGCGGGCGCGGCATAGGGCGACGTCAGCCGGTTGCTGACGGCGTTATAGACCAGGAAGGCATTGGCGCGCGGGAAAGGCGTGATGTTGCCGTTGGAGCCGTGCATGATGTTGCAGTCGAACACCACCACCGTACCCGGCTTGCCGACTGGCGCGTCGATCCCGTGGCGATGGGCCAGCTCGGCCAGGCTGAGTTCGTCGGGAACGCCGTATTCCTGGCGGCGCAGCGACTGGCGGTAGTGGTCCTGCGGCGTTTCGCCGACGCAGGACACGAAAGTCCCCTGCGAGCCGGGGATCACCATGAGCGGCCCGTTGTTCGGCGTGTTCTCCGCCAGCAGGACCGACATGGACAGCGCCCGCATCACGGGCATCCCGTCCTCGGCATGCCAGGTCTCGAAATCGGAATGCCAGTAGAACTCCTTGCCCGCGAAGCCCGGCTTGTAGTTGAGCCGGGTCTGATGAAGGTAGACCTCGTCGTCGAGCAGGAAGACGGCGACACCGGCCAGTCTCCGGTCCGCGGCAAGGCGGGCCATGACGTCGCTCTGGGCGTGGATCTCGAAGATCGAGCGGACTTCCCGGCTGCCGGGTTCGGCAATGACCGTCTCGTCCTTCAGACCGGCGGGATCGGCCAGGAGGCGTCCGGTTTCAGCCTGCAGCGTGGCAACTTCCTGCGCGGAGAACAGGTTTTCCAGCACGAGATAGCCGTTCCGGTCGAACTGTTCGACCTGGGTTGCGGTCAGCGGCGCAGCTGGGTGCCAGGCCCGCCGCGCGACGGGTTCGTCCCGCGGCTGTAGCCTGGGTTCGCTTTCGCATCGGGTGGGATAGAGATCCTGCATCGTTTGCCTGTCCCTCCCTCAGTCAGCCAGAGCCGGATAGGCGCCGTTCTCGTCGTGGACCTCGCGGCCGGTGACGGGCGGATTGAAGGTGCAGGCGCAGAGTATGTCCTCCACCGGGCGCACGATGTGGCGGTCATGGGCATTGAGCGCATACATCACCCCCGGCTTCAGTTCGTGGGTCTCACCGGTGCCGAGATCCTCGATCGTGCCGCTGCCCTGAAGGACGAGCACGGCTTCCAGATGGTTCTGGTAGTGCATGTGCAGTTCCTCGCCCGCGAACATTGTAGTGACGTGGAACGAGAAGCCCATCCGGTCATCCTTGAGCAGCAGACGGTCGCTGACCCAGCCCTTGCCCTGGACGTGACAGTCGGACTTGCGGATATCTTCGAGATTGCGAACGATCATGGGTATGTTCCTTTAATGCTGGGATCGGGCTCAGGCGGCGACGCCGAGCTTGCGCGTCGCTGCGAGCGCGGGGAGCGCCTCGGCCACGGCTTCTTCCAGGATATCGAGACCGGCGTTGAGCACGGCATCGTCGATCACCAGCGGCGCCAGCACCTTGACGATCTCGTCGTAAGCGCCACTGGTTTCGATGATCAGGCCCTGCGCGAAGCAGGCAGCGGTGATCTTTCCGGCCACCTCGCCGCTCCCCACATCGATGCCGCGCATCATGCCCCGGCCGCGGGTGGACAAACCGTGGCGGGCGGCGATCGCTTCGAGGCGGCGTTCCAGGATGCCGCTGCGGCGGGCAATATCATCGACGAAGGCCGGATCCGCCCAGAATTCGCGCAAGGCCGCCGTGGCCGTCACGAAAGCGTGATTGTTGCCCCGGAACGTGCCGTTGTGCTCGCCGGGGGACCACTGATCGAATTCCGGCCGCATCAGGGTCAGCGCGAAGGGCAGGCCCATGCCGGAGAGCGACTTGGCCAGAGTGACGATGTCGGGCGTGAAGCCCAGGCCGTCGAAGCTGAAGAAGTCGCCGGTGCGGCCGCAACCGGCCTGGATGTCGTCCACGATCAGCAAAGCGCCGTGCTTGTGGGCGATGGCGGCGATCCGGCGCAGCCACTCGGGCGAAGCGGCATTGAGGCCGCCTTCGCCCTGCACGGTCTCGACGAGGAAGGCAGCAGGCGCATCGAGCCCGCTGGACGGATCCGACAGGCGCTGTTCCAGCAGTTCGGCCGTATCGACATCCGGCCCGTAGTAGCCGTCGAACGGTTCATGGCTGACATGGTTGAGGGGAACGCCCGCACCGCTGCGCTTGCCCGCATTTCCGGTACAGGCCAGCGCGCCCAGAGTCATGCCGTGGAAGCCGTTGGTGAAAGCGATCACCATCTCGCGCCCGGTGACCTTGCGCGCCAGCTTGATGGCCGCCTCGACAGCATTGGTGCCGGTGGGGCCGGTGAACATCGCCCGATAGTCGAGCCCGCGCGGCTCCAGGACCACTTCCTCGAACGTGCGCAGGAACTCGCTCTTGGCCTTGGTGTGGAGATCGAGCGCATGCGTGACGCCGTCACGGGCGATATAGTCGATCAGGGCCTGCTTCAACACCGGGTGATTGTGTCCGTAGTTCAGCGATGAGCAGCCCGACAGAAAATCGAGATAGCGCCCGCCCTTGCTGTCGTGCAACCAGACGCCTTCGGCGCGGTCGAACTGGCGGGGCATGGCGCGCGAATAGCTGCGAACCTGGGATTCGCGGCGGTCATAGATGCTGGTATCCGGCGCATGCGCGCTCGGTTGGGGAATCGTCGTCATCTGGAGGAATTTCCTGTTCAGTTGGACGGAATGAACGGCAGCGGCGAAATGCTTGCCTGCCATTCGGTATCGTTCGCTCCGGCGAAATGGGCATCGCGTTCGAAGCGCGTGGAGCGCGTCAGGACGGCGCCGTGGCGCCGCGCGAAGGCGGAAAAAAGGGCCCAGGAGGCCGAGTTCGCCTCGGTAATGGTCGTGGTGAGTTCACGCGCGCCGCGCGAAGCGCTGCGGGCGATCAATGCGTCGAGCATGCGCCCACCCAGGCCCTCCCCGCGCGCCTCGGCCGCCACGGCGACCTGCCAGACGAAGATACAGTCGGGACGGGAGGGCGGACGATAGGCGGAAATCCAGCCGAGCAGCCGGCCTTCCCTTTCGGCGACCACGCAAGTGCCGGCAAAGTCGCTGCACTGGAGAAGATTGCAGTAGGCCGAGTTGCCGTCGAGCGGCGGCGATGCCGCGATCAAGGCGGAAATGGCCGGCCCGTCCTCGGCTTTGGGTTCGCGCAGGACGATAGCAGCGCCGGAATTTCCTTCCGCAACGCCGCCCTCGTCGCGCGCGCGGATCGGGCTCGCGGAATCGCTCTGCGGGCCAACTTCATTCACATTATCATCGAGTATTACTTCACCCTCCGAAGCACGTTCGCGTGCTTGGCCGTTGCCATGTCATTCGTGGTTCTCGCGTCATACCATAGGGATTGCGAGAATATGCGCAACAGTACGGTTTCAAAAGTTCGCTTTCACACCGTCATGGAACTGCAATTAATTCGATTTTCGAAGCATCTTCACGCTTGGCGCAAACCCGCAGGAAAGCTAGCTATCGGGCATGGAAATCGATCTCACACCGGCGGCACTTCTGGCCCTGCGAAAAATTCTCGACGCAGCCGAGCTAGAGAACCGGAAAATGGCCGCTGCGACGAGCTTGACCTCCTCGCAGGCACTGGTGCTACGGCAGATCGGAGGCAACGAGACGATCACGCCGAGCGCGGTCGCGAGCGCCCTGGGTTTTGGACAGGCGACGATCACCAACATCGTCGATCGCCTGGTGGCGGCGCAGCTCGTGACGCGCACGCGCGGCCTTACCGACAAGCGGCAGGTATTGTTGCAAGTCACCGAACTCGGCCGGGAAAAGCTGAAGGCCTCGCCGTTTCCGCTCCAGATGCGCTTCAGCCAGGGTTATGCCGGCCTTGCCTCTTGGGAGCAGGCGATGATCCTGGCTGCGCTGGAACGGCTCGATGGGTTGCTTACGCCCGAGAGCGCAGGCCTGGTCTGATTAAACTGCTTCGAACGGACGGATTTAGAGAATCGGCGGAGATTGCCACGCATCCTTCCCATCACATCGAAGTCATCGCTGGAGCGCTGGGGAGACAGACCGACAAACAACACTGAACATTGGGAGGAATGGCCGAAAAGGTCATCGAGCGCTTTGAATGCAAGTGCAACCAGCCTCACCCCTGTCAGGGTGACTTGAGACGCGGACAGAGCCGCCATTCAGCGCCTTCTAAGAGCATCTCCAAAGCGGTCATTCGTTGACTGAGAGATCGGCGATGATGAACGGCCGGCAATGGGACAAGTACGAACCCGCTACGCGGGAGTAGCGCCTGGCGTTAGGTCCCTCATCGCTCTGGTGCAGCACCATGATTGAGCCCTGCTTCGGGTAGGCAGACCATCGCGACTCCTTTCAACCAAGGAGACGAACGATGATCGAGATTATTTCTGACCTTCCAGTCAGCTCGTTGCGTCAGCGCATGATCGACGAGATGAACATGCGCCGGTTCGCGCGTAAGACCCAGATCGACTATGTTCGCCACGTAGAGCGCTTTGCCTATTATCTCGGACGCCCTCCCGACACCGCGACACCAGAGGAAGTGCGTCAGTTCCAGATTGATCAGCAGGATGCGGGCGTCGGTGTGCCGACGATGAACAGCATTGTATCGGCACTGCGCTTCTTCTTCACACGCACAATCGATCGACCCGATCTCTCCCGCAGGCTTTACTTCGTTAAGCACCCTCGAGCGTTGCCCACGGTCCTTAGTCCTGACGAGGTCGCGCGTCTGCTCGGCGCGACCACCTCGCTGAAGCATCAGGCAGCATTATCGGTGGCGTATGGCGCAGGCTTGCGCGTGGCTGAGGTGGCGATGCTCAAGGTGCGCGATATTGACAGCGAGCGTATGCTGCTCCGCGTCGAACGGGGCAAAGGCGGAAGATATCGCAATGCGATCCTCCCTGCCGATCTGCTCATCCTGTTGCGCGAGTGGTGGAAGGTCGGGCGTCAACAAGGCGTCATGCATGCCGATGGATGGCTGTTTCCGGGACAGCATTATCTCAAGCCGATCAGCACGCGCCATCTGTATAGGATCGTCGCGGAGGCGGCGCACGCGGCCGGTATCGCGAAGAAGGTCGGTCCCCATACCTTACGACACAGCTTTGCGACCCACCTGTTGGAGGATGGCGTGAGCATCCGGGTAATCCAGGCGCTGCTGGGGCACGAGAAGCTGGAGACTACGGCCTTTTACACCAAGGTTGCGACCCGAACTGCGCGTGCTGTCATCAGTCCGCTCGACAAGCTCGCCTTGCTCCCAGCACCTCAGCCACAGGCAGCGCCAGACGGCTGAGCTGTTGCGCACCTCACTCGAGGTCGCCGATATCTTCCGTGCCGCCGGGCCGGCCTATCGGGCCGCCCATGCCGGACATCTGAGCCTCACCCAGCTCAAGGTAATGACGGCGATCGAGAACTGCCGCACCTCAGCCCTTGGGGGTCACGTCGAGGGCTGCGAGGACTGCGGGCATTGGCGGGTCGCCTACAACAGTTGCCGCAATCGGCACTGCCCCAAGTGCCAGGGTGCGGCGGCGCGCACTTGGCTGGCGGAACGCGAGGCAGATCTGTTGCCGGTCGGCTACTTCCATGTCGTCTTTACGCTACCGGCAGAGATCGCCAGTATCGCCTTTCAGAACAAGGCGGTGGTCTATGATCTGCTGTTCAAGGCAGCGTCGGAGACCATGCTGACAATCGCGGCCGATCCCAGGCATCTAGGCGCCAGGATCGGGATCACCGCCGTGCTCCACACTTGGGGCTCGGCGCTTACGCACCATCCCCACGTCCATATGGTGGTGCCAGGTGGCGGCATCGCACTCGACGGAACGCGCTGGATATCTACGCGGCCCGCCTTCCTCTTGCCGGTGCGCGTCCTGGGAAAGCTGTTCCGCCGTCTGTTCCTGACCCGGCTGATCCAGCTTTACGACGCCGGTAAGCTCGCTTTCTTCAGGTCGCTCGCATCACTCACCGGAAGGCGCGCCTTCCTGCGTCATCTGGCACCGGTCCGGAAGACGCGATGGGTGGTTTATGCAAAGGCGCCCTTTGCGGGCCCTGAAGCGGTGCTCGCCTACCTGTCCCGCTATACCCACCGGATCGCCATCTCCAACCGACGGCTCATCGCCTTCGACAAGACCGGCGTCACGCTCCGTTACAAAGATTACCGTCGCGATGGACCCGAACGACAATGCGTCATGACCCTCGCCACCGGCGAGTTTATCCGGCGGTTCCTGGCCCATGTCCTGCCTCGTGGCTTCCACCGTATCCGGCATTATGGTCTGCTGGCCAGTTCATCGCGCAAAGCCAATCTTGCGCGTGCTCGTGACTTGCTCGAGGTCGCCGCGCCGCCCGACGATGCTGTACTGGAAGAGCCCGTCGATCTGCGACCACCGTGCCCTTGTTGCGGCGGGCATATGATCATCATCGAGACCTTCGAACGCTGGCGACAACCGCGGGCACCGCCAAACATCCCGATCCGTAACCCGGAGACCGCGCCATGATCCGGCATGGCCTGGCATATATACATCCTGCCCAAGCACCGTGGCGGGAAGCGCTGACGCTCGCGCTGCGCATCGCCGATGCCATAACGCATGACGAAAACGATGCGCACTGCCACCAATTAAACCGTCTGAACCGGGCGAACGGCAGTCCGCCTGGGCCACACGGATCATACCAAACCAGTAATAGCGCCAGCGCGCTTAACGGCTCTGATCCGAAATCCCCATAGCTCAGCGCTTGAGGCACCGCGGGTCGTACATGTAAGACTTTCGTACGCCTGCCGGCGCCCGAAACCCTTCGACATTTTGCTCGGTCCGGTTCCGAGCACGTAGCCCAAGAAAGCTGACGCTCCTGGCATAGAGATTGCCATCTGTGCTTTGACAGCTACGCGCCCATCCAAGCCGTTCAATTGGAAAAGCAGCGCGCCTATGAGCAGTCAGTCCGCTCATGACTGAGGCTGGGGGTGGGTTCAACGGGTGGTGGCAACACTTTAATCTTTTGAGGAAGATGGAGTGTCGCGATGAAGCAGCGTCGTCGGATATATTACACGGCCAGCCAGCGAGCGGAGATATGGGATCGTTGGCAGCGCGGGGAATCGATGAGTTCGATCGGGCGAAGGTTTGATCGAGAGTCATCGTCGGTATTTTCGGTGATTTCGCCGACCGGCGGTATCAGGCCCGCCGATCGCAAGCGTGGCCGCCTTGCGCTGAGCCTTGCCGAACGGGAGGAGATATCGCGGGGCCTGAGCGTCAGTGAACCCTTGCGTGCGATAGCACGGCGACTGGGCCGCGCGCCTTCGACGATCAGTCGCGAAGTCAGGCGTAACGGCGGCCTTGCACGGTATCGGGCGACCGTGTCCGATCAGGCGGCCTGGGACCGAGCCTTGCGGCCCAAGCCCTGCAAGTTGGCTTGCTCGCCGCCATTGGCCCGGGCAGTATCGGCCAAGCTGTGCCGCAAATGGTCACCAGAGCAGATTGCGGGGTGGCTCAGGCGCAGCTTTCCCGAGGAGCCGCATAGGCAAGTGTCGCACGAGACTATCTACAGAAGCCTGTACATACAGGCGCGGGGAGTTCTTAAGAAGGAATTGCTGGAGCATCTGCGCGCCCGGCGCACCATCCGCAGGTCGCGGCACGCCAGCCTCAAGCGCAACGGGCTGGGACAGATCAAGGATGCCGTGTCGATCAGCGAGCGTCCCGCGTCGGTCGAGGACCGCGCCATTCCCGGCCACTGGGAAGGCGATCTGATCGGAGGCACAAAGAACAGCTACATCGCGACGCTGGTCGAACGGCATTCGCGCTACGTGATGCTGGTCAAGGTCGCCAACAAGGAAACAAGGAGCGTGGTGTCGGCGCTGATCAGGCAGACGCAGCGCCTACCGCGCGAACTCTACAAGTCGCTCACCTGGGATCGCGGCAAGGAACTGGCCGATCATCCGCGCCTCTCACTGGCTACCGATGTCGAAGTCTATTTCTGCGATCCGCAATCGCCTTGGCAGCGCGGCTCCAACGAAAACACCAATCGTCTGCTACGACAATACTTTCCCAGAGGAACCGATCTATCGCTATACAGCCAGGCCAAACTGAGTGCCGTTGCCCGGCAACTCAACGAACGGCCAAGGAAAACGCTCGAATACCAAACACCCGCAGAGCGCTTTCAAGCCTGTGTTGCCGCCACCCGTTGAACCCACCACCCATCGCAGCCGATCAAAGACGCAAACGTCACGAGCCTTGCACAAACCCGCCGGACCGGTTTCAAGAGAAGCGATAAGGGCACCACAAAGACCGGGATGGGTGGATGGCGGTCAGGCCGCTTTCGGGTGACAGGCCGCCGATGATTGACATTGATCGCACCCGACCAAAGCGGCACCTGCCGACCAGATCTAGCCGTCCCATTTCGCGCCTTTCAACCGCCAGTGTCGCCTGGCAGTCGGTCGACCCGTCCAATCAGATCGCAGAGCCTCGATCAAACATATCGCGATTAATTAACGATCCTGAACTCCGCCGCTCGCGGTTATGCCCGCTCACTTATTGAACCGCAGCTCGCTTCTTCCGCGCGCGTACGTCCTCCACGGACAGAGGCGATCCATAGTTACAGGCTATGGCCTATCGAGAAGGCGCTATTGGACGCGATGGAACGTGTCGTTTACCCTGAAAACGCAGGGACGATGATCCCAACGTCGATCAGTGGAGAGATAATAAATGGACGTATCACGTCGGGACTTGCTCCAAGTTTCCTTGATAGCCGGGTCTGCGCTTGTTGCTCCTTCGTTCGGTTGCAGCGCGGAAGTCAAGTTTCGATCAATTCGAAATCCGATGAAGCTTCCGGCAGGTGTATGTGACCCGCAGATCCGGGTCTACAATGACGTCGCCTGGCTCTACGCGACACATGATGCGAAACCAGACAATTTAACCTTCACCATGAACGATTGGCAAATCTGGCGTAGCACCGATCTCGAAAATTGGATGCTCGCAGGAACCCTCACGCCGGAACAGACCTACTTGCGTCAGCCAAGTACCCAATGTTGGGCTACGGATGCGGCCGCTCGAAACGGAAAGTTCTATCTCTACTTTTCCATGGGTCCGGAGGACATCGGGGTGGTCGAGAGCTACCGGCCAGAAGGTCCGTGGAAAGACCCTCTCGGGAAGCCATTGATCGCAAAGGGGCAAGTTCCGACTGCATCGCGCGACCCGGGCATTCTCCAAGAAGCGGACGGGACCAGCTACATGGTCTTCGGCACCTTCGACTTCTATGTGGTGCGTCTTAACGAGGATATGGTCTCCTTGGCCGAGGAACCGCGTCTGGTCGAGATTACCGACAAGGAAGGGCCGTTCGGACCCGGTAAAACGGACGACAAGCCGTTTCTCCACCGTCGAGGTGATCTCTATTACTTGTCTTGGGGCACCTACTATGCAGTCAGCAGCTCACCGTACGGCCCCTTCAAGTGTCAAGGGGCGTTGCTGAAGCCTGAAAATGTAGACGAGACCTTCCGCAACGACAGCGCCATGCGCGGGCCCCATGCGCCCCCGCCACAATATCGTCCGAAGGACTGGCTCAATTTTGATCGGCACGGGTCGTTCTTTGAATGGCGCGGCAAGTGGTTTTTCGCGTGCAATGATCAATCCCAACCCGGCACTTCACCGCTTTTCCGCCGGAGCGTTCTCTGCGAGGTCAACTACCTGCCGGACGGACGCATTGCGCCGCTGCATCTGAACCGCAGCGGTGTGCGTATACCGCGATAAATAGAGAGTGTGAATGGGGGCGCTTGCACCGGAGGACCGCCGCAAGCGCCGATGTTCCATAAACATGACTGAGATGGGGCTCTCTGGTCAGGTTGCGTTCCTTCCCGAGCGGTGAGCACCGACAGGCCGCTATGGAGCGCGACCCTCCGGCTGATGAGGGGCCGCAATGGGGGGTCTGCAGACCGGCAGCAAATCTCCTTTGTTGGCGATGCGCCAAACGAAAGGCGACGGGCAGCTATCTGCCGATCTGAGCCGGTGAGCCGCCATTCCGCAACCGGCCAGTCTTGGGCATCCTGAATGGCATAGCAGACCGGCTGCACCTGGGAGCGGACAATCGGCGGTTGAACGGCGACAAAGGGTCGGTGGTGTACGCGCACCCCGGGGCATGTAGCTATTCGAATTCAGCTGTTTCAGCAGGCCGCATGGCTATGAATTTCGCGGCATCGATGCCGCCTGTACGCAGGCTCGCCGTTAGGCGCCGGGCGGGTTCATCCCAGGGTTCGTCCGTCAGCTTGAATGTCCCCCAGTGCATGCCGACAGCCGCTTTTGCATCCAGGTCCAGCATGATCTGGATGGCATCGTCGGGATCGATATGCTGGGCTGCCATGAACCAGCGCGGTGCATACGCACCGATCGGTAGGATTGCGACATCGACCGGCCCGAAGCGTGCCCGCAAGTTGCGAAAGATCGCACCTGTGCCGTAGCCAGTGTCCCCAGCGAAATAGACCGTCCGGCCAAAGGCCTGCAACATGAAGCCGCCCCACAGAGCCATGCGGCGGTCGCGGGCACCACGCGATGACCAGTGCAAGGCCGGTACGACATGCGCTTGAGCACCCGGGGCGATGTCGAAGCGGTCGAACCAGTCGCCCGTTTCGACGCGGGCATCGGGGATGTGGCGGCGAATTATGCTGTCGTTGCCCAAAGGGGTGATGATCCTTGGGGCATGCCGCGCCTGAAGCTGACGCAGGGTCGCAACGTCCAGATGGTCGTAGTGATTGTGGGACAGGAGGACCGCGTCGATGGGTGGCAGATCGCTCATCCGGACACCCGGCGCGGTCACGCGGCGCGGCCCGGCAAAGGCGAGCGGACTGGCACGGTTGGACCAGACCGGATCGGTCAGGATGTTGAGCCCGCCGGTTTGGATCAGCACGGATGCATGGCCGACCATGGTGATGCACAATCCCTCCACCCGTTCCGCCGGAACGATGGGAGACACCGGCATCGATTTCGGCCATCTGGTCCGGGGAGCCGTGCGATACCAGCGCAGGATATCGCGCATAGACCGGTCCGTTTCCGGCTCTCCTGCCGAGTTCGTAAAGCGGTGCCCGTCGAAGTGGGATGAGACGGGCCCGGAGTAGTAGCGGTTCGCGGATGACATAGGGCCTCGCTTCAAGTGGATCACTTCACCTCCGCCCAGGCAATGGCGTCTGCGCCCGCCGGAAGAACCGCCGGACAGTCCGCGTCGGTCGCCGCACGGAAGATCGCATCCGCGACGTCCTGGGCCTCTGTGACCGGGCCATTGGCAGCCTCCATCATCGTCGCCAGCGTTTGCCGGGCATAGTCGGCATAGGGTTCGGCGAAGCCACCGGCATCGGCCACGTGGCCTTGGGCGGTGCTGCCAAAACTGGTCGATGGCGCCATGCCGGGCATGACGACCCGAACGCGGATGCCGAAGGGTGCCAGTTCGTGCGCGGCGGATTCGCTGAGAGCGTTCATCGCCGCCTTGCTGGCACGATAGACCGACAGCAGGGGCAAGGGCTTGTAGAGCGAGCTGGAACTGACATTGACGACGACGCCCGAGCGTCGCTCTCGCATCCCGGGAAGGACGGCCTGCATCATCGCGATCGCCCCGAACAGGTTGGTTTCAAAAACCTCGCGCACCGTTTCGAGAGGCGAGCCCTCGACCGCGTTCAGCCATCCCATACCGGCGTTGTTCACGAGCACGTCGATCGCTCCGGCCTGCCCGATTGCAGCCGCGATGCTGTCTGCATCGGTCACGTCGAGCGGAAGGATATGCAGCCGGTCCGACGTCGGGAGTGTACTGGCGGCCGGATTGCGCATGGTGGCTACCACGCGCCAGCCCTGGTTGAGGAAATGTAAGGCCGTGTCGCGACCGAAGCCGGTCGAACAACCGGTGATGAGGACAGTCTTCAACGTAAAGCTCCTTGCAGGGGATCGTTCTTATCCCTTAGATATGAATGATCCTTCAGCTTTGGTATTCGCATATGAGCCGCCCGACGCCTGCACTGCTAAAACCGCGCAAGACGCCGCGACAGGTGCGTTCTGCCGTGACGATCGAGGCCATTCACTGCGCGACCATTCAGGTTTTGCTGACGCGGGGACTCGGACATCTCACCACGACGCAAGTCGCCGAGCGCGCCGGCGTTTCCGTAGGTACGATGTACCAGTATTACCCCCACAAGCAGGCGTTGCTCTTCGCTCTGGTCGAGCGCCAGTTCAACCTGATCGAAACGGCGATGAGGGACGCGACAGACCAGTTGATGGGCGGTGACCTCAAGACGATCGCGCATGGCGTGGCGACGGCCTGGCTGGACGCGAAGATGGCAGACATGGTCGCCTCGCGCGCTATCTACGGCATCTCTGCCGAATTTGACTTGTCCGAACTGATGAGCAGAGCGGCGCAGACCATGACGGTGTCGATCGATGGGCTGCTCGCCAGTGCCTGCGATGCGCAATTCGCCGACCGAGCGTCAGTGGCTTTCATGCTAGCGGCGCTGTTGGGCGGGTCCGTCCGGGTCGTCATGGAGGCCGACCCTTCAGAGGAAAATTTCGCGCGACTTCGGCGCGAACTCCCCGAGGCCTGCCACGGTTATTTGGTGGCCGCCAGTCGGAGCGTGTAAGGATAAGCGGACCTTCCTCTTATCGGTGCGCTCAATTTGCCATTTAAGGTCCGGAATGGGTCGGTTTCAGAAACCGCTCGGCACTCGTCTTAATCCAATCAGCCTGATTTTAGTTTGAATGCTCTTGATGGCGATGAAATTGCCGATCTGATCATTCAAGCGATGCGACGAAGCGCCTTTCCTTGGGGCTGACGTGATCGAGACAGTCTTCCGAGCGACTGCTAACACTCTACGGTGATTACGAATTCTGACGGCCGGGGGCCGCCGGGATCTAAGCTCGACATTGTTAAGACGGGGGCGGCATTGTTGAAGCAATTCCTTTTCATCGGCTTCTGTGCCAACGCGCTCGCCGCCTGCACGGATGCGTCCACGGGACAAACCCAGGCAAAAGAGACGCCCGGCGTAGCCGTACAACGAGGGGACGGGCGGCCCTACGAGGTCACCGAAAGCGAGGTATGGGACGTGCCCGATCCCGCATCGCAACGAGGCTATCAGGTCTTCGTGGCCCTACCGCCATCCTACCGCACACAGCCTGAGCGTCGATATCCGGTAATCTATGCGACGGACGCCGATTACGCGTTCCCGATGCTCAAGCAGATCGGCCGCCGTCTCAATGTCGAGGGGCCGACCATCGAAGAGTTCATCCTCGTCGGGCTCTCTTATGCAAAAGGGGAAGGCGGCGTGGAAAGCCGCCGTCGCGATTACACGCCGACGGAGAACGGCCCTGCCGGATCGCCGAAGGGAGCGGTACACGGTCAAGCGAAGGCCTATCAAACCTATGTTCGGGACCAAGTGCTACCTTTCGTCGCTCAACGCTACCGGACGGACGAGAAGCGGCGGATTTTTCTGGGCCATTCATACGGCTCGCTGCTCGGCATGCAGATCCTGCTGAGCGAACCCGGCCTGTTTGATGGCTATGTTCTGGGGAGCCCCTCGTTCTGGTACGATCATCATTTCATGGTGAATCAGGCACGCGCCTACGCGACCAGCCACGACGACTTGCCGGCGCGGGTCTACATGTACATTGGCGAATACGAAGAGACGCGACCCGGCGATGCGCGTTTTTCCAAATCCGCCAATATGGTGACTGATACCAGGGACATGGATCAGATCCTGCGATCCCGCAGATATCCCTCCCTTCGTTTGCAGACGGAAGTTCTCAATGACGAAGATCACGTCAGCGTCGCGCCGCGCGGCTTCACCCACGGGCTGAAGTACCTACTGCCGGTCACAGTCGGGCTCCGCCAGTAGGATAGCGGCCAGTCGGCTCCTGGGAAGAAAAGTTTTAGCGTTGAGCTTCTGGAATGGGTCGGCGACGGACTGGCAGCAACACAATGCGCCCATCCAAGCCGCTCAATTGGAAAAGTCCCGCGCCTACGAGCGGTCAGTCCGGTTATGGCCGGGGCTGGGACGAAGCAGCCATTCGCAGGCGCGGTGTTGAACGGCTGGTCTCGGAAAAAGCAGACATAACCACCGGCGCTCAGGACGTGCTCCTCTTTCTGCTCCAAGCCACTCAGCTCGAGGTGAGATAGAAGTGCGGTGGGAATTTTACCCGCCGCTGCATGTCGTTGACCGCGCTGTCGGCAAGCGGCACGATTTCTCGTATTTCCTGCGAGCGCATTGTTCTGCGCGTGATATTCAGAGCTGCGCTGATACCGTATCTCGACCTGGTCGCGACTGTAGAGATCGATGGCGAGATATCTTTCACTTTGAATTCTACGCGTGATCTCGTTCCGAAACATCGCGCTGTAGAACACAGATCGGACGGTCAATTTCAGCGGGCAGATGCTGCGAACTAGCTCATCGAAACAGGGCATGATTCAGCCGCACCAAAACTTCCGCGCCAGGATTGATCGTTTCATGGCCCATTCGTTCCGCAATAGCCAATGTCGCTATATCGCGGCGTTTTGCAATCCTGTGTCGTTCGGTGGACGCTAGTGCAGGCCCCATCTCCTGATAGATCAGATCCGTGCAATAACAGGGAGAGAAGTGGCCCGGCTCGTCTGAACAGCCTTTGACGTTTGATAAGTGGATCGTCTGCGGGTTGGTTGTTCAAGCTGCCGCCTGCGGGGCGTCATGGAGGTCGGGCGTAGCCCGGCCGGAGTGACGCCCCGCAAGTCGCGGCCAATTCACGCTGCCACGGCCTGTGGCAGATTGTCAATGTAGGTTTGATCGGGCGGACGCCCACCGAGGCTCGAGTGAGGTCTCCGGGCGTTATAGAAGCCCAGATATCGGCCGATCGCGTTGCGCGCTTCGCTGACCGAAGCGTAGGCGTGCAGGTAGACTTCTTCGCACTTCACCGAGCGCCACAGCCGCTCGACCACGACATTGTCGCGCCAGGCGCCGCGGCCGTCCATGCTAATCGCGATACCCTCGCGCCGGAGCACGCCGGTGAAGGCCTGGCTCGTGAATTGGCTCCCCTGATCTGTATTGAAAATCTCCGGCTTGCCATAGCGCGCCAGGGCTTCCTCGAGCGCTTCCACGCAGAAGTCGGCCTCCAGCGTGATCGAAATCCGATGGCTCAGAACCTTGCGGCTGAACCAGTCGACGATAGCTACGAGATAAACGAAGCCCCGCGCCATGGGGATGTAACTGATGTCTGTCGCCCAGACTTGAGGGCCTCACGATCGGAAGCTTGCGCAGGAGATAGGGGTAGATCTTGTGCCCTGGCGCCGGCTTCGAGGTGCTGGGACGTCGATAGACCGCCTCGATCGCCATCTTCTTCATCAGGCTCGCGACATGGCAGCGGCCAATCTCGATACCCTCCTGGCGCAGGAAATCACGTAGCATTCGGCTTCCCGCGAACGGAAACTCCAGGGGCAACGCGTCGATGCGCCGCATGATCGCGAGATTCTCCGACGAAACCGGCCGGGGCAGATAATAGACACTGCCCCGGCTGATCCCCAGTTCCTTCGCCTGACGCTTCACCGGTAAGGTGTGCGTTCGGTCAATCATCGCGTTGCGCTCGGCAACAGTCCTGCCTTGCCGAGCGCGCCTTCCAAAAAATCATTCGCCAACGTCACTCGCCTATCTTGGCATGCAGCGTCTTCACGTCGACGGCGGGCTCGTCCGAGGACTTCTCCGACCCGAATACGCCGGCGGCTCCTTCGAGCAACTGCGCGCGCCACGTCGTGATCTGGTTGGGATGCAAGTCATAGTCCTGCGCCAGCTCTGCAAGCGTCTTCTCGCCCTTGATCGCGGCAAGTGCTACCTTCGCCTTGAATGCCGGGCTGTGGTTGCGCCGGGGTCGTCTGCTCATTCTCTGCTCCTGTCTCGCAGCCTTCCTGGCTGCTCTCAGGCAGAAAATCCAATTATCTCAGTGCGCAGATTCCCCAGGCCACCTCTATCTTCATGTCTTCTCTCTCTTCCTTGATAATCGGACCTTCTGCCATTCGCGGGTCCGGGGAATGGAAGTGCTGCCGGCGTTCGATCCGGATAGATGCACGGTTCAGTGGGCGACAAAGCCGCCGTCAACGGAGAGATATGCTCCAGCGACGAAGCTCGCGGCGGGACTGCACAACCAAAGAACGGCAGCTGCGATCTCTTCGGGTTGACCGAGACGGCCGATGGGCTGGTCGCGCTGGATCTGCTCCATCGCTTCAGCAGACCGTGCGACGAGGTCTCCAAGCATCGGCGTTTCGACGACGCCGGGGCACACCGCGTTCACCCGGATACCTCGGGACGCATACTCAACGCCCACGCTCTTCGTTAGACCGAGCACCGCGTGCTTCGTACCATGATAGGCGGCGCGACCCGGTAGCCCGACCAGGCCGCCCAGGGACGAGCAGTTGACGATCGCACCGCCACGCTGCTTTTCCATCTGACTCACTTCGTATTTCATGCACGACCAAACGCCGCGAAGATTGACGCTGTTTACCGCATCGAAGCCCTCGACCGTCTCTTCAGTGAATATGCCCGAAGGGCCGGCGATCCCGGCGTTGTTGAATGCCATGTCGAGCCTGCCGTAGGTCTCGACGACCTTAGCAATGAGGGCAGCCACCTGCGCATCGTCTGTGACATCGCAAGGCAGCCCGATGGCAGAATGACCAGCCGTAGAGAGTTTCGTTGCAGCCTCGACAATGCCGTTCATATCGATGTCTGCCAGAATCACCGACGCGCCGTTTTCGGCAAAAGCCTTGGCGGTGGCGAAGCCGATGCCGGCGCTAGCGACGGTGACCAAGGCGACCTGTCCGGAAAAGTCGTAGGATGGATTTCCGGTCATTTGTCTGAGGTGCTCCTGTAGAATGGACTGAAATCCTTGCCCGATCGTGCTTTCAGCGTCAGGCTTGCGCGGCCCTGGCGATTGAGAGAATGCAAGGCCTTGCGATAAATTAGGCCAGCTTCTCGAGTGTGATCGGCAGACTTCGAATGCGTTTACCCGTCGCATGGAAGACGGCGTTGCCGATCGCAGGCGCGATCCCCACGACCCCGATTTCGCCGACGCCCTTGCCGCCCAGTGCCGTGGCTCTCATGTCCGGAATACCGACGGAGATGACCTGAACGTCCGGAACATCGGCATTCACGGGCACGGCATAATCGGCAAAGTTGGCGTTTACCGTGCGGCCGTCGCGCTGGTCGACATAGCCCTCTTCGAGCAACGTCTGCCCAAGGCCCATGATCATGCCGCCGATCCACTGGCTTTCGGCCAGCTTGGGATTGAAGATCCGGCCGCTGTCGAAGGCGGACACCATGCGCTTGACGCGGATCGTGCCGAAGTCCTCATCGACGCGGACTTCGACGAAATGCGCGCACCAGCTGTGCGCGGAAAGCCCGCCTTCGGTGGCGCCTTTCAACTGCGCGAAACTGCGGTCGGCGCCGTTCTTCATGTCTTCGGTGGCGCCCGCGGCGAAGGTGTTGCCTTCCACTTCCAATCTGGTTTGACCGACAGCCTTCAGCAGGTCGGCGAAACTAATCCCTCCGCGCGTTCGCCGCGCCGGCCGGATGACGCCCTTCTCGAAAGTCAGGCTTGATATCTTGGCGCCCGCCAATGGCGACTTGGGATCGGTCGCCGCAAGCGATAGCAAGGTGTCGCGCGCGTTCTTCGCCGCCCGGGCGACCGCGCCGGCCAGGTTGTTGGCCTGCTGCGAGCCCCCGGCGAGCGCTGATCGGGGGAGAATCGTATCACCGAGGCGAACCATCACGGAGCCCACCGAAACCTCCAGCGCATCGGCCGCGGTCTGGGCGAGGATAGTATAGGTGCCCGTGCCGATATCGGTGCCGGCGCTGAGAACCTCAATCTGCCCACTGGCATGCAGGACGATTTTCGCTTCGCTGGCGGTGCGGATCATCGGATAGGCCCCTGCGGCCATGCCATAGCCGATCAGTTGCCGGCCTTCCCGCATCGAGCGGGGTTCGGGATTGCGCTTCCACCAGCCGATCGCTTCCGCGCCGGCCGCATAGGCTTCGCGCAGCTGCCGGGTCGACCAGGGCATCTGGTTGCTCGGATCCACGTCAGCCCAGTTGGCGAGGCGCAGCGTGAGCGGGTCCATCTTGAGGGCATAGGCCAATTCGTCCATGGCGCTTTCGAGCGCCCAGGCGCTGGGGTTCTCACCGGGGCCGCGTTTCCAACCGGGCATGACCGCATTGACAGGCACGACATTGAGCCGCGACGTCAGATTAGGCGTGGCATACATGATCTTCGTCACATTGTTGCACGCCTCGACATGGGTCTCGTCGATCGCGGTCTCGTTCCAACTCTCATGGACAATGGAGAGGATTTTTCCGTCCTTCGTCGCGCCGATCGATAGATTTTGCCTGGTCGCAGGGCGGCCACCGAGGCCGGTGAACGTCTGCGGACGGGTGAGCGAGACCTTGATCGGCCGCCCCAGCTCGCGGGACGTCACGCAGGCCAGCCCGACATGGGGATGCGCGCCGATCTTCGACCCGAAGCCACCGCCAACATAGGGCGATATCACCCGCACATTGTCGATCGGGATGCCGAGCCATTCTGCCACGACGCCGCGCGCACCGCCGACCCATTGGCTGGGTTCCCAGACCGTGATCTTGCCGTCCGCCCATGACGCGATGCAGGCATGGGGTTCCAGAGGCACGTTGTATTCGCGTGCGGTCGTGTAGGTCGCATTCAACTTGACCTCGGCGCTGGCGAGCGCGGCCGGAGCGTCGCCCCATGCGGTGGCCATCGCATCGATCGGCTGCGGCTTGGCCTTGGGATCGTCCAGATCGAGGATGGGGCTCGCATCCTCATACACGACCTTGAGCAGGCTGGCCGCTTCGGTCGCCTGCTCGAAGGTCTCGGCAACGACGAGCGCGATGTGCATGCCGTTGAAACGGACGATGTCATCCTGAATCGGCGTGAACACCTCGGTTGCGCCGCCGCCCGCGCCGTAGAAGGTCGGCTTATTGATCTTCAGCGAATTCTGATGGGTATAGACGTCGATGACGCCGGGCAGCGCCTTGGCTGCCGAGGTATCGATGCTGATGATCCGTCCCGCCGCGCGTGTCGATTGCACGGTGACGCCGTACGCCATGTTCTCAAGCTTCTGCTCGATCGCATAGCGCGCCTGACCGGCGACCTTGAGAGGTCCCTCGGCACGCGACAGCGGCGCTCCCAGCGAAGGGCGCGCAGTGGGGGCGGGCTCATTGGCAAGCGCCGGCTCGCCTGTAAAGGCAAGCCCGGTGGTGGCGACGGCGGCGGCGCCGGCGCCCAACTTCATGATGGTGCGGCGGTCCAGACCGATATCGAGATCGGTATCCTTGCTCATGCGATATCTCCCACCGTCATCAGGGCACGTGCCACGACCTTGGGCGTCAGCTCGATCTTGAAGGCGTTATGGCCGCTCGACGTCGCGCCCTCGACGGCGGCAGCGGCGGCAGCGCGCAGCGTTGCCTCATTGAGCGTCTTGCCCTTAAGCGTCGCTTCGACAGCGTGCAGGCGCCACGGCTTGGTAGCGACGCCGCCCAAGGCGATGCGGACATCGCGAATGGTCCTGCCGTCGGCCTCGAGCTCGAGGCCGACGGCGGCGCTGGCGGCTGCGAACTCGTAGGACGCCCGATCGCGGACCTTGAGATAGTGCGAGCGCTTCAATGCCGCGACGCGTGGTATCTCGACGCCGACAATCATCTCGCCAGGCGAAAGTCTGTTTTCGATGTGTGGCGTTTTCCCCGGGACGAGGAAGAAATCGTTGACCGGAATGGACCGCTCAGATGAGCCCCGGACAATGACCTTGGCATCGAATGCCGTAAGCGCGACTGCAAAGTCTCCCGGATAGATGGCGATGCAGGCGCTGCTGGTGCCGAGCACCGCGTGATTGCGGTTGACCCCTCCGATCGCCGCGCATCCGGAGCCGGGATTGCTCTTGTTACAGTTGGCATAAGCGCCGGGGTCGCGGAAATAGGTACATCGGGTGCGCTGCATCAGGTTGCCGCCGATCGACGCCATGTTGCGGAGCTGCGCCGAGGCCGCCCGCCACAGGCTTTCCGAGACAACCGGCGCCACGTCCTTGACGTCGGCGTGGTCCGCGACCTTGCTCATCCTGGCGAGCGCCCCGATCCGGATAACGTCGGCCGACACGTCGATCGAATCGAGGCCGGAAAGGCGCGTAAGGTCGACCAGGCGCGCCGGGCGCTCGACATTGAGTTTCATGAGGTCGAGCAGCGTGGTTCCGCCTGCCAGAAATCTCGTCTCGGGCTTGCGCGCTTCGACGACTGCCGTCGCCGCATCGTCGGCGCGAATATAATCGAAGGTCCTCATCGTGTCGCTCCATGCTCGGGCGGGTTGGGCTTGAGGCGACTAGCAGCATCGCGAACGGCCGCGACGATGTGCGGATAGGCGCCGCAGCGGCAGATATTGCCGCTCATATATTCGCGTATCTCGTCATCGCTGTCGGCATGGCCTTCGCGGATGCAAGCGACAGCGGACATGATCTGGCCCGGGGTGCAGTATCCGCACTGGAACGCGTCGTGTTCGATGAAGGCGGTTTGAACCGCATGCAGCGTTCCGTCGGCCGGCCGCAATCCCTCGATCGTCGTGATCCGGCGCCCCTCGACCTGTGCCGCCAGGGTCAGGCAGCTCAGCACCCGCTCGCCATCGACATGAACCGTGCAGGCGCCGCACTGGCCCTGATCGCAGCCCTTCTTTGTTCCGCACAGATCGGCATGCTCGCGCAGCGCGTCGAGCAGCGTCGTGCGTATGTCGAGCTGGAGATCATGACGCCTGCCATTGATCTCCAGCGCTGTTGAGCCGTTCGCCATGGGGTGCTCCTGTTTTTCGCAAACGGATCAGGCAGCCTGCCGCACATTGAACCAGCCGGTCATGGCCTCGATGACGGTCCACAATTTGGCTGGTATTGCGAGACGCGGCACGTCCGCAGCGCCGACGTCAAGCGCGACCGGTCCCGGCACATCGCCGCGCGCGTGGCGGACCCAATCTGGATTCATCACCAGCCCCTGACCGACGGCGACGAGCGACAGGCCTGCCGCGATCGCCTGGCTCGCTTGCTCGGGTGTCCGAATCTGGCCTGCTGCAATGAGCGGGATACGGCCATTCAGATAGTCTCGCACGATCTCGGTGATCGTCAGGCCGTCCGGCGCGTCGACCGGCCGTGCCTCAAGCGCATCGGCGAGCGACATATGGAGATAGTCGATCCCGGCGGCGATCAGGCGATCGACCAGATTGAGCGAGTCCGCGATACGCAGGCCATCGTCATGGGGTTCATCAACGGTGATCCGATAACCCAGCACAAACGGGCGCGTTGCATGATCGGCGATCGCCTTGCGAACCGCCGCCACGACGGCGAGCGGGAAGCGCATCCGATTTTCCAGCGAGCCACCCCACCGATCATCACGCTGGTTGAAATGTGGCGAGAAGAAATTCTGAAGCAGGAAGCCGTGTGCGCCATGCAGCTCGACGCCATCGAAACCCGCTTCGATGGCGCGGCGGGTCGCTTCGCCAAAGGCGTGGACGACCTCCTCGACCTCAGCGTTGGCGAGCGCACGCGGTATCACCGCGGGCGCCGATGGCCCCGCGTCGCCGGCAACCGCGCTCGCGGCGACGATGTCGGATACGAGATCCGGCGATGTCTTTACGCCGGCATGGAACATCTGAAGGATGGCCGGGGCGCCACCACTCTTGGCCGCCGTCGCCAACCGCTTCAGGCTTGGAATGAACTTGTCGTCGTAAGCCGCAAATTCATGCGTGAACCCGATGCCGTTTTCCTGGACATGGGTGCAACCGGTGATGACCAGGCCCACGTCCTTCACGCGCAGCCTGTAATAGGCCTCTTCTTCGCCGGACACAGTGCCGTCGTCATTGCCAGCCCAAGTGGTCATCGGGGCCATCGCGACGCGGTTTCGCAGGAGGATGCCGTGACCCAGCGAGACAGGTTCAAGAAGGTTCATTGGTTTCATATTCGAAGGTCCGTCATGTGATCAAAGGAGGGCAGCTGCCGCCCTCCGGGTTCTGTCGAGTGATGCTAAAGCGGCGTGATCAGAGTTCGCGCAGAGCTTGTTCGCTGGAGTCGATGTATCGTTCGCGCTGGAGCGTGCCGAAGCGACCATAGGGATAGTCTTCCGGTGTCGGGGCGCTGACGCTGTCCAACTTCGAAATCGCATCGGCGTCGATCTGAAGGTTCGCAGCGACAAGGTTATCCTCCAGCTGCCCCATAGTGCGGGCGCCAATGATGGGCGCCGTCACAGACGGCCGGTTGTTGACCCAGCTCAGCGCGACCTGGCTGGGCGTAGCGCCGATCTCGTCGGCGATCTGCCGCAACGCATCGACGGTTGCCCAATTGCGTTCGGACGCGGCGTGCTCCTTGCCGATATGCCCGAGCATCGGGTTGCCGTTGCCGTAGCGCGTACCGTCCTTGTCCACGCCGTGCGCGCGATCATATTTGCCGCTCAGGAACCCGCCTGCCAGCGGCGACCAAGGCAGCAATCCGATGCCGTTATGCAGCGCGGCGGGGATGACCTCATACTCGATCTCGCGGCACACCAGGCTGTACTGCTGCTGCAGCGTGATCGGCACCTGAAGACCCATCGCCTTAGCCGTCGAGAGCGCAAGCTGGAGTTGCCAGCCGGTGAAATTGGACAATCCGACATAGTGGATCTTGCCGGCACGCGCGGCTGCGTCGAGGAAGGCAAGCGTCTCCTCGATCGGAGTCAGCGGATCCCAGCCGTGCATCTGATACAAATCGATCGCCTCGACCCCGAGGCGCTTGAGCGACGCGTTCAGCGCGCGATGAAGGTGGGGGCGAGACGTGCCGACATCGTTCACATCGGGGCCGGTTCCAAACCGTGCCTTGGTGGCGATGGCAAGGCGGCTCGTGGTCTCGGGGCGTGCGGCCCGCCAGCGACCGAGGAGTTCTTCCGACGCGCCGCCGCCATAGACGTCGGCCGTGTCGATCATGTTGCCACCTGCTTCGAGGAAGGCGTCGAGAATAGCGAAGGCTTCGTCCTCGGGGGTCTCGGTCCCGAACCCCATGGTGCCAAGGATCAGGTTCGAGGCCGACAGGCCCGAATTGCCGAGCTTGCGATACTTCATGGGTCTAACAGGCTGCGGAAAAAGGCGCTTGCCTTGATGTGGCATTGCTGATTCCAGGATCCCGTCGAGGGATGTTGAAGGGATCGGGATGCGCGGCGGTGATGAACGGAGCGAGGGGCTGTTCTCGTACGTGAGTTGCGAGGCTCGGGTGCCGGCGAACCATGCTCTTCGCGCGATCCGGGCGATTGTCGATGAAGCGCTCGAAGTGCTGTCCGCGGACTTCGACGGCCTGTATTCTCGTATCGGGAGGCCGTCGATCCCACCCGAGAAACTTCTTCGGGCCTTGCTCCTGCAGGCCTTCTATTCGATCCGCTCGGAACGCCAGTTGATGGAGCAGATGGACTACAACCTGCTCTTTCGCTGGTTCGTCGGCCTGGCGATGGATGCGCCGATCTGGGATGTCACGGTCTTCACCAAGAACCGCGAGAGGCTGCTGTCCGGGGACGTTGCCGCCAAGCTCCTGTCGGCCATCATCAACCAGCCACGCGTGCAGGCTCTTCTTTCGGACGATCATTTCTCGGTGGACGGCACGTTGATCGAAGCGTGGGCAAGCGCGAAAAGCTTCAGACCCAAGGATGAAGGCGGCCCCGGAGATGACGATGACGCCGGGTTGGCTTCCAGCCGCAGCGAGCAGGCAACAGCGCCGACCGACCGTAATGCCGAACGCGATTTTCGCGGCGAGAAGCGCAGCAATGCAACCCATGCATCGACCACAGATCCTGATGCCCGACTATTCAAGAAGGCGCGCGGCCAGGCAGCGAAGCTGTGCCACATGGGCCATGTCCTGATGGAGAACCGCAACGGCCTCGTCGTCGATGCGATCCTCACCCACGCCACCGGCACCGCCGAACGCGAGGCCGCGCTGACCATGTTGGGCCGCATGGAAGGACGCCACCGGATTACACTGGGCGCGGACAAGAACTACGACACCGCCGCCTTCGTCGCGGCGCTGCGCGAGATGGAGGTCACCCCGCACGTAGCCCAGAACAACACCAACCGGCGCTCCGCCATCGACAGGCGCACGACACGCCATCCCGGCTACGGCCTCTCCCAGAAAATCCGCAAGCGGATCGAGGAGGTGTTCGGATGGACGAAGACCTGCGGCACCATGCGAAAGACCCGCCATCGAGGCCAGGACCGCGTCGGATGGTCCTTTACGCTCACCGCTGCCGCCTACAACCTCATCAGACTGCCAAAACTTCTGGCCGCGGCCTAATCGTGTCGCTCACGTCACCACGACCGCGCCAACGTGGTCGGTATCTCCGAATTTCACCCTGAAACGAGCGACAGACCAGTCCCCCTCCTTCGAACGCAGATCGACGGTGACCACTGCGGCGCCTTTTTCCGCAGCCTGCTAAGTCTCCGATGCTTGGTCCTCACCGCAGACGCGCCCGAGACCATTTCACCGGATGAAGATAAACCTCACGGCATTAAGTGATTAGCCACCGCATTCTGCATAGCCTTAGAAGCGCGTTTTCTTAATGGGAGTGTGTCGCGGGGTTATTCCGCATTGTGCAGAGGTCAGGAGCTGCGATAGCGAAGCACTTCGAGCACGAGCGCAAAAGCGGGGGAGTGGTGCCGGCGGCTCGGATAGTAGAGATGATAGGCGGGCCGTGGCGGCGACCAGTCGGCAAGGACGCGGACCAGTCGGCCCTCCTGAATCAGCGCGTCCACCTGATCTTCGGGAAGATAGGCAAGCCCTAGCCCCTCGAGCGCGGCTTGGCGCATCAGAACCAAGGTGCTGAACGCTGCCCGTCCGTCGATGCGTACCTTCAGCTCACGCCCATCCTTGTAAAGGTCCCATGCGTAGTAACTGCCATAGGTAGGTAGCCGGAGCTTCAAGCAGCTATGCTCTGTCAGGTCGTGGGGCGTGAGAGGCGGTGGCCGTCCTTCGAAGTAGGACGGTGCGCCGACGACGGCGAAGCGAAAATCCCGGGCGATCGGGACCGAGATCATGTTCTTGTCGACCTGCTCACCGAGCCGCACGCCCGCGTCATATCGGTCTGCGACGATGTCTTTCAGACCATAGTCGCTGATGATCTCGACGTTTATGTCCGGGTATTCGAGGAGTAAAGGCGCGAGCTTTGGCCAGATTATGGTTTCGGCGGCGTGCTCCACGGTGGTGATGCGCACCGTGCCGGCCGGCTTGTCGCGCATCCCGCTCAGCGCCGCGATCTCGCTTTCGATTTCGTCAAAATGCGGGCCGATGCTGTTGAGCAGACGTTCGCCAGCCTCGGTGACCGAAACGCTTCGGGTCGTGCGCGTGAGCAATCGCAGTCCCAGACGCGTTTCCAGCGTGCGCACAGTATAACTCAGCGCCGACTGTGAGACCCCCAACTGAGCCGCAGCCTTGGTAAAGCTCTGCGCACGCGCGACCGCGATAAAGGCCAGATAGTCATTCACGTTCTCTCGGCGCATTCAGAAGCCCAATTTCTAGGTCTATGCAGATAATGTCATCTAATAAGCTATTCCCGGATGAATTAAAATATCGACTTGTCGCCGGATTATGGTGAGCCCCTGTGCGCAGCGGCGGTAGTGCCTGGCAGCGATCTGAGGGCTGGATTTCGGGCAACGCGGCTGGGTGTCGGTCTCGATCGGCTGCTCAACAAACCGAGGCCGCGGCGCGGCATCACAAGAAGAGAAGGCAGATTCTATGGCTGACGAGAAAGTATGGTTCATCACCGGTGCGAGCCGCGGACTCGGCGTCGATATCGCGCAGAAGGCGCTGGCGGCAGGGCACTCCGTCATCGCAACAGGACGCGACGCAGAGCGGGTGCGGCAAGCGGTTGGTGCGCACGACCATCTTCTGACCGTCGCGCTGGATATCACCGATTCCAAGGCCGCAGCGGCAGCCGCCCAGGCCGGGGTCGATCGCTTCGGCCGGATCGATGTTCTCGTCAACAATGCCGGCAACTTCTATGCGGGCTTTTTCGAGGAGATCAGCGACGCGCAGTTCCGGGCGCAGTTGGAAACCAACTTCTTCGGCCCGTTGAACGTAACCCGTGCCATCCTGCCGATTCTGCGCAAGCAGCGTAGCGGTCAGCTGATCACTGTCACCTCCACCGCCGCTCTGGTCGGCGGAGCATTCACGTCAGCCTACGCGGCATCGAAGTTTGCGCTTGAAGGGTGGCTCGACTCATTGCGCCCAGAACTCGAGGCATACGGCATCGCCGTCATGTCCGTCGTGCCGGGCTTCTTCCGCACCGAGCTGCTGGTCGAGGGCGCCTCGACAATCTGGCCCGAGCTTTCGATCGAGGACTATGCCGAGCGCACCGCGCAGACGATCGAAGCGTTGAAGGGCATGAACGGCCAGCAGGTCGGTGATCCCGGGAAGCTCGCTGCGGCGCTGGTAACCCTGTCGGACTCCGGGGCGTTGCCCCAGCGCTTCGTGGCGGGTTCAGATGCCATCGCTGCCGTCGAGGCCAATCTGAATATCATTCAGGGTCAGATTGATGCGCACCGCGACCTGTCCGCGTCGATGTCCTTCGATGCAACGGCCTAATCATTACTGAGAAAGGCCCACTCATGATTTCGAAACTGACGGGAACCGTTGCGGTCGTGACCGGCGCAAGCAGCGGCATCGGCGCCGCCACGGCAAGACGCTTGGCGCAAGCAGGCGCCTCGGTCGCGCTCCTGGCCCGCCGCAAAGAGCGGCTCGACGCCCTTGTCGCCGAGATTGAAGCGGCTGGAGGGACAGCACTCACTGCTCCTTCCGACATCGCTGACCAGGCACAGGCAGAAGCCGCCATTCAGTCGGTCATCGCCCGCTTCGGTCGGATAGACATCCTGATCAACAATGCCGGCCTCATGTTGATCGGCCCGATCGTCGGCGCAGATGTCGATGAATGGGAGCGTATGCTGGACGTCAATGTGCGTGGCCTGCTCTACATCACGCATGCGGCTCTGCCGCATCTGCTGACTGCGGCGGCGGCTGGGCCCCGAAACGTCGCCGACGTGGTGAACATCAGTTCGACCGCTGGACGACGGGCATCCGCACTTTTGGGATCTACAACCTGACCAAGTTCGGGGTGAATGGGTTCACCGAGTCGCTCCGCCAGGAGGTGACACGGCGCCATGTCCGTGTTGGCGTGCTGGAACCCGGCGCGGTCGTGACCGAGCTCATTTCGCATAATAATGACCACATGCTCAGCGAGATGCTGGAGCCGTTCAACGCACAGCATGAGCGCCTTGAAGCCGAGGATATCGCGGATGGGATCGCGTTCATGGTGACCCGTCCGCGCCGTGCGTCGATCGCAGAAATGTGGGTCATGCCGACCGACCAGGTGACCTAAATTAAGCGCGGCCAGCCTTGCGGCGCTTTGCCGGAAAAGGCTCCCGCTTTCGAGAAAACGCGGAAGCCCGGGCATGCAAACTAAGGATCGCAAGCGTGGAGCGATGAGCGTCGCAGTTTCACATTCTGGGAGGTGCTGCTCATGCCGCACTATACTAAGGTGGACGACCGGTTTCGGCGCGAGCTGACTCTTTTGTCGTGGCGATGCAACGGCTGAAGTTGGTCGACACCCGCCGGGAAAGCGGACCGTCAGCACCTAGAGGTCAAAAATTGGATGCTGAGCGTCCGATAGGGGTCGGCGACGGACTGGCAGCAACGCGCCCTAGTCAGCCACTCGAGGGCCGATCTGGCGTGCCAGGAAGCCGTCGGTCCGGTTACGCTTGTCGACCCGATCGGCTGGCAGTCGGGATGGGTGGATTGTGACCGGCCCCCACCGAGTGGTCCGGGTTGTTTGTTAGTGTAAGATTGCCTCCGGCGCCATGGCTGGCCGTAGGTGCAGCGTAGCGGAACCGGAGGGCAGCCATGGCGCCGTCGCCGTCTCCGGGGCCGGCGGTCGATACCCCAGCGAACTATGAGGCCTGACGGTGTTGTAGTGCCGCCGCCAGGCCTCGATCAGGATCTTCGCCTCGGCCAAGGTGTAGAAGATCTCCCCGTTCAAGAGCTCATCACGCATCGAGCCGTTGAAGGACTCACAGTAGCCATTTTCCCATGGGCTGCCGGGTGTAATGTAGAGCGTTTTCACGCCGATCTTCGCCAGCCATTGCTGCACGGCATTGGCGATAAATTCAGGGCCATTGTCTGACCGTATGTGCGCCGGCGGCCCCCGTGTGACGAACAACTCGGCGAGAGCCGCCAGCACGTCCTCGCTGCGCAGCCGTCGCGCGATGGGTAAGGCGAGGCACTCGCGGCTGGCCTCGTCGATGATCGACAGGATGCGGAACTTGCGGCCATCATGTGTGCGTCCCTCGACGAAGTCGTAAGACCACACATGGCCCGGATATTCCGGTCGCAGGCGGATACATGATCCGTCGTTGAGCCAGAGCCTTCCACGCTTCGGTTGCTTCTGCGGCACCTTGAGCCCTTCACGGCGCCAGATGCGCTCCACCCGTTTGCGGTTCACATGCCAACCGGCATCGCGCAGCAAGGCCGTCACCCGGCGATAGCCATAGCGGCCATACTGCCGGGCAAGCGCGATGATATCCTCGGTCAGGGCTGCTTCGTCATCCGCCCCACGCGGCGTTTTGCGCTGCGTCGATCGATGTTGCCCGAGCACGCGGCAGACCCGCCGCTCGGACACCGGCATCATGCCCCGGATATGATCGATACAGCGCCTGCGGCGCGCGGGGCTCAGAAGTTTCCCCGCGAGGCCTCCTGTAGGATCAACTTGTCCAGCGTCAGATCTGACACCGCCCGCCGCAACCGGGCGTTTTCCTTCTCAAGCTCTTTCATGCGCCGAGCCTGGTCCATCTTCAGGCCGCCATACTCCTTGCGCCAGCGGTAGTAGCTCTGCTCGGTGACGCCGATCCGGCGACACGCATCCGCCACCGTTCCGCCCTGCGCCAGCACGATCTCCGCTTCACGCAGCTTGCCGATGATCTCTTCCGGCTTGTGCTTCCTCGCCATTCAAGTCCTCCTTCGTGGCCAAATCTAAAACAGATTTTGGGCCACTCAGAAGGGGGCAGATCAATTGCAGCATGCCCGATTTTGAAAATGCAGATGCGGAGAGTCGATATGTCCGGCGCTGGAGCTCCCCGAAAACGACTATGGTGTTCTAGGAACGGTGACGAGCCGCTGCATCAACGCGTCAGCAATAGCGGTCATGCCGTTTTCATTGGGATGATAGGGCACGAAACCCGGTGCCGATCTCTCCGTCGGGAAACCCGTAATCCATGGATCGCGGCTGCAGGCATCGTGGTGGGCTGACAATGTCGATGCCTGGATAACGTCGGCCTGCGTTTCTGCTGCCACACGCTTGGTGAGCCGCGCGAGCCTTTGCGCGACCAGCCTAATGCTCTGGGCCGTATCCGGACTCATGGGAGCATTACCGCATGTCCCCGTTGCGGGTAGGACAGACAGATAATCCACGAAAACCAGTCGGGCGGTAGGCGACCGCCGATGAACTTCGGCGGCGATCTGTCGCATACCGGCCTCGACCTTCGTCCACGCATCAGCCCCTGCCGGAGGCGAGGGGCATTTGAAATTGCGCGACGCGGCAGGCACTGGAGCCGTAGTGCAGGAGGCAGACCACAGCATCCCGAAATAGCCGACATCATTGCCACCGATTGTTGCCGTGACTAGCTTGGTGTCGACAGTCAGCGCTTCGATCTGAGCTGGCAGTTCTTTCCACCGCCCGAGGACATGTTCGGTTGTAGCACCGCTACAACTTACATCGATGAGCCGTAAATTTAGCTTTCGAGCCAGGATATGCGCGTAGTTGTCCGTCGATCGCGCGCACCGGTTCTGTGGCTGATCCGCTGAAGTCGTGATGCCAGGCCCAGCGGCATAAGAACTCCCCATTGCCACATAGATTGATGCCGGCGAGATCGGACTGACATGCGTGGAACGCGGTGTCGCACAGGCGGCGATACTCAATAAAGTGAGCAGGCAGCCGAAACCCCATTTCAAATCGCGCAAGTTTGCATTCCTTTCGATGCCGTGCACCCAATCAAAGGTTCACGAAGGAACTACCAACGGCCTTACATCTTTGAAGTTTGAATTTACGAATGACCGAAGTGCGGTAGTGACCGCACTTCATGAATAGCTGCTATAGAGCCCCACATCATTGACCTGAGCAGTCGCAATGGGGCGTGTGCAGCTAGCCCTCTTTGCGCCCATGTCGGTCGCATTGTGTCTGAAGACACACTCCCGAAACCGGCCATGCCGGAAAACACCTGATTGTCGACCGCTTGATAGCGACGACCGCTATTGGGGTCGGCACATAGAACAGACCCAGATATACGCTAAGTGCCGTCAGCCCGCCCAGGCGTCCGAAAACACCTGTTCCAGTCACCTCCACCCAAGCTGTGCCTGACGCTAATTATGCCGCTGCAGTGTCAGTTGAGGGGCTTTTCCCCGCGTCGCTTGCCTTTTTTCTGCCGAGCATCGAGCCAACATTGAAGGGCGAGAAGGCATCGTCCGCCCAGTGCGGCGTCGCACCGGGAATACCATAACGGAACGGGCGGCCTTCGGGAATATACAGGGTCCCGAACATCCAGTCGTAGATGGACAATAATATTCCGAAATTACGATAGTTGCCGCCATCCTTGCCATAGCCGTGGTGGCTGTGATGCATGCCCGGCGACACGATGACATGTTCGAGCGCGCGAAACAGGCGGCCAAAGACCGGATGCTGCCGCACGGTGATGTCCCACCGGAAATCGCTGTGCGTGAAGATGCCCCAGAACGAGAACAGGGCAATGGCAACGACAGCGGGCTTGGCGAGGCCGAGGTAAAGAGCAAGCGAAAATGCCCAGGTCAGACCGGCAACGAGTGACCAGAAGAGGCTGATCCTGAAGTTCAGCAGGACATTGACATATTTTGCGGTGTGATGGGTGCGGTGCATCCGCCACAGCCAGTCAAAGCGGCGCGAACCCTTGAGCTGGTGGGACAGGCGATGAACCCAGTAATTGGCGAATTCCGCCACGAGAACGATGGCGAGGACTGCGGGCCAGAACGGCATTCCGGACAGCGCGCCCTTACCCGATGGCACCAGCCATCCGATGACGAAGGCCACGGCCACCGCACCCAGCGGCCTGATAGCCGCTCCGACAAAAATGCAAATGCCGTTCACGAACCAATCGCTGCGGGAATACACTCCGCGATGGCGGCCCGCCACCAACTCTGCGACCAGAATGACCGCCGTAACCCCCAGTATCCAGACACCTAGACTTCCCATCGCGCAACTCCTCTCACCTCGGGAATCACATTCGCGCTGCAATTTGTCCAATGAATGACAATACCGATTATGATAACCACAGCGAATGGCTCTCGACTTACGCTCCCTTCGCAACATGCTGGCCGTGGCAGATCGGCGCAGTTTCACCCGCGCGGCAGAAGATCTCGGCATATCCCAGCCGGCGCTGACCAAGGCGATCCAGGCTCTGGAAACCCATCTTGGGACACGCCTGTTCGATCGCGGCCGGTCGGGCGTCATCATTACGGCTCAGGGACAACAGGTCGTCGAACGGGCGACCGCGATCATCGCGGATATCGACGAGTTCGAACGCCAGACCAGACTCGCCGCGACCGGCCAAGGCGGACGGGTCCGCTTCGGCATGGCGCCGCTTCCGGCGCAGGCTTTGCTGGCACGGGCATTGACCGAACAGATGCGATCGTCACCGCAGCGCGCAAACGAGGTCATCGTGCGCAATGTCGAAGCGTTGTGGCCCCTGCTGTTCGCAGGCGAGATCGAGTTTTTCGTGAGTGCCGAAGGGCAGGTGCCCGAAGCACCTCCGGTCCGCGCCGTGACGCTGGGAACATTTCCCGTCACGCTTTTAGTCCGGCCCAACCATCCGCTTCTCGCGCAGAAACACACGGACGTAAAATTTCCGGTTCTGCTGTCCAACAACTACGGCGAAAGCCATCAATTGCCTCAAAACCTCCCGATTTGGGCGAACGACACCATCCATCTGGTGGAGGACTATGGCACCTTGATCGCACTGACTGCGTCGACAGACGCGATCTGGATAGCGTCCCGCTACGCTGTCATGGATGAAGTCGCATCTGGACGGCTTTGCGAACTGCAAGCGAAGGACAATACCAAGCGCCAGCAGTTCCGGATGGTCATGTACTCCTTGGAGCGACGCTCGCAGTCCCCCGGCGCATTGCTGTTTGAGCAGGTATTCCGTCATGAAATAAGGACGCTTGGAGCAACCGCAAATTCCTGAATGTTCTGCCGCAGCAGGTGCTGGATCCCCGACTTGAACCCTGCGGCGTGACGCCAAACACATGTTTTCCGTACAGGAGACACGTAATTCCGCCAGAAACACGTCACGCACGCCGCCTCTTGGCATTCGCGGGGAGGCGACTTTACGGAAAACCCCGACGGATTGAAAATGTGTCGGAAACCCTGTGCAGAGATGTTTTCCGACACGTCCCATCGGCAGCTATCTCACTCGCGCTTCTCCAAACGCGACAGTCGCCTACCGGCCAGAATTGGGCGTCCAGGATGGGAAAGCGGCCCGTCCGCACTTGGGAACAAAACACTGGCTGCTGAGCGACCACAAAGGGTCGCGACTTGCCGGATTAGCGGACAGTCCGCACGTGGAGTGCCAAATTTGGGCGCCGAACGGCCGGAAAGGGTCGACAATGATGGACAGGGCCTGGGACTTTTCTGACATTCGCGAGCGAAAGGCTGGATGGCAAGTTTGCTCCGGAGCGAACATACTGCGCCTGCCCCGCCGATACGCGTCGCAACAAAGCTTGGCCGCTTGCTGCCAGCCCGCTTTCCGGCGAAGGTCGGCACAGCTGCCGTAAGCGACTGCCCTTCAAGCGGCAATTGTCGACAAGGCGCGGTCGTTCGGCTCCGATCCGATTACGGCCTTCTTATCACAAGCGGCCGAACAGAGCGGCAAGAACGGACAATCAGCCGGGCAATGAATGAGAGTCAGCCTGAGCGCCGCACGCAGGTATTATGAGGAGCTAACTGCTCAGTGCAACAACGCCAGGAGCGTCGTGGCCAATTCATCTTTACGAAACGGCTTCGTCAACCTTGGGCGATCCGCATCGACGCCGGCCGTTTCGGCATAGCCGGACACTAAGAGAACAGGAAGTCCAGGGCGGATGCGTTGCACATGGCGGGCAAGCTCGGTCCCCGTCATGCCCGGCATGAGGTGATCGGTAACGATGACATCGAATGCCTGATCACGTTCCAGCATTCGCACCGCCTCATCAGCAGAACTCGCTTCGATCACGGCGAAGCCGAGATCGGCGAGCATGTCGGCGGTGCTCATTCGCACCAACTCTTCGTCATCGACAAGGAGGGCTACTCCGCGGTCCGATCCTTCTTCTTCAAACCGGCTTACGTTCGACGGCAGATTTGCGTCCTCGTTGCTGACGGGGAGCCATAGCTCGACAGTGGTGCCCATTCCCGGTTGGCTTTGAATTGTCAGCGCTCCACCCAGCTGGGAAGCCAGACCGTGCACCGATGACAGGCCGAGGCCAGTGCCTTGGCCGATGCCCTTGGTTGAGAAGAATGGCTCGATTGCGCGGGCGAGCGTCGCCTCATCCATCCCCATACCCGTATCGGCGACTGAAAGGCGAATATAGGTTCCGCTAGAGAGCTGCGATCGATGGTCGCCGTCTACAGTCTCCGTGCTCGCCGTTATTCGCAGCGTACCCCCGTCCGGCATCGCATCGCGTGCGTTCACCGAAAGGTTCAAAAGCGCCATTTCCAATTGGTTCGGGTCCGCTCGGGCCGGTGGCAGGTCTTCGGCGACATCCACGACAACCCTGATCTGTGGCCCCGTAGTGCTCTCGACCAAGTCACCCATTCCGGCGACGAGCGCCGCCACGTCGACAGACACGGCCTGGAGCGGCTGACGCCGTGCAAACGCCAATAATCGCTGAACAAGTATCCGGGCGCGTTCCGCTGATTGGGCCGCGCCAGCGATCAGTCGCTGCTCACGCTCGCTACCTATCCCCCTGCGCTGAAGCATGTCGAGAGAACCGACGATCGGCGTCAGAAGATTGTTGAAGTCGTGGGCAACGCCACCGGTGAGCTGCCCCATCGCTTCCATCTTCTGGCTCTGGCGCAGCGCGTCCTGGGCGCGGGCCAGCTCCGCCTCCCGCGCCTTTGCGTGGCTGAGATCGCGGCCGATCGCGATAAAGTTCACACCATCGGGTTCGGGCGCCACAGTCCACTCGATTGGCTTCCACCCGCCATCGCGTGTGCTGATGCGGTTTTCAAAACGTGTAGGCTGCCCCGTACCCCGCATATTTTCGATTGCCGCCAGTGTGGGTGGAGCATCGTCCGGATGCATGAAAGTGGCATAGCCGTTTAAGAGCAATTCGCGCTCAGACCAGCCCAGGACTTGCGTCCAAGCGGGACTTACCGCTGACATCATGCCGCCATAGTCGGCCCGGGCGAGCATATCCTGCGACAGGTTCCACAGTCGATCGCGCTCCGCCACACGCGCTTCGACCTGTAGCTCAAGTGTTTCGTTTAGCTCGCGCAGGCGCGCCTCGCTATCACGGAGTGCCTGCTCGCCCCGGGCTCGCTCGACGGCGCTGCGCGTGCGCTCCGCGAACTCGCGGATAAGCGCAAGGTCGGCATCGCTCCAGTTCCGCATTTTCCCGTCGTTGACGAAGAACACCGCCGCGAGCCGTCCGCGCTCCAAGACAGGCGCGTTCACGAAGGAACGTGTGGACTTGGCTTCCAGCGCGTCGGCGGCGGCGCCGGAAGTCCGCGGATCAGACCGAGCATCGGCTATTACTGTGAACTCGCCGCGTTTGAGGCTGTCGATAAAGGAGCCATAATCCCTCAGCGGAGTAATCCCGGCGAGGCTCTCGACCCCAGGTGCCGTCCAGTCACGATCGACGTGCAGCGTTTCGGCGTAATGGTCTATCGCGCCGTACCCGACGCGCGTAACGCGCAGCGTCTCACCTAAGATGCGCGCGGCGGCACTGGCGATGCCGGCCGGCTCCTGTACATCCTTCAGTGCCTCAGCGAAGTCGATCAGAGCCACGCGCCGGATCTCGGCCGCCTTTCGCTCGGTGATCTCCAGCACGCTACCTGCGACGCGAAGACAACGGCCTGCTGCGTCAAACACACCACGGCCTTTGGCAGCGACCCAACGCTCGACGCCGTCTTCCTTCCCGATCGTGCGATATTCGACGTCATACAAGGCACGCGTGGCCGGGTCGGCGGCGGCAGCGTAGGCCAAGCTCGTCGCTTCGCGATCGTCGGGATGTAGGCCATTGTAGAAGTCGGCCATTGTGACCGGAACGTCCGGTGAGATACCAAACATCGCCTTGGTACGTGCCGGCCAGATCAAGCGGTCGTTGACAACATCCACATCCCAAAAGCCGATCTCGGCGTTCTCGACCGCCAGTCGGAGCCTTTCCTCGCTTTCCCGAAGCTGCGCGGTTGTGTCGCGCAACTGGTATTGACGGTCTCGGGCCTTGAGGGACGAGCGTATCGCCCCGAGCATCGCCTCCGCATGAAGAGGACGCTCCAGCAATACGACATTGCCGAGCTCTGCAAGGCGATCGGTAGCGGATATCGACCGCGGCGAGCGTGATCCGTTGGCCAGCACCACGAAGGGTACGTCCGACCATGCAGGCTGTGCTGCAACCCACGAGGCGAGTTCGGAAAGCGGCGACGTCGCCAACGCCTCTTCCGTGATCAGAATTGTGCCCGCGCCTTGTTCGAGCATTTCAACGAGGTGGGACTGATCAGAGCAAATCTGTGCGTCGATGCCGTGTCGTGCCAGGAGCTCGGCAGCGATGGCAGCGTCCCGACCGCGGGGAGCGAGGATCAGAACCCGCTTGTGCATGTCAACCGCGTGGATTTTCCGGATCGATCTGACTAGCCATCAACGTATCCCGCGTGCCAGAGAAAGTGGGCACGCCCGTCAGAACGCCTTGGAACCTGTCTAGTGGCTCACCCAATCGCAGCCCGTCGCTGCTGATTTGAAACTCCCGGATCGTCCTTTCGTGCCGCGCCGTCCTCGTTTTAATCACCGAGATGGCTTGGCGGACCTCGCCCAACGCCTCGAAGTAGCGCAACTGGACGACCGTATCGGAGAGGTAGCTGAGATCCACGTCCGTCCGAATGTCGCCAGCGATGCCGTGGAAGCCGAGGATAAGAAGGCTAACGATACCCTTTTGTCCGAGATAGCTCAGCATCTCGTGCATCTGGATAATGAGAAACTGCTCGTTGGGCATAGCCTGGAGGTAAGCGTTGAGACTGTCGATCGCGATCATACTCGCCCCGCTCTCAACCGCTTCCTGAATGCGACTAGCGAACTCGCCCGGCGACATCTCGGCCGGGTCGATGGCACGCAGTTCAAGCAGGCCGCTGTCGATGTGCGGCTGAAGGTCTAGACCGAGCGCAGCGCTCCGCGTGAGCAGCGTCGACGCGCGCTCATCGAACAGAAAGTAGGAAGCTTTCTCGCCGCGCTTGAGCGCCGCCTCAATACATTGGATCGAAGCTGTCGTCTTGCCGACTCCAGCGGGTCCCGAAAACAGCGTGGCGGTTCCAGGCACAAGACCGCCGCCGAGCAGGGTATCCAGCTCAGGCGAGCCGGTCGAGACAGGTTCACCGCTTTGCTGGGTGGTGTGGTCCGCAGCGACCAGCCGCGGGAACACACACAACCCGCCCCGCTCGATCTCGAAATCGTGGTAGCCACCCCTGAACTGTCGCTGGCGCATCTTCACGACATTCAGGCGACGCCGCTGAGCGCCGAAACTCGCCAACGTCTGCTCAAGCGAGATCACGCCATGGGCGATACTATGTAGTTGGAGGTCATTGCCGCTCGCGCCCTTATCGTCGAGGACGAGCACCGTGCAGGCACGCGTCGAGAAGAAGTGCTTGAGAGCGAGGATTTGACGGCGATAGCGGATAGGGCTCTGCGCCAGCAATCGCAGTTCGGAAAGGCTGTCAAGGACGAGGCGGGCAGGACGGATCTTGTCCACCTTTGCCATGATATCGCGGACCGTTTCTCCGAGTTCAACCTCGCTAGGGTGCAGCAGCGTCTGCTCCTGATCCTCGCCGAAACCGTCCGGCGGAACCATCTCGAAGAGGTCAACACCATCCAGTGACCAGCCATGCGCGTCGCCGACGGCGCGTAGTTCGACTTCGGTTTCCGCTAACGTGATGTAGAGGACGGGCTCTCCCACAGCGGCGCCGGCGAGCAGGAAGCGCATTGCCAGCGTCGTCTTGCCCGTGCCTGGTGTGCCTTCCACTAGGTACATGCGCTCGGGCGTGAGGCCGCCGTTAAGAATATGATCCAGGCCGCTTGTGCCGGTCGAAGCTAATCCGGTCTCTTTATTGTTGGGCGCCACACTCGCTCCTCCTTTGCAGCCGCCCACGCGCAGACTCGGCCGCCGAAGGTTGGATCAAACCAATATGATAGCGTCATCGGCGAGCGGAAGCGATCATAACTTCGTTCGTGGTAACGCCTTCGGCCCGTACGACGCCCGTCTTTGGCCTGGCCTGTCCGTTTGCGGGCCTCGGATAGCTCGTGCCGAAATGTCCGGACTTGAGGCGCATTGCTGCGAAACAATTTTACGACGACCGAGCGGAAGCTTTTGTCGGAGGCCGTCATTTAAGGCGCGACCGGCGAACGACCCATCTTGGTCGGCGCCTGCCGGATTAGCGGACGGTCTGCAGTTGGGAAGCCAAATTTGGCCGCTGAGCGGCCGGAAAGGGTCGTTCAAGGTGATCTCCCTTTGGATAGATATATGCTGTAAGTGGGCAATATGCAGCATCTGCAACCAACTGATTTCGCGACCACGCAAACGGAGTTTCGCTCCGACTTGTTCAGCGTCCAGCTAAACCGGTTCCATCTGGCAGAGCCGATGGACGATGTGTTGCGCACGGGCGAAGGCTACAGGTTGGATTTAGCCCTCCACCCGCGACCAGGCAGCCCGCGCGGGCGTTATCGGGATCGTTGGGCATCGCACCGGTTCGAGCCTATCGGTCCGCTGTTCCTTGTCCGGCAAGGCGAACGAGTGCAGGCGCGGAGCGAGCCGGGCCATGGCGCGGCGGTCGTCTGCCATCTCGCTCCTTCCGCCGTTGCCAACTGGTTCGACGATGAAATGGAATGGACCGACCGGCGGCTGGAGGCGTGCCTGGACCTGCGCTCGCCGGAATTGAAGGCGCTGCTGCACCGCATGGCGTCTGAACTGCGCGAGCCGGGTTTTGCCCATGGCCTGCTGTTGGAGGCTCTGGCCGTGCAGGCGGTGGTCGAGCTTCGCCGCCATTGCGTCGCGATCGAGAATGATCGTGCGCAGGGTGGCCTTGCGCCCTGGCGGTTGCGCTTGATCGAGGAGCGGCTGACCGAGCGGCTCGATACGCCGCGTCTCGAAGAGCTGGCGCAGCTGTGCGGCGTCTCGGTGCGCCAGCTGACGCGCGGGTTCCGGGCGAGCAAGGGTTGTTCCATAGCCGACCATGTCGCCGACGCACGGGTTGAGCATGCCCGGCGGATGATCGCCGAGGGGCAGAGCATCAAGGCGGTGGCCGCGCAGTTGGGTTTCGTCTCGCCGTCCAGCTTCACCCAGTCCTTCCGCCGCGCGACGGGGGTGACGCCCGGCCAGTTCCGCGAGAGCCTCGTGCGGGCATCCGTCTAGTCGAGGTCGCGCAGGGCCGCCGCGATCCACATGCGTTCCCACAGATTGCTGCCGCCGCTCTGCTCGAGCAGCCGTTCGAGCGCGGCCCGCTTCGCCTCCCGTCCATCCGCGCTGTCCGGTTCGGCCTCCAGCGCGATGTCGAGGAGGTGGAGCGCTTCCAGCGGTCTGCCTTCCTCGACGAAGTCCCGCGCCCGCGCCACGATGCGATCCGCACCGCCCGCCAGTTCGGCAAGGGCAGGAGCGACGCTGGCCGGGGGCACGCCATAGAGTTCGGTGGTGCCGCGTGCCGGGTCGAACCAGCCGCTATATTCATGCCAGATCGCGCGCACATTCCACGCAACCTTGCCATATTCCTCGGTGAGCGTGAGTTCCGGTGGCGTGCGTATCTCCCGCATCAGGGTTCGCAGGTCGATGCCTGCATTCATGCCCTCCATGGTGCGGTCCAGCACCCATTGAACGGCGTCGATGATGCGCGTCGTCTCCGTGCGGATGTGATCGCCCCCGATGATCGCCTCGTGCCCCGTCAGGATCATCTGCGGTTCCAGCGCGCGGACGATAGAGATGGAGGCGATGAATGCCTCCGCTGAACGAGGCTTGTCGCCGCGCATGGTATTCAAGTTCGGGTGGTTGCCGAACAAGGGGCCGAACAGATTGCCGACGATTGCCACCTTGTCGTCGGGCAGCCAGACGATAAGCGCGGAGCGGGTTTCGCCGCCCGGCGTCCAGATCAGCTCGAACCGACGGCCGCCCAGTGCAAAGGCATGATGCGCGTCGATGAGAAAGTCGGGCATGACCTCCTGAGTCGGCACGATGGCGTCGCTGCGCCCGGTGATCTGCCCGAAGATGCGCCGCGAGCCGCGCCGGTAATGCGCGTCCAGTGCCTTTGAATAGCGGCGGTCCTCTGGGTAGATATGATGTGCGATGACCTCATTGTCCGGCGTCTTGTAGGCCTCCAGCCCGCCATATTGATTGGCGTGGCTCTGGGTCAGGACGATCTTGCGGATGGGCGCGGAGGAGACTTTGGCGAAGCGGTCCCTGCCGATACGCGCATCGCCCAGCGTGCCTGCGTTGACCAGCACATCACCCTCCGCCGTCGTCACCAGATAGCTGTTGCCCACGCCCCGGCTTTCGAAAATGCCATGTCCGCGATCGATGGCGGCTTCCTGTCCCTCGCCCGACTGGACGAAGTCGGCCACGCGCAGGCCCTTTGACGACAGCTTGTCTTCCTTGCTCATGTCCACCTTAATCCTCCGGGGTCGTCCCACGCTTCGGCAGGGCCGGCGTGAAGTGCAAGCGCAGGGATTGGGCCGGCGCAGCAATATGGCCGGACACAGACAAGGCTGGGGACTTGCCGACAAGCCGGGCCGTTGCTGGCCGGGACCGCGCGCTGCATCCGGGGCTTCATGATATGGGTGAGGAGATGAGGGCATGAGGTTCGAGGACATTGTCGAGGGCGCGCGACGCAAAGCGGGGTGTGCGGACCCGGATAGCGACAGCTGGCGCGAGGGGCTGGATTTCCTCGTCCACGACCACAACCGGCAGGGCCGCCTGACCGAGCGCGGCCTCGCCAACACACAGGGGCGCTACGAGACGATCCTGGCCGCGCGCATGCAGGTCGACGACTATCTGCGCCGCAACCCGGCGATACTCGATACGCCGGTCAAGGCGCCCGTGTTCATTCTCGGCCTGCCACGCACCGGCACGACGATGCTCAGCTATATGCTGGACGCCGATCCGGCCAATCGCTCGATGCTACGGTGGGAAGCCTATAGTCCCGCGCCCCCGGCCGCGCCTGGCGCGCTGAAGACGGACCCGCGTTGCCTTGCCGAGATGGCGAAGGACGAGATGATTCAGAAGGCCGCCCCCCATGTCGCCGCCGCGCATTTCGAGCCTGGCGACGGCCCGACGGAATGTGTCCACCTCGTGGCGCAGGATTTCCGGTCGCTGATGCTGGCAGTGACGACGACGGTGCCCAGCTATCACGACTGGCTGTTGTTCACGGATATGGCGACGGCCTTCGAACACCGGAAGCGCGTGCTCCAGATTCTCCAGACGACCAATCCAGGGCGCTGGATTCTCAAGATGCCGTCGGACGCGCTGTTCATCCGCCAGATCTTTCGGACCTTTCCCGATGCGAAGGTGATCTGGACGCATCGCGACCCCTTTGCAGCGGTCGGTTCCTCCTTCGGCATGCGCGGCGGGTCGCGCCCGATGTTCGAGGTCGACGAGGGGCGTGACTATATGCGGCAGTTTTTCCCGTTGCAGCTGGCGCTCCACGCTGCCCGCCCGCTGGAACTGTCCCACGAGCGGCCCGATGACATCTACCACCTCTATTATGACGACATGGTCGCCCATCCCATCGCGCAGGCCCGCAGGATTTATGACTGGCTCGGCTTCGAATGGACCCATGCCGGCGAGATGGGAATGCGTGGCTGGCTGACCGACAATCCCCAGAACAAACGCGGCAAGCACAGCTATTCCCTTGGAGAGTGGGGCCTGTCGAAGGAGGAACTGATGCCCTATTTCTCGGACTATCTGCGAGAACATCCCGTCGCCCGGAAGGAGGCGCTGGTATGAGCCGCGCCCTCTTCGACCTGTCGGGCCGCGTCGTCGTCGGCGTGGGCGCCAACAGTGGTATCGGCTTTGGCTTTTTGATGGGCTGCGCCAAGCAGGGCGCTGACGTCGTGGTGTGGGGACGCCGGGCGGATCGCAACGAGGCGGCGCTGGCCGAACTCAGGGATGCCGGTGCCGGGCGCACGCATCAGGAAGCGGTCGATGTGGGGGACGAGGCGGCCGTGGGGGCGGCCTTCGCGTCCACCCTCGCGGCGATGGGGCGGGTGGACACCCTGTTCGCCAATGCAGGCTTCAGTTCACGCGCGCCATCCTTCCCGGACATGACGAGCGAAATGTATCACGAACTGCTCAACGTGAACCTGCATGGCGCCTTCTACACCCTGCGCGAGGCGACGCGGCACATGCGCGCGCGGGCGCAGGCCGACGATCCCGGCGGCTCCATCGCCATCTGCGGCAGCCTGTCCATGTTCCACGGCCTGCAAGGGATGGAGCATTATGCAGGGGCCAAGGGTGCCCTCAACGCGATGATGAAGGGACTGGCCGTCGAGATGGGACAATATGGCGTGCGGGTGAATATGATTGCGCCCGGCTTCATCATGACGGAGATGACCGAGGCGAGCGACCAGCGCGACGCCATCATCCAGCGTTTCTCCTCCATCACGCCGCTGGGCCGTCCCGGCTACCCGCACGATATCGAGGGGCCGGGCGCCTACCTTGCGTCCGATGCATCGAAGTTCCACACGGGCGACGTCCTCGTCGTCGATGGCGGCCGTATGGTGAAGTCGCTATGACGGGAACGATGGATAGCGCGCCGGCGTGGCCGGTGGCGGGCTTTATCGGTCTCGGCAGCCAGGGCGCGCCGATCGCGCGGCGCATGGTCGACGCGGGCATGTCTACATGGCTGTGGGCGCGCCGGGCGGATACGCTGGAACCGTTCAGGCTCTCTGGCGCCCAATTCGCTGACAGCGTCGAGGAACTGGGCGCCACGGCCACCCATGTCGGCATCTGCGTCGTCGATGATGCTGGCGTGCGAGAGGTTTGCGCTCGGCTGTTCCCGGCCATGCGCCAGGGTTCCACTATCGCCATCCACTCGACCATTCACCCCGACACCTGCCGGGAGATGGAGGAGAGGGCTGCGGGCTTCGGCCTCTATTGTATCGATGCGCCCGTCAGCGGGGGCGAGCCTGCGGCTAGGGCCGGGACGTTGACCTTGATGCTCGGCGGGGACGAGGCAGTGGTCGAGCGAGCAATGCCGGTGTTCAGGACCTTCGGCCGCCTGATCGTGCATCTGGGGGATGTCGGCACGGGTCAGTACGCCAAGCTCATCAACAACACGCTGCTGGCAGCTAACATGGCCCTCGCGCACGCCGCCATTGAGGTGGGCCGAACCCTTGGCATCGAGAAGCATACGCTGGTGCGGCTTGTCGGAGAGAGCAGCGGCAACAGCTTCGGCCTCGGCGTCTGTGCACGCATGACTTCGCCTGCCGGCTTTGCCCATGGCGGGGCCTTGCTCGACAAGGATGTCACTCTGCTGGGGACGGTGGTGCCGGAGGGTGATAGTGCCTACCGAATCCTGAGTGAGGCGGCAAAGCCGTTCATTGCGCTGACGCGTAGCTCTTGAAAGGGCAGGGAAAGCGGAATGTCAGCTGTTGAGACGGAGATTAAAGCCGCTGAATGTCTTCAAAGGGTCGGTCACGAAACCGCACGCCGACCCGATCGAATGCCAGCTATCTCGTTCCGCGTCTTCGAAACTGTCGTTCTGGACAGTTGTCTAATTGATATTCTCATGGCCATTCCTTTTTCCCGGTGCCGACGGTTGTCTTCGAGGTCATCGGACAGCGTTTGATCGCGATGTGTCCAAGCCATCATGGTCGCGGCCAGGCGGAAGGGGGGACGTCTCTGGGTCCAACTCGAGGTTGTGCCTCTACAGTCCGGGCGAGATCGTCCAGGCATGGCTAACCGGGAAGAAGAACGCTGGTTTCATGCCCAGCGAAACTCCGTCTCGTTCAGCCAAAGCGAGTGAAGCAGCACAGCCAGCTTGCGGGCAACCGCAATCTTGGCGCGCTTATTACCTTTGATTTCCGCAAGATTTTGCCCCCATTGCTGGAGCGCAAAAGGCCTTTTCACCCTAGACAGCATTATATTGGCCGCCTCATAGAGAGATCGCCTCAGCATCGGATCGCCAGCTTTGGAGATATGCCCTAGCACATCGCGGTCACCCGATTGGCTTCGACGTGGAGCAAGGCCTGCATAAGCGCCGACATCTTCGCTTCGGGCAAAGCGATGCGGATCTTCGACGCTGGCTGTGTATGTCAGGGCCGTGATTGGACCAACGCCAGGGACGCTCATCAGCCGAACGCACACCGGATCCGCCGCGGCCCGCCCTTCCAGCAGACGATTAGAAGCGCGCAACTGTTCCTCCATGACCTCGATACCGGCGATAAGCGGCGCGAAAAGGTCTGCGAGATCAGGGCGCTGCCGGAAAAGAGCTGCCAGACGTTCGCTGCGTTTGCCGGAGGTGGTGACCTTGCCCATTCGCAAGCCAAACAACTTCAGTAACCCGCGCAACTGGTTGGCCATGGCCACGCGCGTGGTAATCAGCTGCGCACGGATCCGCAGCGCAGCCCGGTCGATGTGGGTGGCTGATGCTTTCATATGAACGCGCTTGAACCAGCCAGTGCGGGCGAGTTGCGCCAATCCCTCTGCATCATGGACATCACTTTTGTTGACCCGAGCGGACAGCACGCCCTTGGCATGGCGGGCACAAATACATGCGACGGCCACTTCGCGTTCTGCCAGACCGTGGTACAAAAAGGTCGACAAGGGGCCCGTCTCCAGCACCACCCGCGCTAGATCAGGGCAGTGCTTATTGAGCCATTTGGCCAACGCATCGGGATCGCTGGCCACCACATCGCGCTTCAACACCGCGCCATCGTTATCGACGATACAAACGTGCGTGGTCTTGTCGCTCACATCCAATCCGGCATAGATCGACATCGGTCACCCTCCTGCATTGAAGCGTTCATTTGCGACTTCGTAACATGCAGGCAGGGTGGCTACATCAATTACGCGGGGTCCAACATCCCAGCCACTCGGAGCCGCTTTGAATCTGGAGAACATCGCCTACTTTGGCGGTGCCAAGACCAGGGTCGAAGATCAGCTGTTTTGGCCCAGGCAGTGCGCAGAATCGAAATCCCAACGGCGGTGCTCCTAGACTGACCCTCACAAGGTCCCAACACGCCTGCAAGTCGGCCTTAGAACGGTGGCTCCCGCATAAACCCTTATCACGCTCAACGCCTTGACGAGAGCCCAGGGGCTTTCCATCTGACCGGGGCAAATCTGAACCATGCGAGCCAAGGATACGATGACGACAGATTCCGCTATCGCCTCTGAAACCCGCGCCTTCGAGGCGGATGTCTCCAAGCTGCTGCACATGATGGTCCATTCGGTCTATTCGGACCGGGACGTATTCCTGCGCGAGCTGATCTCGAATGCCGCCGATGCGTGCGAGAAGCTGCGCTATGAAGCGATTGGCGATCCGTCGCTTTTAGGCGACGATCCGCAGCCGAAAATCACCATCACACTGGACAAGGATGCCGGCACGCTGACCGTGGCGGACAACGGCATCGGCATGACCGCTGCCGATATGGGCGAAACGCTCGGCACCATCGCCCGTTCCGGGACCAAGGCTTTCATGGACAGGCTCTCCGCGGACAAGAACGGAGAAGGCCAGCAGCTAATCGGTCAGTTCGGCGTCGGTTTCTATTCGGCGTTCATGGTGGCGGGCAAAGTCGACGTCGTGTCGCGGCGAGCGGGTGAAAGTGATGCATCCAGCTGGTCGTCCGATGGACTTGGCACGTACACAATTGCGCCCGTAGATCCAGCGCAAGCACCTGCCCGCGGGACCAAAGTCACTCTCCATCTTCTTGATGACGCGAAAAGCTATGCGGAGCGCTACAACCTCGAGCGGATCGTCAAGGCCCAATCGGGCCATGTACCGGTCCCCATTTTCATCGAGGAAGCCGGAAGCGACGAGGAAGCTCGGCAACTCGCGGACGGCTTGGCGCTGTGGACCAAGCCGAAGTCGGACATCAGCGAGGAAGATTACACCGACTTCTATCGCAGCGTGGCGGGCCAGTTCGATAAGCCCGCCCTGACGCTCCATTACCGGGCAGAGGGGCGGCATGAGTATTCGGTGCTGACTTTCATTCCGGAGAGCAAGCCATTCGATCTGTTCGATCCCGATCGCAGCGGGCGCACTAAGCTTTACGTCCGGCGCGTGTTCATCACCGATGAGGCGGAGATCCTGCCGCGCTATCTGCGCTTCGTGCGCGGCCTCGTCGATTCCGCGGATCTGCCGCTCAATATGTCGCGCGAGATGATCCAGGACAGCCCCGTCCTTTCGGCAATCCAGAAGGGCGTGAGTAACCGCGTTCTTTCCGAGCTGGAGAAGCTCGCCGACGCCGAGCCCGAACGCTTTGCGGCGATCTGGGAAAACTTCGGGGCCGTGCTGAAGGAAGGTCTCTACGAAGACTTTGCACGGCGCGAGACCCTGCTCGGCCTTACCCGCTTCAAGACCACGACCTCGAACAGTGAGTGGCGCTCGCTCAAGGATTACGTTTCCGCACTGAAGGAAAACCAGACGGCAATCTACTATGCGACCGGTACCGACCTCGAACGGATCGCCGATTCCCCGCAGCTTGAGGGTTTCAAGGCACGCGGCATCGAAGTACTGCTGCTACCCGACCAGATCGACAACTTCTGGACGTCGATGGGCGCGGAATACGAAGGCAAGCCGTTCAAGTCGGTTACACAGGGTGCGGCCGATCTCAGCCTAATTCCCCTGGCGGAAGGTCGCGAGCCAGCCAAGGCCGCCGAGGATGTGACCGGGTTCATTGATTTCGCAAAGGAAGCCCTGGCAGATCATGTCTCCGACGTTCGGATTTCAGACCGCCTGACCACGAGCGCGGTTTGCATTGTCGCCCCCGACAACGCGATGGACCTCCAGCTCGAGAAGATGCTGGCGTCCGCCGGCCGTGCACCGGAGCGGGCGAAGCCTGTTCTGGAAGTCAATGCCGGGCACACGTTGATCGGGAAGCTGGCGCAGAGCAGTGCCACGAACGATGAACGGCGCGACCTTTCGTTTCTTCTCCTCGACGAAGCCCGGATCGCCGAGGGCGAAGCACCGGCCGACCCGCGGGGATTCGTGGAGCGGCTTGAGCGCTTGATGGCCAAATCTCTATAAGGCCAGCGAGGGGAGCCGCTTGGCTCCCCTCCGTCTTGCCACGCTCATCAACCAAGAAGCTTGGTGACTGAGGGTACTGTGGCTGCGCGAGGTTACTCCCGCGTCTTCGTCAGCCGCGTAAAACTTCGTCGTATATAGAACGACAGATCGATTGGCCATTGACGCCCTGGCACCAGGGAACGCGTCTCGCACGCATGCCGATAATAACGCTTCTGCAAGTCCCGATAATCCAACGGCCGGCGGATTGCGATCCACAAGCCCGACTTCCGGCCTATAAGGGGGGCCAACCACCTCAGATATCGGCTGATCAAGGTGCGCGGCCCGCCGACTGATCATTCGCACCGCTTTGCGCTACCAGTGCCGAGCAATCCGAGCGCTAGGAAATGTACTTTCTCGTTCGTTCCGCTTCGCGATGGGAGCGAAATCTGACGCTGATTTCGGTGTCGGATCGACGGATCACGGAACATGGCGGTTCGAGCAGCCCAAGGGCGACGCCGCGTGAGAACCGCGTGAGTTCGGTGCTCGTCAGCGCATAGAGAGTCAGGTCCGAGGGATCAATCTGTCTCATCCTCTTTGTCTCCACTCTGTCGCGCAAAGCCTCGGAAAAGCATACGGAGCCGTCCCGGTCGGCTCTTCCCCTCGCATCACAAATCCTTTGCACCATCGTCCAGGACTGCTTCTCCTTTGCCGTATCAAAGATCACCGCTTCGGTGGATTAGAGCTGCAAGTCCTTCGCTGCCCCCATGGATGCCGTTGCGCCCCGGCGTGGCGGGATCGGTCGCGAGTGGCACTCTGGCCTGTCGCCGCCGCTAAGGAATTGGGAAAGACGCGACACCGACAGGCCAGCAACCAGGGTCAGGCAGCTTCGCTAACCTGATCCTTCGTCTCGCCAAGTCGAGCAGTGACCGGCTCGCCGCCGCGGATCTCGATGCGCCGCGGCTTCATCGCCTCGGGCACGACACGTTTGAGATCGACGGAAAGCAAGCCGTTTTCGAATGTGGCATTTCCGGCTTCGACGAAATCAGCAAGCTGGAACCGCCGCTCAAAAGAGCGCGCCGCAATGCCGCGATGCAGATACTCGCATTTGCTGTCGTCTTCAGCGCGCTTGCCGGTGACAATGAGCAAGTTCTGTTGAGCGACCAGTTCGATATCTTCGGGTCTAAACCCAGCGACCGCGAGCGTAATGCGGTAGCTATCCTCGCCGAGCTTCAAAATATCGAAGGGCGGATAGCCGTCCTCCTCACGCGCGCCTGCTTCGAGCAGATTGAACAACCGGTCAAAACCGACCGTCGAGCGCTGATAAGGCGTAAAGTCAAAGTTGGTTCTCATTTTTCCAAATCCTCTGTTGAGCGATCTGGGCATGAGCTACGCCGGTAGCAAAAGAGCCGGCGTTCTCCATGACCCACCGGGCCCGAACGCGGCGCCCGGCAATCGCTAGCTAATGTAGTCGAATTCCGCTTCAAGATGGGGCTCGAAGATTTTTTGCAGAACGGGATGCATCGGCGGCAACGGCGTCTCATCCCTGGCGCGACAGAATATCATTCCAGCCGCAGGACATGGTTCACCGGCCGCCATTCGGTCGGTCGGATCAGACGGTCATGGGCGATTCTGACTGAATGGAGAGCGCCCTCGATCTCGCGCCGCCAGTGGTCGAGAAAGTCGAACAGCACCGGAAAATCAGGCGCAAGATCGTATTCCTGCCAGATGAACAGTTGCAAGATCGAGGGCGCATCCGGAAGGTAGAAATGAATTTCCGCAGTCGTCAGCCCGTAACCTTCCAACTGCGCCAGAAAGCTGCGGTCCATCATTGGCGCGAGCGGATCGGATTCTCGCCTCGTTCAAGATCGCGCATTGCGGCAAGGATGTCGTCGATCGGTACGGCGCGTTTCGCACCGGGCGGTTTGCGCAAGGCGGGCTCATTTCGGACCGCGGACCGATCGGAAGCCCACGATGCGAGTATGGCACGCTTCACTTCCGGCTCCAGGCTCGGGTGATGTGCAACATCGAAGGGGTGAAGAAAACGCGAGAATGGCTGCGACATGGCCGTCTCTCCTTTCCTTGAGTCGCGGTGATCAAGTGCGCGGTGATGCCGCACACGAGATATTTTGGTGGTTCATTGAGTCGCGTCAAGATGCCAATGCAGTGGCTGCATGCCGCTCGAACGCGCGCTTTTGGCACTCGTTGGGCGGGACTGCCAAAATTTTTTTGGCACCCTCTTGAAGCGCAAAAGGGGTTTTCATAATTTGCCCGCACCTGTCGCGCAGAAGAGCGATAGGCCCATCACATCTTGTTTTGCATCTGGAGGTTTTGCCATGCATTTCCGCCCCTTGCACGACCGTGTGGTCGTCCGCCGCATTGAAGCTGAAGAGAAGACTTCAGGCGGCATCATTATCCCCGACACCGCCAAGGAAAAGCCGCAAGAAGGCGAAGTCCTCGCCGTCGGTCCTGGTACGCGCGACGATCGCGGGCAACTCGCCGAACTATCTGTCAAGGTCGGTGACCGGATCCTGTTCGGCAAATGGTCGGGGACCGAGGTCAAGATCGATGACGAGGATCTGCTCATCATGAAGGAGAGCGATATCCTTGGCGTAGTCGAAACCCAGGCTGAGCTGAAGCAGGCGGCCTGAGCACGCCTGCCGTCCCTCTAACGTTCAGGAAGGAAAAATCGGAAAGGAGTTTGGCAATGGCTGCCAAGGAAGTAAAGTTTGCGTCCGATGCGCGTGATCGCATGCTGCGCGGCGTGGATACGCTGGCCAACGCGGTGAAGGTGACGCTTGGGCCCAAGGGCCGCAACGTCGTGATCGAGAAGTCGTTCGGTGCGCCGCGCATCACCAAGGACGGCGTCACCGTCGCCAAGGAAATCGAACTCAAGGACAAGTTCGAGAACATGGGCGCGCAGATGCTGCGCGAAGTCGCCAACAAGCAGAACGACAAGGCCGGTGACGGCACCACCACCGCCACCGTTCTGGCCCAGGCGATTGTTCGTGAGGGGGCAAAAGCGGTCGCCGCGGGGATGAACCCGATGGACGTCAAGCGGGGTATCGATCTCGCCGTGAACGCCGTCGTCAACGATCTCGAAAGCCACGCCTGGAAGGTAAGCGCCAACAGCGAAATCGCGCAGGTCGCGACCATCTCGGCTAATGGCGACGAGGAAGTCGGCCGTATTCTCGCCGAGGCGATGGATAAGGTCGGCAACGAAGGCGTCATCACCGTCGAGGAGGCCAAGAGCCTCGCGACCGAACTCGAAACGGTCGAGGGCATGCAGTTCGACCGCGGCTATCTCTCGCCCTACTTCGTCACCGATGCCGAGAAGCTCAAGGTTGAGTTCGACGATCCCTATATCCTCATCCACGAGAAGAAGCTCTCGAATCTGCAGGCGCTCGTCCCGCTGCTCGAGAAGGTGGTGCAGTCTGGGCGCCCGCTACTCATCATCGCCGAGGACGTCGAAGGCGAGGCCTTGGCAACGCTGGTCGTCAACAGGCTGCGCGGCGGGCTCAAGGTCGCGGCGGTCAAGGCGCCGGGCTTCGGCGATCGGCGCAAGGCGATGCTCGAGGACATCGCCGTCCTCACCGGCGGCAATGTCGTTAGCGACGATCTCGGGATCAAGCTCGAGACCGTCGCCGTCTCGATGCTGGGTAGCGCCAAGAAGATCATCATCGACAAGGATAACACGACCGTCGTCGATGGCGCGGGCTCGCGTTCCGACATCGATGCCCGCCTCGCCCAGATCCGCTCACAGATCGAAAACACGACCAGCGATTACGACCGTGAGAAACTGCAGGAGCGTGTGGCCAAGCTCGCGGGCGGTGTGGCGGTGATCCGCGTCGGTGGTGCCACCGAGGTGGAGGTCAAAGAGCGCAAGGACCGCGTCGACGATGCACTTCATGCGACCCGTGCTGCCGTAGAGGAAGGCATCCTGCCGGGCGGCGGGATCGCACTACTGCGAGCATTGAAAGCACTTGATGGTCTCAAGGTGGCGAATGACGATCAGCAGTCAGGCATCGACATCGTTCGCCGAGCTCTTCGGGCACCCGTTAGGCAGATCGTTGACAATGCCGGCGAGGACGGCGCGTTCATCGTCGGCAAGCTGCTCGAGAGCGAGGACTACAACTGGGGTTTCAACGCTGCCACCGGCACGGACGAGGATCTGGTAAAGGCTGGCGTCATCGATCCGGCAAAGGTCGTGCGTACTGCGCTCCAGGATGCAGCGTCGGTCGCTTCGCTGCTCATCACCACCGAGGCGCTCGTGGCCGAACTGCCGAAAGAGGAGAAATCCGCCCCGATGCCGGCGATGGATTATTGACGTTAGACGGGGCCGGCGCACCAGCCGGCCCAGGAGTCTCTGATTCCATCGACAAGCAAGGGCTTCGTCGACCTCCTCTTCTGGCAGGCAGCTTGGGAACCCTGAGAGGGAAAGCTACCCGTCCGCACCTGGGCAACAAAAATTGCCTCTGAACGCCCGGTAAGGGTCGACGGCGGGACGGCCGGAACGCGCCCTTTGCGGGCATTCAGCCCAGCGTGTCTCGCTTCTAAAAGCGGACACGCTGGGCTGTGGAGGAAAAATTGTGCGAGTGTTCAGCCGATGGCGAACTTGTCGCGGTTCTGCGCGATGAACTCGTCGAGCGTCGTCAGTGGCACGCCCCAACTGCGGACGGTGTCGAGATCCACCTTATAACCTTCGGCGTTGTTCCATGACTCGTGCTGATAGCCCAGCTCGCCATAGGGTTTTGCCAGCGCCTCTTCCTTCGACAACGTAACTGCCGAAACAAGCTTCCCCGTAGCCGCAGTGATCTTAGCCGCCACCTCGGGCATCGTGAAGGTCTCTGCGGCAAGGTCGATCTCATGGCCATGGAAATGATCCGGATTGGCGAATGCGGCCGCCGCGAATGCGCCGATATCCTTCGCCGCGATCCAGTCCATGCCGGTATCCGCTTCGATCGCTGTTTCGAACCGGCCGCGTTCACGTAGCGAGGGATACATGGATTCCACCATCGGCGGCACAAGGTCCTCCATAATCATAGCTGGCTTCAGAATCGTCCAGTGACGGAAGCCCTGCGCCTTGACCATGTCGTTCACGGCCGCCTTGTTGTTCCAGTACAGCGGCTCCCAACGGCCTTCGTCCCAACCGACGAAGTTCTGCTGATCGCCTGCACGGGCGACAGAGGTGTGGACGACCATATCGACACCTGCGCGACGGGCCGCCTCGATGAACGCCTTGCCGGTGACAATCTCGGTATCCGGATCGCCGGGATGCGAGCCCATCTGCACGGAGAACGCGCCCCATGTCCCCGCCAACGCTGCATCGAGACTGGCAGAATCGTGATAGTCGCCCTTGACGACCTCGACCCCTCGAGCCGCAAGCGCCCGCGCTCCAAGCGAATCCGGATCGCGCACCAATGCACGGACGGCACGGCCTGCCTGCAAAAGCGCTTGAACGACAGCGCCGCCCTGTTTGCCAGTAGCGCCGGCCACCAGGATTAGAGGGGTTTCGGAATTCGACATTGTGAGCCTTTCTTGATCGACAGCGCGGAATGCGCATCAACTTGCAGCCCCAAGGATGGGGTCGATCATTACGAAACGCAAGAGTTTCGATACGGTTGATTTTCGTAAAAAAGGATTTATAAGGTTGCCATGACCGTACCAGCCCAGAGCCACCAACATCGCTTGCCTCCAGCGGAACGCGGGCGGTCGCAGGACAGCAGCCGTGATGACCTGATTATCAGCGCCGCACTCGAGCTGCTCGGCACCAACGGATATCACGGCCTAACAATGACCGATGTGGCTTCGCGTGCGGGGGTATCGAAGGCGACGCTGTATCGACGTTGGATGGCAAAGGCGGACCTTGTCGCTGATGCGGTCGCCACGCTGAGCCCGGTGAGCACACCTCGCTATCCGGGCACATCGTTGCGCGATGATCTGCTCGCGCTGTTGGAGCAGGCCGGCAATTGTGACGGGAGAAGTGCGGTCGTGATTGCGACCATGGAGCAGGCGGGGTCGCACCCGGACCTTTATCGATCCCTTACCGAAAGGTTCAGTACGTTCATCCGCACTGAACTACATAAGCTGGCGCAGCGATCAGCGGATACTGGACATGTGCCTTTGTCGGAGGCCGAACTCGACGTGATGGTGGACACGGTGATTGCGCTTCTCGCCCATGACGCGGGACCGGCCGGTACTTCAGTTCCGCGCGACCGTCTTGCCAAGCTAGTCGATAACGGGTTGATGCTGCTGCTCACTGGGACACGTGAAACGGATTAGGGGTCATTGGCCTGCGAGGCACGCTCGCCACTGACACGTGAATCTCTCGAGATCGTCGATCAAGAAATGTAAAAGGCAGCTATCTCTCTGTCCCAGTCCAAAACCGGACAATCGCCTAACGGCCCATATGTCCTTCCTGAACCTCACTTGCCCATGGGCAATTCCCCTCTCGGCTCGACCTTCGGCAACAGATGGTGCAAAGAGTCGTTGCTGTCTTGCCCGCATGGCCGGAACGAACGACCACCTTACCTCATACCCGATGGCCGGGAGTAACGACTTGTCCGATCTGACTATTCCCGACGACCTGCGCACCTTCTTCGAGAATTCGCCGGTAGCCCTGGCCTTGGGAAGTCCGGACGCGGACAATCCGCTGATCCTGGTGAACGGCCGCTTTGCGGACCTGACGGGCTATTCGCAAAAGGACCTTGCAGGTCGCAATTGCCGCATTCTGCAGGGGCAGGCAGAGGATCATGAAGCCCGAGCTAGACTGCGGACTTTCCTGGGCGACGATGCTGCGGTCAATGTGCGCACCCCGATCCCCAATTTTCGGAAGGACGGAACGCCTTTTGTGAACCTGCTTTACATGTCGAGGCTGCGCACCCTTTCCGGCACGACGCGCTACATTTTCGCGTCGCAGTTCGATGTCAGCCGCGCCCAGCCCGATCGGCTCAAGGCATATGACAGCGACCTTGGCCTGACGCTGACGCGCCTTAGCCCGGTGGCCGCCGAGAGCGGCATCATCCTCGAGGGCACCTTGACGACGATCGCGAATTCGGCCTCGACGATCGCCCAGGCAAGGCTGACCCTGGCCGGTCTAGACGACGGCGCGATCCTTTGAGCGGCGACGAACGGACGCGCGGTATCCCGATCGTCGGGATCGGCGCATCGGCGGGCGGGCTTGAGGCCCTGCGTGAGATGCTCTCGGTGGCCCGACTGCCTACTGAAATGGCATTCGTGGTCGTCCAGCATCTCGACCCCAACTACGAGAGCATGCTGGCCCAGCTGCTGGACCGGGCTAGCCCGCTCGACGTGCTCCAGTGCGAGGGCGGCGAAGAAGTGCTGCCAGACCGCGTGTACATCATACCGCCGGGCCGCGGTCTCGCGCTGCAGGACGGCAAACTGCAGCTGACCGATTTCGCCCAGCCGCGCGGGCTTCGCCGTCCGATCGACGATTTCTTCATCTCGCTCGCCGCCGAGAAGCAGACCGATGCCGCCTGCGTGATCCTCTCCGGTACGGGAGCCGACGGATCGACGGGATTGCGTGCGATCAAGGAGCAAGGCGGGGTCTGCGTCGTCCAGACACCGGAAACCGCGCGCTACGATGGGATGCCCGTATCCGCGGTCGGGACAGGCCTCGTGGATTACGTCAAGCAGCCGTCGGAGATCCTCGATTGCCTCGGCGCGTTCTTCGCCCGACGCCGAGGCGAGCCCCACGAACGCGAAGCCGAACTTGTCGCCGATCATGTCGATGACCTGTGCGCCACCTTGCGCAAGGCCGTCGGTCACGATTTCTCGGGCTACAAGCGCTCGACGCTGGTACGGCGCGTCGAGCGGCGCATGCACGTGCTGAACATCGATTCGGCCAGTGGCTATCTCCAACGCGTGCAATCGGATTCAGGCGAATGCGAGGCGCTGTTCCGCGATCTGCTGATCAATGTCACGCGGTTCTTCCGCGACCCCGAGATGTTCGACGCGCTGCGCGAGAAGGTGATCGAGCCGCTACTGCGCGACCGTTCCAGCGACGACGACATCAGGGTCTGGATCCCGGGCTGTTCCAGCGGGGAGGAGGCATACAGCATCGCCATGCTGTTCGCCGAGACGGCACGGCGCATGAATTTCGCCAACCCGGTGCAAATATTCGCCTCCGACATCGACGAGCAGATGCTGCAGATCGCGCGGGAGGGAATTTATCCCGCCTCCGCGCTGGCTGATATCCCTTCGCCCATGCGCGAGCGGTGGACGACGCTGCATGGGGAGAAATTCGCAATCTCGAACAAAATCCGCGATCTTATCCGGTTTTCCAACCACTCAGTTGTAAAGGATCCGCCGTTCTCGCGGATCGACCTTGTTTCCTGCCGCAACCTTCTGATCTACTTCGACGATCGCCTGCAGCAATCGGTAATGCCGATCCTGCATTACGCGATCCGGGAGGGCGGATACTTATTCCTCGGGCCTTCGGAAAGCATCGGCCGCTTCGACCATCTGTTCCCGGCTCTGGATAATCACGCCCGCATCTTCGAGCGCGCCCCCGGCAACCCCCGATACCCGATCGACTTGCCGGGCGGAGAGCGAGGCGTTCAGCGTCACCGCGAAGATAGCAGCAATCGGGATGTCAGGCGCAAGCAGTCCGACGCCGGCATAGCCGTCCAGCGCCTGGTCGATCGTTATGCGCCGCCTGCCATGGTACTCAATCAGGACGGCGCGGTGCTTGCCGCCTATGGCAAGTTGAGCCGCTATTTCGATTTCCCGGTAACCCGCACGGGCGGCACCAGCGCGATCTCGCTAGCCAAGCCGGGCCTGCGCGACGTGCTCGGCCCGCTCGTGCGCCAGGCCCGCGATGCCCGCAAGAAGGTGGTGGCCCGCGAGGTCGAGGTGCGTTCGGATTACGGCATCCAGCCTGTCGAGGCGATTTGCGAGCCGTTGCCTGACAACTCGCTGTTGCTTATCCTGCGCGATCGCGGCCCCTTTCAGCCGTTCGACGGGCCGGACTTTACCGAGATCGAAAGCGGCGACGATCACATGGAAGCGCTGGAAGAGGAACTTCGCCTCACCCGCCACAAGCTGCGCACCGCTGTTGAGGAACTGGAGACAGCGAACGAGGAGTTGAAAAGCTCCAACGAAGAAATGATGTCGATGAACGAGGAGCTGCAGTCCACCAACGAGGAGCTGTCCACCGTCAACGACGAGCTGAAAAGCAAGGTGGACCAGCTTACCGTCGCGAATGCTGACTTGCGCAACTTCTTTGAGTCCACCGAACTGGCGGTGATCGTGCTCGACGGACAGCTTCGTATCCGCAGTTTCACCGAAGCGGCGACTGCCATTTTCCCGTTGCAGCAGACCGATCGGGGGCGCCTGTTGGCAGACGTCGCAACGCGCCTGGACGACAGCACTTACCTTGACGACGCGCGGCGCGTGGCGGGCAGCGGCGAGCCTCTCCACCGCCGGGTTCGCACGAGCGACGGCGGCCGAACCCTGTCGCTGCGCGTTCTGCCCTATCGGACCCAGCACGGGACGATCGATGGCGCCACGCTGGTACTGAGCGACATCACCGTAGCCCTGCTGATGGAAGACGATCTGGCTGCCGAGCGCGAAAGACTCGATCTGGCCGTGAAGACCGGCGGAATCGGGATCTGGGAGTATCGTCCGGATGAAGACGACGTGATCCTCGATACCACGAGCCGTAGCCAGCTTTCGTTGCCGGCCAATGGCAATGTGAGTCTCGGCCATGTGCTGGCGAAGGTACATCCCGAGGATCGCGCCTCGCTCGAAGACTGCATCGCTCATACCCTTTACAGCGATCAGGACATGGAAATCGCCTTCCGGGTGTGCGACGCGGAGGATGCCGCCGCCTGCCGTCAGCTCAAGGCATACGGCCGGCTCATCGACTCGCGTCCGCGCCGCTTGGTGGGGGCAACGATCGACCTGACGGCCGAATATGCAGTCGCTGAGACGCGCGGCCTCATGCTGCGCGAAATGAACCACAGGGTGAAGAACCTGTTCGCAGTGGTCAGCGGCATTATTTCGGTTGCCGGTCGGTCTCACAACGACGTTCGCAGCTATGGCGCGGATCTGCGCGAGCGCATCGCGGCGCTGGGCAGGGCACACTCCCTGGCATCGCCTTCCGGCGACGAGCAGCAGACATTCTCGCTTCGTACCCTCATCGAAACGACGACGGCCGCCTACGCTGGGCAATCCGGGATTCTGGTCGAAGGCCCGCAGATCGACATCGATCGCAACTGCCTCTCCCCTCTTGCCCTCATCCTGCACGAATGGACGACCAATGCCGCAAAGTACGGCGTCCTGGGGCCGCGCGCGGGAACTCTTCGAGTGCGCTGGACGTTGAGCGCCGACGGGATTGACTTGCTGTGGGACGAAGAGGGTGATGACACGATTGATGTGGGCGAGGGATCGGGCTTCGGGACATTGCTCGTCACCACTTCCGCGCGGCAACTTGGTGCCCGGATTTCCCGTGAACTGCGCGATGGCCATTTTGCCCTTCGATTATGGCTGCCTGGCGGTGTGATGGTTCGATGACCGACACCGTACTGATCGTCGAGGACGAACTGTTCGTCGTCCTCGATCTGGAAGATCTGATCGCCGAAGAGGGTTTCGCTGTCTCCGCGCATTGCGGCACTGTTGCCGCCACCATGCGGGCGATCGAGCGTCAACGACCAGTCTGCGCTATCCTCGATGTCCGCCTCCCAGACGGAGAAGTCTTCCCGGCGGCGGATCGAATGCAGGAGATGAAAGTTCCGCTTATTTTTCATTCAGGCCACGCTAACGAGAATGCTCTGCGCACTCGCTATCCGGATGCGCAGATATGCCCCAAGCCCAGTTCTCCTTCCCACCTGCGCGAGGCATTAAAGAAGGCCGTCGGCAGAACAGCCTGATCCAGCACATATGGATTGGGGCTAGATCACAACTGGGATCCAACTGGCATTTCCGCTACGACGTCGGAATGGAGTATGTTGATGATCTATCCCCCCGCGAGTGGCAGCTATCCTAGCATTCCCGGTCAGGACCGGACAGTCGCGTCTCGGCCATCTTGGGTATCCGGAAAAGGGAAAGCTGACGGACCGCACCTGAGAGCGTGAAGTTGACCGCTGAACGACCGGGAAGGGTCGGTTTCGCCCGAGGGCGAACGCCGGGCCTTGGGACTTAGCCGCCGTTCGCCGATGAAATGTAGAATGGCAGGTCTTCTCAAAAGCCGACGTTCAGCATTTGCCCGACTGGTCTCGTTAAAAGACGGATATTGGTTCGTTTGCAGGCCGTCGGCTTTTAGCAATGTACAAGCAGTAGCTGACACCTGCGCGCGTCACACTTACATTCATGCTAAGACGGACCGGTAACGCTCTCACGCCGCTACCAACCGCCGGCGCGGCGTCCAAAACGATTTGATCCGCCACCCAGCGCTGATTTCCCTCTCGCGACCATCGAGCGCGCGTCTGCTTCCATCGTTACAAATTGGTCACTTTACCCAAGCTAGTTCTGAGCTTCCAGAACGCCTCCGACCGACCGACAATCATCGTCGTGGCTGTTCGCACACAGCGGACACCTGAACGACTCCCTTGTCGATGAGCCAGCCGCAGACCCGGTGGGCTTGAGTTCCGGCTTGCCCGCGCACGAGTGCCTCCAGCAGGTCCCCGACCGTTTCGCTATCCACTATCGCTAGTACGATCATGTCAATCGGAATGCCGCCGAGGAAGGCTACAGGCTCCCCCTCGGTCCCAGCCAACACCGCTAGGCGTGGCTCGACGAAATCACCGCACAGACAGGGTACCTCCACAACGCGGCTTCGGTCCAGATGGATGGGCGTCGAGAGAACTGGCTTGGGACGGCTCATGGGATGCGCCTCGACGCGCGCAGCCGCCGCGCCGCCCGCGCACCGGGACCGCCAGAACGGCTTCTCGGCGTGGACGCTCCGGCCGTAGATCTCTTTGGTCGCGACGGCATGCGTCCAGGCCGATCGCTCCAACCTCTGCTCATAGTATTGCCGCGCCACGGCTTGCGAGCCGGGTCGGCGAAGGATGGTGTTGACCACGACGGACGCACTACGGGCCGACTGGATACAGTGCTGGACGCCCATCGAGGCTAGCGGATCGAAGCTCTGCGCCGCCTCTCCGACCTTGATATAGTCCGGGCCCACTGCCTCCTCGTCGAGCCAGGCACTGGCGTCGCACGCGGTCACTTGGCCGCAGGAAAGGACGGTTCTTAATTGAGGCAGGAGGTCCGTGTCGGCCAACCCGTCGAGATAGATCTGGCGCAGATCCCCTCGGCTCCGTGGCAAGGCCTGACGATCGGTGAACAGCGTAGCGTTGAAGCCCAGATCCGCGACCGGCGCGCCCCAAGACCAAACGCCTCCACCGGCCGCGATGCGGGGTCGATCCGGGAGACCCGCACCGCTCCAATAGGCATAGAGCGCGATCGTGCGCGGTCCCTGCCAGCGGCGCGACTTCGGCAACAGGCCCCGCCGACCAGCCGCATCGACCAAGAAGTTGGCCCCGCGAACCTCGCCATCCGCGAGTATAACGCTCCAACCTCCTTCTGACCGACGGATGGCGGTGGTGGCGCGGCGTCCGAGATCGACGACGACACCCGCCTCCCGACAGATGTCCACCAGTGCCGCATCGAAGCGGCCCCGGTCTAACGTCGCCGCGCCCGGTGGTGCGTCCCTCGTGATCCAGCTTTCCGTTGCCCAGCGCTCGTCGCACCGTGAAAACCGCTGCCAGCCGGCACGATCTAGGATGCCTTCGAGGCCTAAGTCGTGGAGCTGGCGGAGAACGGCCACGCTGATCGCCTCGCCGACATGGGGTCTGGCGCCGACATGCTCCTCGATCAGGCGGACCGACAAGCCCAGGCGACAAAGCGCAAGCGCGCTGATGCACCCCGCCGGACCGCCGCCGACGACGATCACGTCGGTAAGGCCCGTCACCGCACCAGTTGGCCGATGAAGTCGGGCCTCGTCCGCGAGAGGCGGCCGTAGGCCCCGATCGCGTAGTGCAGCCAGCCACGAATGAAGTCGCAGGCCGGACGGCTACGGCTCAGTGTCTCGTGATGGCAACCGCCAGCGCAAAGGTAGCGAGCCCAACACGAACGGCATCCAGGCTGGGCGTGGACGTGCCGTTCGTTCAGCCAGACATCCTGCCGCTCGCGATCAACGCCGTCCGCAAGCGTGCCCATCGCACCTTCCGGCGCGTCGACGAAGCGGTGGCAGGCGGCCAACTCCCCTTCCGCAGAGACGCCGAGGTAGCCGGCCCCGGCGCCACAGGGATAGGGGCGGTGCGTGCCGCGGTGGATCTCGCGAAGCGCGTTGAGGAGGTTCAGGAACGGGTAGCGCTCGCCGGCGGCGGTCCTCGCCTCGAATTCCCGGCCGCAGGAAACCATCTGCTCGAGCATTGAGTGCAGGTGCCGCTCCTGCATCTCATCCTGCTCGCCGGGCGCGGAAAGCATTGGCGAGAACCCGACGCTGTGGAAGCCGATGTCCGTGAAGTGATTGAGCATCGGCAGCAGGTCGAGATTACGCGGCGTGACGGTCACGCGGGCCGATACCTGGCAGCCACGCCCGCCGCCGAGCAGTGGTGCGATGCGCTCCATGATCCGCGCGTAGCTTCCGCGGCCACCCTTGAAGGGACGCTGCAGGTCGTGGTCGCCGCCGACACCGTCGAGACTGACGGTGACGGCGAAGCGGTGCGCGTCAAACAGCTCGATGTCGCGCTCGGAGACAAGGGTGCCGTTGGTGGTGATGGAGAAGGAAACGGCGATACCGCGCCGCGCCGCCTCCTCGACCGCATATCGGGTTGACGCATGCACGACATCGCGACCCATAAGCGGCTCGCCGCCCAGAAAGGCGATGTTGACCTGCTCGTAGGGAAGGGTCTCCCGCAAAAGCATGTCGATCGCGGCCTGCGCGGTCCCCAGGTCCATCCCCTTGGGTGACCCACCGAACGATCCACCCTGGGCGTAACAGTAGCCGCACCCGAGATTGCAACTCTGCGCAACAGCGAGCGAGATCGCCCGCACGCGTCGATCGTCCGGGGTCGACGCGCAGCGGTCCGCGCGCGGCTCGAGACCGAGGCGTGCTAGGATCGCAGCGGTGGCGGCACCGTCTGCGGACGAGCCGGCCAGCGTGAGTTCGTCGGCAAGCGCCTCGTCGATGTCGAACAGTTGGCTACCGTCCGGAAGGAGAAGCTGAGCGGCACCGTCCCACCGGAGCACATGTGCGTCGCGTGAGCGGGGGCGTGAAGCGTCGATGATGGCGGTGGCCAAGGTCATGGCGCTACGACCGATCCTCCCTGTCCAGCCGATCCTGCTCCTCCGAGCCTCCGACCACGAACTTCAGGAAGCCCTGCCAGTTCTGAAACAGTTGGTCGTAGCTCCAGACGTCGCCATCGCTCCGATCGTCGAGGATGTAGCCGCCGCCCGGGGGGCGCTCGATGGCCATCCAGTTGTCACCCACGCTGGTGCCGTCCGGGCCATCGACCACGTTCACGAAGTCGGGGCGGCTCGCGGCCCAGTAGTAGCACGCACATTCGCGATAGTCGTTCTGCCAAGGGGAGCAGAGCCCCTGCGTCAGCTCCCCAGGCTCGATCAGCGCCTGAGACAGCGTCGCCATCGACTTGCCGTCCACGGCGCTGCTCTCGAAGATCGGACGGACCTTGAGGTCGAACTTGGGCAGCTTCGCGACCTCGGCCGGATCAGTGGGGAAGAGGACTTCCACCGATGAAGGTTCCGGCGTGAAGTAGCCCACGAGCACCCGACCCTGCGCGGCGTGGATCCTCGCCAGGCTGTTCGCCCACTCCATGAAGGAAACACCGTTCAGGTGATCCGGATTGCCGAGGGCCCCCTCGTAACCCGGCATCTGGACGCCCTGCGTCTCGACGGCCATCGGCAACGGTCCCTTGCCTGCGCCGGGATCCTCGATTGCCAGCAGCCGATGACCCTTCATGTCGGCGAGAGGGCCGTCCCCGTCGAGCACGAGGTTATGGCATTCGATCAGGGTCAAACCCTCGAAAATCCTGCGCCATATGACCCGAAAATCGAACTCGAGGCCGGGGAAGCAGTTGGATATCGCAGTTACAGGCAGCGTGTTCCACGGATTGCCTCGGCTGCGGTGGTTGAGTTGCGCCGCCAGGTTGCTCGGTGAGATCTTGGTCATGCGGACACCTCGGTCGGATCGGAGAAAAGGCTGCCCATGGCGGCCGAGACGACCGCATCGATCTGCCGGCGGGTCAACACCAGATGCCGTCCGTCGGCGCCGCGCATCATCGCGGGCATTTTGCGGCGGCCGATATCGGAGAGATCCCCGATCTGCTCGGGTCTGCGGAGGGCATCCGCGAACCACGCGCCGGTGCCGCTACGCAGCGCGGTCAGGATGTTCTGGTGGAGCGCGAGGATGGCATGATTGTCGACGATCGCCGGCGCCATGATCGGCTCAAAGTAGCGACCGAAGTCGTTCGAGTCCTGGCGCACCATGGTGCTCGTCTGGTTGGTGCGGCCCTTGACCGTGTTGCCGTTGAGCGCCGCCGTGTTGAATAGCCGCACGGTCTCCACGGCGCGACGAAGAATCTCCTCCGCGTCAGCGAGCGTCGCCATCCCGTCGTGCTCGACCCCAAACGCGATCTGTTCGAGTTCGTCGGCCACCGTGCGAATGGGGATCGTGTCCGGCGCAAACGTCGGCGGGCCCGCACCGATGCGGGCGAACGCCGTCAGGGACTTGCCATCGATTTCCAGGGCCACAGTCACGACCCCATCGCACTCGTCGTCGAAATAGCCGCAGCTCACACCTTCGTCATTCTGGGCGAGATGTTGCCAGGGTTCGTAAACAGGTGGGAAAAGGCCTCTATCTGGACATAACCCAGCCAGTTGCCCTTCCTGGGATCGTAGATGATGCGCTCAGGGGGCACGTTCGGATCGGTGTGCGCGGGGTCGGGGCCTTTGGTATCGAAGACGGCGCCGGTCGGACTTGCGCCGTAGACCAGTCCGGCGGCGGGCGTAAAGCGGAGCCGGATCTCCGGGAAGTCCTCGTTGGGGCGAACATACTGCACCCATCCAATCGGAAGGGTCATGCCGTCACGAAAGTTGGCGCAGGTCGCATCGACCCTGTGCCGAGCGTGGTCGCCAACTTTGAGGATCGCCTCGATTCGATCATTCTTGTCGAACGTGCGCCGCTCGATCTTGCGGCATCCGAGGTGGACGGTCCAGTTCACGTCCGCCGGCTTCAGGCCGTGCGCTTCCAGAAGATCGACCGTCAGCGGCTCAAGCACGTCTTCGGACGTCCGCGCAAACACCTCGAGGAACGGCGCCACCGGCCGGACATCGTCGCCATCGCGAAACTTCACGCGCTTCGGTGTGTAGCATCGGACGATCTCACCCGTTTCCTTGCTCAGCTCCAACGTCTCGTCGGGGACCACGTTGCGGTAGCCGAGGGGATGCTTGTCATCGACCTCGATCCGATAGCTCTCCAAGGGTGTCGCCGAGGCGCCAAGGCGGGCGACCGAAAGTGGCGGTAGGATGCGAAGCTCCAGGATGCTCATGCCCGTCCCCCCACGCTGTAAGCGAGACCGGGGCCGCGGCTGCCCCGGACCGCCGCCTCGAAGGTCGCGATCGCCTGCCCATCCAGGGCAAGCAGCGAATCCAGATACGCGTCGGCGGCGGAGCCGGCGGTTCCATGGATCTGACCGATCAGCTTGGCCGACGCCTGAAGGAGGTCGATGTGCTGCCGCCAGGCGTCCCGGTCGAGCATAGGTAGATCCATCGAGTAGGGAAGCTCGAAGCTCGGCGCCGCGCGTTCCGGCTGCTTGGGGTCGTCGGCCGGCATGGAGACGAGGATGTTGGCGATGGCCCGGAGATTATACATCTCCCCGAACGCGCGATTAAGCACCGCGCTTCGCGTCAGGCCGTCCGCCGACGTGTAGTCGCCGGAGATTCGGAAGCTATGGGCGATGTAGGAAAGCAGCATCCGGTAGCGCAGGTTGAGCAGACGCGCCCAGACCCGCGCCACTGGATTGCCGATGTAGGTCGTGCCGGGCACCGCGTCGGGATCCCCGACCGCTCGGGGATTGGCGGCAACGGGACGCCATGGAGTCCAGCCCGTGACGGCTTCGATCTCCAGGAATAGTCCCATGAACCGCTCAAAGTGCGAAGGGGCAGGATCCTTGTCGCCGTCGGCGTGCGATGCCTCCCCCTGCTCGGCGACCGCCTCGAGCGCATCCAGTGCGGTCGAACGGGAGTAAGCGGTGTGGATCAGGACGTCCGGCACCCTCGCTCCAGGTTCCGTCGCGCCACGCGCGCCAGCCGCATAGCCACGTCCCCACTCGGCGAAGCTGGCCTGGAAGCTGAGCGTGTCGGCATGGAAGAGATCGTCGGGAATCAGCGTCTTGTCGCCGACCAGGTTTTTCAGCGTTTCGTAGAGCAGACCGACGCGCTTGAAGTCGCTGGCGCCGCCGGGAAACCCTATCCCCTCGATCTCCGCACGTCTCTTCGCCCATGGATCGGGCCACGTCTCGGGACTCTCGATGCACACGTAGCGGGCGAGCGATCCGAGGCTCACCGGCTCGAGAGAGAACGGAAAGGGATAGAATGGCGTATCCCACGGGAAGTCGTCGCGTTCGAGGTTGATCGGGCCGCCAAGCAGCTTAAGGAGATTCTGGACCGTGACGAGGTGCCCCATCTCCTCCCGTGCTATGCCGAGGAGCACGGCCTGCCAGCGCGCCACCTTATCGTGGTGTTCGGCGGGCACCTGCGGGCCGCCAAGCGAATAGGCGGCGAACAAATACTGGACGAGCAGGCCGTGCTCGATCTCGGCAGCCACGTGCAGGAGGAAGACCGCGTAGTCGTGGGGCGAGAAGCCGTCCGGCACATCGACGTGCTTCTTCGATCCCGCGCCTACTCCCAAGGACTTCGAGAAGGTGTGGGCCTGCGCGAGGTCGGCCTCATGGGCCTGCTCGAGGATCCGTTGCAGCTGGAATGTCACACGACTTCGCATTCGGAAATCCCCCAAGCCAGTTTTCTCTAAGCGTGACGTCCCATCGGAGAGCGGGACCGGCACGATCGCACAACGATCAGCGCCGACCAGTTGTCGGAGGCGCTAGTCGTCGTCGACCGCGCGCCAGTCAGCCAGGAGCAGGACGTAGTCCCGGGTCTCTCCGAAGGCGGTGATCCGGCGTCCGACCAGTTCCTCAAGCACGGGATCGCTGAAGGCGTTCGCACCCGGCCGCCGCAGAACGAAACGGCCGGCCGCGGTGTCGAGATAGACGCCGCGCCGCTCGCTCTTCGAGCCAGGCGCGAACACCCCGGACGTGACGAGACCAGTAAGTTCCTCCATGGGACGAGCCTAATGCACTTGCATCCGGAATGGTATCGCGGCGCGCCGGAAGAAATGGTCACCGGCTCACCACGGTCGATACGCGGACGACCTGGCCACCCTGGACACGCCCCACGAGGAGCTTGACGGGCCGGACCGGGGCATCCTCGGGACTCGGAACGCGGACGAACGCGACGACGTATCCGTCGCTCGCGTCCTGCATCTCATTGAGCGAATGAGCGAGGAAGCCCTGATCCGGAAAACGCAGGCGAAATCCGAGCACAGGCCCGACGTGCTCGCGCTCGCGCTCGCGCTCGCGTTCGCGTTCGCCATCGACGTGGGTGCGCAGCTGGCCGAGGATTAGGTCCGAGGCCAGCTCTTGGCTCGCTATGAGGTCAGGTTCGGATGCCAGCAAGGAAACGCCTTGGCGTGCGAGCAACAGGCGCCGGTCCACCCGGGTCGCGCGCTGGGCGACCGATTCCGCGGTTCCGGGAGGCGCCTTCGTCGCTGTTGGTATATCGACCGGGACCACCGACGCGTCGCCATAGAGGTTGAACTGCGCGAGAGTCTTCAGGTCCTCGGGGCCAGCCGGAGAGGCGGCGCGCACGAAGCGCTGACGCGCCTCAAGAGCCGCGCGTCCCGTCGATGCGCCAGCTAAGACCTCCGTGATGAAGAACTGCGTGATCAGATCCGCCTGGCCGTTGCCGGATGCCGGGCCATAGGCAATCGTTGTGCTGGCCCACATGCCGATTGCGCCCGCCTCGAGGTAGCTGTTGCACGTGGGCGCGACCGGTTGGACCGCGCTCGTCGCGTAGAGTTCGGCACCATAGCAGCACTCCGCCGTGACAACCGTCCCATCGGTCACATTTCCCGCCAGATCCTGGCTGTTCAATGCCGGCGGATATTGCGTGCCGCGCTGACCGTAGAACTGAGGATCCACGGAGGCGCCATGGCAGTTGTAGAAGTGCACCAGGCGGGCCAAGCGCGCACCGGGCCATGGCAGCCCCGCGGGTGGAACCAACTGAAGGTCGCTGTCCGAGCCGAACATGTTTCTGGCCGAAAGCAGAGTCGAATCCTTCCATACCTCGGCTGATACCGCATGATAGTCTTGGAAGTCGGCGCGAGGCCGCGGGTGATGGCGAATGACCGCCTCTATCAGGTCCACGAGTCTCTGCGGATCTTGCGCACCGGTTCGGTCTGGAAGACGACTGACGACCCTGGTGGGACCCTTGAAGGCCGAGATGTCATGGCCGTAGGGCACGTCGCAGGCATAGGGTAGGTCACCAAACGCGTGCTCGTCCGGATCGTCGCCACCGGGGCCTGTGTATAGAGGGTTCAGCATGTCCTGGTGCGGGATCACGTCGATGGAACCCAGGATAACAATATAGTCAGGCGCGAAGGCGCGATAGACTTCGTCGACAGCCTGCTTGTTCTGCGCGCAGTCGAGAGCGTCCGTAACCGCGGATCCGCCGGCGGCCTGCATGGCGACAGCGTCATCGATACCGACGACCTCGGTAATCAATCCGCGCTGCAGGTCAGCCTGGATCCACCGGGTGAGCGCGGTGTGGACGTTGGCATAAGATGTGCCATACTTGCCATGGAGCGCACCGAAGTTGGTGACAATGACCTTATCGATTTTTCCCGGCATCCCTCGTCCCCCGACAAGTGTAGACAGTGACCAGTCATCGCAAAAATCCCACAATTTCACTGCGCCGAAAAAGATCGGACTCGGTAGATCGGCGGGCAGTGCTTAACATTATTACGAAGCATGTCGTTATGGGGCAAGAATAATCGCGACCGAACCGGAGCGAGCCGTCGTTTCTTGGGCCGAAAGCCGTCGCTCGCATTGACGTCGCTGAATATCTTAAGCTGGTCGCGACCTGCCGGTTAGCGGACGGACCGCACTTGGGCGCCGGATTTTAACGGCTGAACGGCACGAATGGGTCGGAGGCGTCGGCAAATCGCTATTCTCAACTGCCTTATAGTTCGATCAGTGCCACCGGAACTGGACGCAATCTCCTGTTAGCATTTGATTATTGTCGGTGAAGCGCTTCGGCCCTAGAGCGGCGCATTGCTCGTTGGCCAGGAGATCCGGCTCCTCAATTGACGATGACGCCGGGGTTACTGCGCGCCACTTTCGGTGTGGGCAGTGCGCTCAACATCAATATCGCGCAGAGCAGCCGGACGATTGTCCTCGGCCGCAAGCAATCGTCTAGGCAGTTGATCAACGCGTAAATCTGACGGCGCCCCCTGCCCAGACCGAGTTTCAGCAAGGCTCGATGCAAATGCGCTGGCCCGTCGCCGGGTCATAGCCCCAGCGACGGCAGCAACTCGCATCCCTGGCCGCCAGTGACTTAAGGACTGTCCCTTCGGCGAAGCCCGCAGGTCTCTCCTCATGGATTTCGATTGTGAGATATTTGCCTTCACGGGCGAGCTCGCGAACGAGCATCGTCAGTTTCCGGTGCTGGTCACTTGCCATTCTTCTTCTCCTTCGCCGCTGTGGCCTGAAGCAGATAGGTGCCGACGAGCTTGGCGGGCTCGGCGCCAAGCTTCACATGGCGGATCGGCGCTGCGATCAGCACGCTCGGTGCGTTTCCGGCAAGGATGATCGGATCGAATTCGATATCGACATCCTGCCCGTCCTTGAGCGGAAGGCTCGTTTCCCGTCCCTTGCCGCGGGCGAGGATTTTCCGCGTGTCCGCAGCGATCACCGAGAAGGTTGCGCTGTCATGATTGGTATAGACGATGAGGTTGCTCGGTGCCGGGAGGCTGTCGATCAGCGCGTCCTGATGCAGTTCCCACAGCAGCACGCGCTTCTGGCGGACAAGGACCTCGTTAAACACCGCGTCATTGGTTGGCTCCGGAACGCGTTTGAAAGTGCCCGTCTTGCCCATTTTCGCGACATGCCGGATCACCCCTATGATCCGAACATCCGCCCAGATCTGGCGCGTCGGGGTGTCGCTCACCACGACGATCGACCCATTCGCAAGCTTCACCTTGCTGATCTTCGGGGCGATGTCGAGCATGACGGCATAATTGTAGGTGCCCGAAATCCGGCGCTGCTCGTTGCTCCGCAACGCAATCACGAAGGTCTTTCCATCATTCGTAATGCCAGCCGAGCGCGTGTCGATCGAGGAGCGCAGGTCACGTGTGAGCTCGTCAGAGACGGTGAGGCTCACAGAGGCGCCATTGGTCGAACCGGCGTTGGTCTCGCTTCCCTTGGTCTCGGTCGAGGAGGTCCCGGTGCCCGTGTTCGTCTGGCTCGATCCTGACGTCGTCTTGCTCGACGCGCTCCCGCCGATTGACGCCTTCCCTGTCATGGAGGCCGTCTGCTTGAACGTTCCCAATGTGAAGTCGAACAGATCGGCCGCCTTGGGTGCGAAGTTCACAAAAGTGACGGGAAGCGGTGTGCTCGTGCCGGGCTCGCGCTCGTTCACCAGCGTAACCGCGACAGCCAGATATTCGAAGCGATCCGAACTCCCGACGGTTTGAAGCTGCCCGGTCAGATCAAGCGCGACTTTCGGAAACCAGTGATAGGCCGTGACCTGCTGCTCTCCCGAACCGTCGCCAAAATCCCTGAACTCCTGCCGGGGCACCATCGGCAGATAATTCTCCGGCATCCTGCGATAGTTGTTGCGGAACCGCTCGACCAATTGCCCCTTCTGGTCAGCACTGGTCGTGCTGTCCGCCATGATCTTGGCGACGTCAGCCGCATTGTTCGTCTCGATGTTCAGCGGATCAAGCGAAGGCGTCACATTGAGATCGCGCACGATCAGATCGAGCTGCGCGCTATCCAGTGTGCCGGCGTGGGTCGCTCGATAGGCCGTCCAGCCGGCATATTCCTCGGTGATCGTTCCTTTCCCCGGAATGATTGGCGGGCCATCTGGCGACCTGAGCAGCCCTTGGAATTCCCGGCCTGGATACCTCGGATAGTCGGGGTCCTGTGGGAGCTCACCTAGAACCACCGAATTGTGACCGTTGCCGATAACTGTGCAGCCCGAAATAGCAGCGGCGGCCACGTACAATGCAATACAGTTTCTGCTGTGCGCCATGCCCAATTGTCCCCAAACAATGAACTGCAGCGATATTTGGCAATGCCAATTTGTGGCCGGCC